>NZ_JBHVQX010000032.1:0-94454 GCF_042886395.1 Streptomyces sp. NPDC058008 | reverse complement strand
TCGCCCTCACCCGCCTCGCCGACCCCGACACCCTCCACCACACCCCCATCGGAGTCCTGCGCAGCGTCGAACGCCCCGTCTACGACACCCTCATGTCCGACCAGCTCGACACCGCGACCGAGCAGCACGGCAAGGGCGACCTGAGCGCCCTGCTGTCCGGTAAGGACACGTGGACCGTGGTCGGCTGATTGGCCGTCAGTCCTGCCCGACGGGGTCCGGAGCCGGCCGGCTCCGGGCCCCGTCGTACGTCTCGCGGGCGCGCTCCACCGCTTCCAGCCGCCGCTCCGCCCACCGGGCCAGGCCCCAGACCTGCTCCGCGGCCTCCCTGCCGAGCGGGGTGAGCGAGTAGTCCACCCTCGGCGGGATCACGGGCATGGCATCCCGGTGCACGAAACCGTCCCGCTCCAGCGTCCGCAGGGTCTGGGAGAGCATCTTCTCGCTGACCCCGCCCACGGTGCGGCGCAGCTCGCTGAAGCGGTACGAGCGCTCCAGCAGGGCGGCGAGCACCAGCACCCCCCAGCGGCTGGTGACGTGCTCCAGCACCTGCCTGGAAGGGCACATCGGCTGGTTGACGCCCGGGACCCTGATACCGCTTACGTTCATGCCAGTACCTTACTTCAAAGTGGGTACTTTCGTTTAGAAAGTGTGCACCCTAGAGTGAGGAGAAGAGTTCACGCCGCAAGGAACAGCGCACGGGCCGGCGACCGGCCGGCCCATCAGGAGGAAAGCCATGAGCATCGTCGTCACCGGAGCCACCGGCCATCTCGGCCGCCTCGTCGTCGAGCGCCTGCTCGCCACGGTCCCCGCCGCGTCGGTCGCGGCCGTCGTCCGCGACAAGGACAAGGCCGCCCCCCTCGCCGCCCGTGGCGTCGAGCTGCGCATCGCCGACTACGACCGGCCCGAGACCCTCACGGACGCGTTCCGGGCGGGTGACCGGGTGCTGCTGATCTCGGCCAACGAGGTCGGCCGGCGCATCCCCCAGCACACCGCCCTGATCGGAGCCGCCGAGGCGGCGGGCGTGGCGCAGCTCGCGTACACGGGCGTACTGGGCGGGCCGGACGCGGACTTCCAGCTGGCCGCCGAGCACAAGGTGACCGAACAGCTGGTCCTGGACTCCGGCCTGCCGTACACCTTCCTGCGCAACGGCTGGTACACCGAGAACTACACGGAGAACCTGGCGCCCGTGCTGGAGCACGGCGCCGTCGTCGCGAACGCGGGCGAGGGCCGCGTCGCCTCCGCCACCAGGGCCGACTACGCCGACGCGGCCGCCGCCGTACTGACCGGCGAGGGCCACCTCGGCAGGGCGTACGAGCTGAGCGGGGACGTGGCCTGGTCGCTGGCGGAGTACGCCGCCGTGGTGGCGGAGGCGGCCGGCAAGGAGATCACGTACCGGAACGTGCCGGCGGCGGTCCACCAGGAGATCCTCACCGGTGCCGGAGTGCCCGGGCCCTTCGCCGCGATCCTGGTGGACGTGGACGAGGCCATCGCGCGCGGTCTGCTCGCGGGGACGAGCGGGGACCTGGCCCGTCTGATCGGCCGGCCCACCACTCCCCTGGCCGAGACGGTCGCCGCGGCGGTGGCCGCGGCCTGACCGGGCCCCCCGGTCACCTGTCACGACCGTCTCCGTGAGACGGCAATGACAGAGGGCCCTTCCGGCGCTACCGTCGTGCAGTCGGCCGACCGCCGACGCAGGGGAGCGCCGGGAGGGCCCGTGAACGGGAAGAACGAGCAGCGGGCTGGCCTGCTGTACGGAGTCGGCGCGTACGGGATGTGGGGGCTCGTCCCCCTCTTCTGGCCGCTGCTGGAACCGTCCGGGGCGGTGGAGATCCTCGCCCACCGGATGGTCTGGTCGCTGGGTGTCGTGGCCGTCGCCCTGCTGGCCCTGCGCCGCTGGGCGTGGATCGGCGAGCTGATACGGCAGCCCCGGCGGCTGGGGCTGATCGCGGTCGCCGCGGCCGTGATCTCCGTCAACTGGGGTCTGTACATCTGGTCCGTCAACAACGGCCACGTCGTCGAGGCGTCCCTCGGCTACTTCATCAATCCGCTGGTCACGATCGCGATGGGCGTCCTGCTGCTGGGTGAGCGGCTGAGGCCCGCGCAGTGGGCCGCGGTCGCGACCGGCTTCGCCGCGGTGCTCGTCCTGGCCGTCGGCTACGGGCAGCCGCCGTGGATCTCGCTGGCGCTGGCGTTCTCGTTCGCGACGTACGGCCTGGCGAAGAAGAAGGTCAACATGGGCGGCCTGGAGTCGCTGGCCGCCGAGACCGCCGTGCTGTTCGTCCCCGCGCTCGGCTTCCTGCTGTGGCTCGGGGCGAGCGGTGACGCGACGTTCCTGGCGGGGGGCGCGGGCCACGGGGTCCTCCTCGCCGCGACGGGGCTCGTCACCGCGATCCCGCTCGTCTGCTTCGGGGCCGCGGCGATCCGGGTGCCGCTGTCCGTCCTGGGACTGTTGCAGTACCTCGCGCCGGTCTTCCAGTTCGCGCTCGGCATCCTGTACTTCCACGAGGCGATGCCGCCCGAGCGATGGGCGGGCTTCGCCCTGGTCTGGGTGGCGCTGATCCTGCTGACCTGGGACGCGCTACGTGCGACGCGGCGCACGCGGGCGGAGGCACTGCGGCTCGCCGTGCGGGCCGCGGAGGCGGCGGCGCCTCTCGGGACGGCTTCCGCTTCCGCACCGGACACGGGCACCCCGGCGCCAAAATAGTGACTCAGTTGCTTTTTTGACTCGGTTGCGTTTCTCTGTGGGTCGAGGACGGCGCGGACCGAGGAGCAGGCATGACCGACGTACTGATCGTGGGCGCGGGCCCGACCGGGCTCACGCTGGCCTGTGATCTGGCCAGGCGCGGCACCGGCGTCCGGATCGTGGACAAGTCGCCCGGTCACCCCCGCAGTTCACGGGCGAAGGGCCCCGACCCCCGCTCCCTCGAGGTGCTGGAGGACCTGGGGGTCGTCGAGGCGGTGCTGGCGGCGGGATGGGCGCCGCTCCCGATGCGCAAGTACCGCGACGGCGCGGCGGTCACGGACACCGACCCGTACGCCGGTTCCGCGCCGACGCCGGACGCGCCGTACGACCGGGGCCGGCTGATCGCGCAGTGGCGGCTGGAGGAGATCCTGCGCGACCGCCTCGCCGGACTCGGCGTGGCGGTGGAGACGGGCACCGAGGTCGTGGGGATCACCGACGACGGCACCTCGGTGACCGCCGCCCTCGCCGACGGCTCCCGCGCCGGCGCCCGCTACGTGGTGGGCTGCGACGGCGCGCACAGCCGCGTGCGCACGCTGCTCGGCATCCCCTTCGAGGGGGAGACCGACGAGGAGCGGCTGATGGTCTGCGGCGACGTCGAGATCACCCCGGGCGTCCTGGACCGGGGCGTCTGGCACCAGTGGTTCGACGAGGACGGGGCCGTCATGCTCTGCCCCGTCCCCGGCACGCGGGCGGGCTGGTGGTACCAGTCGGGTCCGGAGCGGGACGCGCGGGGCCGTGCCCTCGCCCCCTCCCCCGACGGCTTCAGGCGCCTCTTCGCCCGGCACACCCGGCTGCCGGCCGCCCACCTCACCTCGGCCACCCTGCTCTCGACGTACCGCGTCAACGTGCGCATGGCGGACCGCTACCGGGTGGGCCGGGTCCTGCTCGCCGGGGACGCCGCCCATGTGCACGCGGTCGCGGGCGGGCTCGGCATGAACACCGGCATCCAGGACGCCCACAACCTCGGCTGGAAGCTCGCCCAGGTGCTGCGGGGACGGGCGGGGGCGGCGCTGCTGGACACCTACGAGGAGGAGCGCCTGCCGGTCGCCGCCCGGACGCTGGACCTCACCTCGCAACGGCTGCGGGCCACGCTGGAGGCGATCAGGCAGCCGGGCGGCGGGCTCGAGGCCGCGGTCGCCCCGTCGGCCGCGGGACCCCACCCGGGCTACCGGTGGAGCTCCCTCGCCCGCCCCGGGGGCCGGGGCCGCGTCCGGTCCGGTGACCGCGCCCCGGACGCCCCCTGCGCCGACGCCGCGACCGGTGCGCCGACCCGGCTGTTCCACGCCTTCGCCGGGCCGCACCTCACGGTGCTCGGCTTCGGGCCGGGATCCGAGCGCGTACTGCGGGAGGCGGCGGCCTTCCACGGGGACGCCGTACGGACCTTCCGGGTGTACGGCCCCGGGACCGCCGCCCCGCTGCCGGGGGCACTGCACGACCGGGACGGGCACGCCCGCAGGGCGTACGGCGTCGAGGGGGACGCCGTCGTCGTGGTCCGCCCCGACAACCACGTGGGGCTGATCGCGGACGCCGCCGACGACGGCGCGGTACGCCGGTACCTGGCGGCGCTGGACGGGGCGCGGGAGCCGGAACCGATGCGTGGGGCAGGCATGGTGGACGGCACCCCCAAAGGCTGATTGAGTGCCCGGATGGGGACCATCCTGCGGGGCATGAGGCACGTCCGGTGGCATGAGCTGCGCCATGCCCAGGGCTCCGCGTCCCAGGTCCCCGGGATGCTGTCGCGGATCGCCTGGGGCGACAGCGAGTCGGCCGAGGACGCCCTGAGCGATCTGGGGCAGCGGATCGGCGCGCTGGCCGTGTTCGACGCGACGGTCGCCACGGTGCCGTTCCTCTGGGAACTCGCCGCCACGGAGACCGTGAAGGACCGGGCGGGGGTGCTCGGCCTGCTGGGGACGATCCTCTCCCACGGCCACGCGCACCACCCGGAGTGGACCAGGGACGCGCATCTCGCCGTCCTGGCGGGCCGGACGGCGGCCGAACGGCTCGCCGCGGACGGCGATCCGGCGGTGCGCGAGGCGGCGGGGAAGCTCCTGACCGCCTGCGACGGCCACGTCTGCGCGGTCTGCCCGCCGCGCTGACGGGGCGGACCGGTCGCGGCGTGCCCGTTGCCGCGGTGCCCGGACAGCCGGTACAAACGGTGTCCATGACTCTGCACTGGAAGGTCGTCGTCGACGCCCAGGACCCGCACGCCCAGGCCGACTTCTGGGCCGAGGCCCTCGGCTACGTCGTGGAGGACAACAGCGCTCTCATCGAGGAACTGCTCGGCGCCGGGGCGGTGACCGAAGCGGACACCGTCGAGCCGCACGGGCGCCGCGCCTGGCGCGATCTGGCCGCGGTGCGGCACCCGGAGGATCCGTACGAGGAGCGGAGCGGGACCGGGCTCGGCCGCCGGCTCCTGTTCCAGCGCGTACCGGAGCCCAAGACGGCGAAGAACCGCCTCCACCTGGACGTCCACTCGGCCCCGGGGCAGCGCGAGGCGGAGACGGAACGGCTCGTGGGGCTGGGGGCGAGCACGCTGCGGACGGTCGAGGTCCCGGGCGGGTCGTGGCAGCTGCTCCTGGACCCGGAGGGCAACGAATTCTGCGTCCACTGACGGGTCCGACCGTCCGCGCAGGTCAGCGGCGTACGGCGGGAAGGCGATCTCTCTAGGCTGGCCCCATGGTCACGCCACCCGCCGCATACACCTTCGTCGCCACGGATCTGGACGGCACCCTGCTGCGTTCCGACGACACCGTGAGCCCCCGTTCCCGCGCCGCCCTGGCCCGCGCCGCGTCGGCGGGGGCGCCGCATCTGATCGTCACGGGCCGGGCGGTCCCCGGCATACGGGCCCTGCTGGCGGACCTCCGTTACGACGGCCTCGCGGTCTGCGGACAGGGCGCGCAGGTGTACGACGCCGGGGCGGCCCGCATGGTCAGCTCGGTGACCCTGGACCGCGAGCTGGCCGACACAGCGCTGGGGAAGATCGAGGCGGAGGTGGGGCAGGTCTTCGCGGCGGTGGACCAGGACGGCGCCGACGGACGGACACTGATCGAGCCGGGTTACCGCATGCCGCACCCCTCGCTCCCCGCACAGCGCACCCGGCACCGCGCGGAGCTGTGGGCGGCGCCGGTCATCAAGGTGCTGATACGCCACCCCGAGCTGACGGACGACGAACTGGCCGCGGCGGCCCGTGGGGCGGTGGGCGATCTGGCGTCCGTCTCGATGGCGGGCCCGGGGACCGTGGAACTCGCGCCGTACGGTGTGGACAAGGGCACCGGGATCTCCTCGGCCGCCGGGCTGCTGGGCCGCGACCCGGCCGGCGCGGTGGCGTTCGGTGACATGCCCAACGACCTGCCCATGTTCCGCCTCGTGGGCCACCGGGTGGCGATGGCAGGCGCGCACCCGGAACTGCGTGCCGCGGCCGACGAGGTCACGCTCTCGAACGAGGACGACGGGGTCGCGGTGGTCCTCGACCGCCTCTTCCCCTGAGAGCGCCCGGCCGCCCGGGCCCGGCGGCCGGAAAACACCTCCCCCTATTCCATGCACATGCATATGCTGCGTACGCGGGTAAACGCCGCACACATCCATTCCGGGGGGCCACCATGACCACACGCGACGTCCTCTTCCTGCTCGGCAGCAGCCGCGCCGGCGGCAACACCGAGACGCTCGCACGGCTCGCGGCCGAACAGCTCCCGGCCGGTACGGGGCAGCGGTGGCTGGACCTGCGCGAGCTCCCGCTGCCCGACTTCGAGGACCGGCGGCACGCGGGCGGCCACCCCGCCCCCGCCGGACACGCCGCGACGCTGCTGGAGGCGACACTCGCCGCCACCGACGTGGTCATCGCCTCACCGCTGTACTGGTACGCGGTCTCCACCTCCGCCAAGCGCTACCTGGACCACTGGTCGGGGTGGCTGAGGGATCCCGGAGCGGGCTTCCGGCAGCGGATGGCCGGCAAGACCCTGTGGGGGGTCACCGCACTCGCGGACACCGACCCGTCGGCCGCCGACCCGCTCGTGGGGACCCTGCGGAACTCGGCGCGCTACCTCGGGATGCGCTGGGGCGGGGTGCTGCTGGGCAACGGCAGCAGGCCCGGTGACGTGCTGTCCGACACCGGCGCCGTCGCGCGGGCGAAGACCTTCCTCAGCTGAGACCGCCGGGCGCGGCGGCGCCGTCCCGAGCAGGTGCGCCGCCCGCGCCGGACGCCCCGCCCGCGGGGTCCCCGGAGCCACCGCCCTCCCCCTCGGCGTCGCGGACGACGACGCCCAGGGACCGCAGGACGTGGTCCACGAGCGCCGTCACCGTCGCCTCGTCCTGAGGCGGGTTCCGCAGCACATGCCGGTAGTAGACGGGTCCGTAGAGCATCTCGACCGCGAGCGGGAGATCGGCTCCGGCCGGTATCTGCCCCTGGTCCTGGGCCCGGCGCAGGCGCCCCACGGCGGCGTCGAAGCGGGGGCCGACCAGCTGTTCGCGTACGGCCTGCGCGAGGACGTCGTCGTGGTGCATCTCCGACAGGATCCCGGCGTAGGCGGGGCCGTAGGGGGCGGTGGTGACCAGCTTCACCGCGCCGTTGATGTGCCTGCGCATGTCGGCCGCGACGTCGCCGCTGTCCACGAACGGAGTGGCGCCGACGAACCTCTCGGCGAACGCCTCCAGCATCACCGCGCCCTTCGACGGCCACCAGCGGTAGATCGTCTTCTTGCTCACACCCGCGCGGGCCGCGATGCCCTCGATCGTGACCCGGCCGTACCCCTTCTCCGTGCACAGCTCCAGGGCGGCGTCCAGCGTCGCCCGTCGTGACCTCTCGCTGCGGCGCAGGGAACTCGGCGATGTGATCATTCGGTGAGCATAGGGGGATTACCCCCACCGCTTATTGACAGGTCGTCGCCAAAAGTCGAACAATGACCAGGCTGGAAACGGAACGTACCGTGTCGTGACGTTCCGTTCAGCACACCGTTCGTGCCGTTCGTGCCGCGACGAGCCGATCGGGGGACGGCTCGACCGGCCGGCGGTGCGGACGGCCGGTGCCGCACCCCTCAGACGCTGATGTCCTTCGTCGTGAAGCGCGCCCAGGCCGCGGAGCCGAACACCGCCGCGTACACCACCTGCAGGCCCAGGTTCCTGACCAGCTCGTCCCAGTAGACGGGGTCGCGCAGCAGGTCCGTGAAGGACAGCCAGTAATGCGGGAAGAGGTACGGGTGTACCGCGTGCAGCTGCGGCATCGTGTCCAGGATCTGCGCGGTGATCAGCACCCCGACGGTGGCCGCCATCGCCGCGATCCCGCTGTTGGTCAGGGTGGAGACGAAGAGGCCCAGCGCGGCGAAGCCGGTGAGGGAGACCGCCACCATGACCGCGACGAGCCCGGCGCGCAGGAGTCCTTCGCCGAAGCCGATCCGGGTGCCCGAGATCGTCGTGACCTCCCCCACGGGGAAGAGCAGTGCTCCCACCGCGAGTGCCGAGGCCGCAACGACCAGGGTGGCGGCCAGACAGAACACCAGCACGGAGGCGTACTTCGCGAGGAGCAGCCGGGTGCGGCCCGCCGGTGCGACCAGCAGGTAGCGCAGGGTGCCGCCGCTCGCCTCGCCCGCGACGGAGTCCCCCGCGACGACGCCGACGGCCATCGGGAGGAAGACGGGAAGGGTCGCGGCGAGCGCCGCGAAGACCAGGAACAGGCCGTTGTGGGTGACCTGGGAGAGGAAGGCGGGGCCTCCGCCGCCCGGCCCGCCCCGCGGGCCGCCGCCCGTCTCGATCCGGACGGCGATCCCGATGAGGACCGGCACGGCCGCCAGCACACCGAGCAGGGCCAGGGTGCGCCGGCGGCGCAGCGTGGTGGCGAGTTCGGACCGGAGGATTCCGAGGGTCCACAGCGCGCGGCGCGGCGCGCGGGGTGCGGGGGCCGCCGTGCGTTCAGCCTGCGACATCGAATCCCTCTCCGGTGAGTGCGACGAAGGCGTCCTCCAGCGAGGCCCGCTGGAGCCCGAAGGCGCGTACCCGGACACCCGCGCGCACCAGGGCGGCGTTGATCTCCGCGAGGTCCACGGCGGCCGACGGCGCGTCGGTGCTCACCCGGTCCCCCTCGGTCACCAGCCCCGTCGCCCCGTGTTCCGCCAGGACGCGTGCGGCGTCGACGGGGTCGGGGGTGGTGACGCTGAGCCGGCCCCGGGTGCCCGCGGCGAGGGCGGCCACCGGGCCCTGGACGAGGAGCCTGCCGCGGGCCATCACCGCCGCGTGGGTGCAGACCTGTTCGATCTCGTCCAGGAGGTGCGAGGAGAGGAAGACGGTGGTGCCCTCGGCCGCGAGCTCCCGGACCAGGGAGCGGATCTCGCGCATGCCCTGCGGGTCGAGGCCGTTGGTCGGTTCGTCCAGTACGAGCAGTCTGCGGGGCTGGAGCAGGGCGGCGGCCAGCCCGAGGCGCTGCTTCATCCCGAGCGAGTACGCCCTGGCCTTCTTGCCGGCCGCGGCCGCGAGCCCGACCCGTTCGAGGGCGTGCTCCACCCGGGCGCGCCGGGTCCGCGGGTCGGCGGACGGGTCGGCGGAGTCGAAGCGCACCAGGTTGCCCCGGCCCGTCAGGAAGCCGTACAGCGCGGGCCCTTCGATGAGCGCGCCGACCTGCGGGAGCACCGTGCGGGCGGCGGCCGGCATGGGGTGGCCCAGGACGTGCGCGGTCCCGGCGGTCGGGTCGATGAGCCCCATGAGCATCCGGATCGTGGTGGTCTTGCCGGAGCCGTTGGGGCCGAGGAAGCCGAAGACGCTGCCGCCGGGGACGGTGAGGTCGAGCCCGTCGACGGCCGGCCGGCCGCCCCGGTAGCGCTTGGTGAGCCCGCGCGTCTCGATCACGGCGCCGGATCCCGGCCCCGTCTCCGGCCCCGCCGTGGCGGCCGCTGTGTCGGTCATCCGCACTCCCGGTCCTGTCCCGCCGTGTCCGGCGCCCGCGCCCCGCACGCCGTGTGCCGTACGCGATGCCCGGCGCGGCCCCGCGTGCGCGGGGCCCGTCCGCACGAACCGCCCCGCCGTACGGAGCGTACGACGGGGCGGGGCGTACGGTGCGTCCTACCGGGCGGTGTCGGCCGCCTTCACCAGGGCGTCCCCGGTGACGGCGCCGACGTAGACCTTGCCGTCTTCCGTGAGCAGGGCGTTGACCAGGCGGGTACGGAAGACCGTGCCCGAGCCGAAGTCGCCGGTGACCTTGTCGCCGAGCGCGTCCAGGAACTGCTGGGCCTGCGCGGGTCCGCCGCCGGAGCCCGGGGCGGGCAGCCCCGCCCCGCCCGGCAGCTCGATCTCGGCGACGGAGTTCCAGCCCTTGCCGATGACGTTGAGGCCCTTGAAGTCCTCCAGCGCGCCCAGGCCCTCCGGTGCCTTGTCCGTCGCGCCCTTCTTCTCCGCCCCGGCCTTCAGGTCGTCGGCCTCGGTCACCTTCGCGCCCTTGGGCGGGGTGAAGGTGAAGGAGGAGGCGTCGGGCTTCGCGAAGTCGACCTTGGTGAAGCCGGCGTCGACCGCGGCCTTGCCGCCGCCGCTGGGGGCCAGTGTGAACTTCAGCGGGACGCCGGTCGCGGCGTCGACCGCCACGGTGACGGAGCCGATCGTCGAACCGGACTGCTCGGGCTTGATCACGAGCTTGTACGCGTCGCGCCCGGCGACCTGCGCGGTGCCGCCGACGGTGACGGACGTGGTGCCGTCCGCGGCGGCGAGCGCCTCCTCGGCGAGCTCCTTCGGGGTGGCGGGCACCCCTTCGGCCTTCTTGTGCTCCCCGGCCCCGCCGCCCGTGTGCCCGTCGGCTCCGGACGTGGCGTGGTAGACCTCGTCGCTCGCGCTGTCGTAGCCCCAGACGTCGTCACCGTTGTGGACGAGGCTGTACTCCGAGCCCTCGCCGAGGATCGACAGGCGCTGCTTGTCGGGGCCGTCGACGGCGACCCGGAGCGTGTGCGTCCCGGAGGCGAGTTCCATCAGCTTGGTGTCCGGGGACGCGCTCGACCCCGCCGCACCGGAGTCCGGCGCGAAGGAGCCGGCGAGCCCGCCGAGCGAGGGGATGCCGAGGTCGGTGCTGACCTTCAGCGTGCCGGAGAGCTGTTCCTGGTCGGACGCGGCGATCTTCTCGACGAGTTCCTGGGCGGTGATGTCCGGAAGGTCCGGGTCGCCGGAGTCCGCGAGCGCCGGGACGAGTCCGATCGTCGCCGCCGCCACTCCCGCCACCGCGAACGGGACGATGTAGCGTGCCGCCTTGCGGCGGCCCACGACAGTGCCCGTGGCCTCGCCGTTGGTCTCCGCGCTGTCGTTCGGTGCCATGTGTGCTCTACCTCCGTGGTCGGCGGCTGCCATCCCGTTGCACTCGTCCACTCCCCGCCGCCATTCTCACCCGATGTGGTCAGGAGTGGTTGTCATCCATCTGACCAAATCGGGCGAGGACAAGCGTCAGCCCTCGGGAGCAACTGGGCGTACCTCTCCGGGATGACCCGCAAGGCGCCGGGTGCACCGGGCCCTTAGGGGTTCGCCCGCCCCCGGTGGGCCGACCGGGGCCCGGGGCGGGGATCAGCCCGCGCGGTGCACCACGGCGTCGCAGAGTTCTTCGAGCGCGGCCTTCGCGTAGCACTCGGGCAGCGGCGCCAGGGTCGCCCGTGCCTCCTGGGCGTAGCGGACGGTGTCGCGCCGCGCCTGTTCGAGCGCCGGGTGGGCGCGGAGCCGGCGCAGCGCCTCCGCGAGCCGGGCGTCGTCGGCGAGGTCGCCGTCGAGGAGTTCGACGAGTTCCTTGTCCTCGGGGCTCCCGCCGGCCGCCGCCCGCGCGCGCAGGTGCAGGACCGGCAGGGTGGGGATGCCCTCGCGGAGGTCGGTGCCGGGCGTCTTGCCGGACTCGTGGGAGTCGCTGGCGATGTCCAGGAAGTCGTCGGCGAGCTGGAAGGCGATGCCCAGGCGTTCGCCGTACTGGGTGAGGATGTCGACGACCGCCTCGTCGGCCCCCGCCATCAGGGCGCCGAACCGGCCGGAGACGGCGACGAGCGAGCCGGTCTTGCCGCCCAGCACGTCCATGTAGTGGTCGACGGGGTCGCGTCCGTCGCGCGGTCCCGCGGTCTCCAGGATCTGACCGGTGACCAGGCGCTCGAACGCCTCCGCCTGGATGCGGACGGCCTGCGGCCCGAGGTCGGCCAGGATGTGCGAGGCCCGGGCGAAGAGGAAGTCACCCGTCAGGACGGCGACGGAGTTGCCCCAGCGGGCGTTGGCGCTGTCCACCCCGCGGCGTACGTCCGCCTCGTCCATCACGTCGTCGTGGTACAGCGTCGCCAGGTGCGTCAGTTCGACGACGACGGCGGCGGGGACGACGCCCGGGGCGTCGGGGTCGCCGAACTGCGACGCGAGCATCACCAGCAGGGGCCGGAAACGCTTGCCGCCCGCGCTCACGAGGTGCTGCGCGGCCTCCGTGATGAACGGGACCTCACTTTTGGTGGCATCCAGCAGCCCCGCCTCGACAGCGGCCAAACCGGCCTGGACATCGGCCTCAAGAGCCTGGTCCCGCACGCTCAGTCCGAACGGCCCGACGACGGTCACGAGGGGATCTCCTGTCTGCTGACGATCACACGGAATGTCGATGTGTCGCTGTCCTCACTCGAGTCAGCGTATCCGGTCCCCTTTGGATCACCGTGGGCGCCTTCCCGCCACCGCCGGTATGTTCGGCATCAGCTCATACGATCAGGAGTTGTCGCTTTGTCCCACACCGCGCCCGGTACCGAACCGGCCCAGCCGCCGCCCGGAGACGATCACGCCTTCTTCGGCCAGCCACGGGGCCTGATGACCCTGTCGGGACTGGAGGTCTGGGAGCGGTTCTCGTTCCTCGGGATGCAGGCCATCCTGGTCCTCTTCTTCGCCGACACGGTCTCCGACGGCGGCATGGGCATGGACCCGGGCACCGCCGCCTCCGTGTCCGCCGCCTACGGCACCCTCGTCTACCTCGTGTCGGTCGCGGGCGGCTGGCTGGCGGACCGCATCCTCGGTTCGTACCGCGCCGTCCTGTACGGCGGCATCCTCATCGCCTGCGGCCACTACGCCATGGCGGTGCCGACGGCCGCCATGACCTGGGTGGGCCTCGGCCTGATCAGCGCGGGCACGGGCCTGCTCAAGCCCAACGTCGCCTCGATGGTCGGCAAGCTCTACGGCACCGAGGACGACCGCCGCGACGCCGGCTTCGCGCTCTACTACATGGGCATCAACATCGGTGCCTTCGCCGGCCCGCTGGTCACCGGCTGGCTGGGCGAGCACGCGAGCTGGCACTGGGGATTCTCCGCCGCCGCCTTCGGCATGACGCTCGGCCTGATCCAGTACGTGGCCGGCCGGCGTCACCTGGCCGGGCGAAAGCACGCGGCCGAGTACGCCCTCGCCCCCGGTCCCATGCGCAGGGCCGTCCGGACGATCGTCGCCGGCGCCGTGGCCGTGGCGCTGGTGGCGACGGCCCTGGCCCTGGCCGGCTGGCTCACCCTGGACCGGTTCGTCGACGTGCTCACCGTCATCTCGGTGATCGCGCCGGTCGTGTACTTCGTGGTGATGTTCAGGAGCCCCCGGGTCGACGCGGAGGAGCGCGGCCGGCTCCGGCCGTACGTCGTCCTGTTCCTGGCCTCCGTCGTCTTCAACTTCATCCTCTTCCAGGCGTACTCGACGATGATCCTGCTCGCCTCGACGAACGCGCGTACGGAGATCTTCGGCCTCCACTTCCCGGCGAGCTGGTACGCCTCCGCGCTGGGTGCCTTCGAGGTCGCGCTGGCGCCCGTGGTGGCGGCCGTCTGGGCCCGGATGGGACCGCGGCAGCCGCACGCCTCGAACAAGATCGCGATCGGGGTGATCCTCGGCGGCCTGTCCTTCCTCCTGATGGTCCTGCCGACCTCGGGGCACGCCGACGAGACGTACAAGATGGCCGCCTGGTGGATCGTCGGCTCCTACCTCCTCCTCGGCCTCGGCGACATCCTGCTGGAGACCTCCGGCATGTCCGCCACCACGAAGCTCGCCCCCAAGGCGTTCGCCAGCCAGACGATGGCGCTGTGGTTCCTGTCGCTCGCCCTCGCCAACGGCATCCAGGCACAGATCGTGAAGCTTTACGGCGAGGTCTCCAACCCCGCCTACTTCGGTGTCAATGGCGCTATCGCGGTGGCGGCCGGTGTGGCCGTCATCGCCGCCGCTCCCTGGCTCAAGCGCACCATGCACCCCGTCCACTGAGGTACCGCCATGCGCATCCGCACCGACTTCCCGTACGAGACCACCCACGAGGACCTCTACATCCCGCTGGCGGACGGCACCCAGCTGTACGCCCGGATCTGGCGGCCGGTCACCGACGAGCCGGTGCCCGCGCTGCTGGAGTACCTGCCCTACCGGCTGAGCGACTGGACGGCGCCGCGCGACTGGCAGCGCCACCCCTGGTACGCGGGCCACGGCTACGCCTCCGTCCGCGTGGACGTGCGCGGGCACGGCAACAGCGAGGGCATGCCGGGCGACGAGTACGACGCCACGGAGCTGGCGGACGGGGTCGCGGTCGTGCACTGGCTGGCCCAGCAGGAGTGGTGCTCGGGGCGGGTCGGCATGTTCGGCATCTCCTGGGGCGGGTTCAACTCGCTCCAGATCGCCGCGCTGGCCCCGGAGCCCCTGAAGGCGGTCGTCACCGTGTGCTCGGCCGACGACCGCTACGACAACGACGTCCACTACATGGGCGGCTCCGTCCTCGGTGTGGACATGCACGCCTGGGCCTCCACCATGCTGGCCTTCGTCTCCCGTCCCCCGGACCCGGCGGACGTCGGCGAGGACTGGCGTGACATGTGGCTGCGGCGGCTGGAGAAGGTCGAGCCGTTCATCCACACCTGGCTGGCCCACCAGACCCGCGACGCCTACTGGAAGCACGGCAGCGTCTGCGAGGACTACGGTGCCGTCAAGGCGAAGGTCCTGGCGGTGGGCGGCTGGCACGACCCGTACCGCGACACCGTCCTCAGGCTCGTCGAGCACCTGGACCCCGGGCAGGTGCGCGGACTGATCGGCCCCTGGTCTCACCAGTACCCGGACCGCGGCCTGCCCCCGGGACCCGCGATCGGCTTCCTCCAGGAGACGCTGCGCTGGTGGGACCAGCACCTCAAGGACGAGGACACCGGGGTGATGAACGAACCCCTCCTGCGGTCCTGGATCAGCGGCTCGCACCCGCCCGCGACGGTCTACGAGACGCTGCCCGGCCGCTGGGTCGGGGACGCCACCTGGCCGTCCGGGAACGTCACCCCGGTGGCGTACGCCCTGGCCGGCGGTCCGCAGACGGTCCGCTCACCGCAGCAGACCGGACTGGACGCGGGCCGCTTCTTCCCGTTCGGCAACGACGGCGACCTGCCGCCCGACCAGCGGGACGAGGACGCCAAGTCGGTGTGCTTCGAGTTCCCCGTCGAGGACGGCCCGATCGAGATCCTCGGCCGCCCCCGGGTGCAGCTCCGCCTGCGGATGGACGTGCCGCGCGGCCAGGCCGTCGCGCGGCTCTGCGACGTGGCACCCGACGGCTCCTCCACCCTGGTGACCCGCGGCGCCCTCAACCTGGCCACCCGGCACGGGCGGGACCGCTGCGAGGACTGGCCTGTCGGGGAGACCGAGGACGTCAGCTTCGAACTGAACGGGATCGGGCACACCTTCCCGCCCGGCCACCGCATCAGGATCGCCGTCTCGTCCTCGTACTGGCCGTGGATCTGGCCCCAGGCGGGTTCCGCGGGCTTCACGCTGGAGGCCGACGGCAGCCTGGTGGAACTCCCGGTCCGCCGGCACACCGAGGACCCGGCGATCACCTTCGGCGAACCCGAGCAGTCCGAGCCGCTGGGCGTCGTCCACCCGGTCACGCTCGACGAGCAGCGCCCGGAGCGCCTGGTGGTCCGTGACGTGGCCAAGGGCGAATGGCGCCTGGAGGTCGATCCCCGCTACGGCGGCACGCGCGTCTACCCGGACGGGCTGGAGTTCACCGAGGACGCCCTGGAGACGTACACGATCCAGCAGGACGACCCGCTCTCGGCACGGGCCCGTTCCGACTGGACGATCCGGCTGCACCGGCCGGAGATGGCCTGGGACGTCCGGGTGGAGACGCGTTCGGAGCTGAGCGCGGACGCCGACGACTTCATCACCTCCAACGAGGTCGTGTGCCGGGACGGCGACGAGATCGTCTTCCACCGGAGCTGGGAGAAGCGGATCCCACGGACAGCGGGCTGACCAGGGTTATCGCGTAACTTTCCGGGCATTACGCCTACTTGAGGCCCTGCCGCCGACCGGCGTCGCCGACGTACCGTGTTCCTCAAGCGACTGGAAAGGGGCAGCGACAGATGCCCGAGCAGAGCAGCCCGCTCGACCTGGCCGAGGGCGATCCCTTCGGTCCGCACAACCTTCCGTACGGTGTGTTCTCCACCCCCGGACATCCCGAGGACCGAAGGGTCGGAGTCCGCATCGGCGGACACGTGCTGGACGCCGGAGCGGCGGCCCGCGCACTCGGTTCGCCGTACGCCAGACTGCTGGCGCAGCCGAGCCTGATGCCGCTGCTGGCGGCGGGGCGGACCGCCTGGCGCGATGTCCGGCGGGCACTGACGGCGTGGGTGACGGTCCCGAGCCACCGGCCGGAGCTGGAGCCGCTGCTCCACCCGCTCGATTCGGTGACGCTGCACCTGCCGTACGAGGTCGCGGACTACGTCGACTTCTACGCCAGCGAGCACCACGCCACCAACGTGGGGCGGATCTTCCGTCCGGACGGTGCGGCCCTCACGCCCAACTGGAAGCACCTGCCCATCGGTTACCACGGGCGGGCCGGCACGGTCGTCGTGTCCGGCACGGACGTGGTGCGCCCCTCCGGGCAGCGCAAGGCACCCGCCGACCCCGCGCCCGTCTTCGGCCCCTCGGTGAAGCTCGACATCGAGGCCGAGGTCGGCTTCGTCGTGGGTGTCCCCTCGGAGCAGGGCTCCCCCGTGGCCCTCGGTGACTTCCGCGAGCACGTCTTCGGGCTCTCGCTGCTCAACGACTGGTCGGCGCGGGACATCCAGGCCTGGGAGTACGTCCCGCTGGGCCCGTTCCTCGGCAAGTCCTTCGCCACCTCGGTGTCGGCCTGGGTGACCCCGCTGGAGGCCCTGGACGAGGCCCGCACGGCGCCCCCCGCCCGGGACGCCGAGCTGCTCCCCTATCTGGAGGACGCGGACGACGAGGAGCCGGGCGGCTTCGACATCCGGATCTCCGTGGCGATCAACGGGCAGACCGTCTCCGAGCCGCCGTTCTCCACGATGTACTGGACGGCGGCCCAGCAGCTGGCGCAGATGACGGTGAACGGCGCGTCGCTGCGCACGGGGGACCTGTACGCGTCCGGCACGGTCAGCGGCGCGGAGCCGGAGCAGCGCGGCTCCCTGATCGAACTCACGTGGAACGGCCGCGATCCGCTGGACCTGGCCGAGGGCAAGCGGACGTTCCTGGAGGACGGCGACACGGTCACCCTGACCGCGTGGGCACCCGGACCGCACGGCACCCGGGTCGGGCTCGGTGACGTGACCGGACGGATCACCGCCACGCCGTGAGCGGCGGACAGGGCCGGACGGGCGCACGCCCGCGGGCGCCCGCGTGCGCCCGTCCGGGCGGGCCCGGCACTTCCCCGGGGGTTCCGGCCCGGAGAACCCCGCGTGCGGGACCGTCGGCGGGTAGCGGCCCCGGGGGCGCCTGAACCGCGCTCAGTCGAACTCGGGCGGCTCCTCGTCCCAGCCGAACTTCGCTTCCGCTCCCCGGTCCGGGGTCCGGGCCGGCGGCACCTGGGCCCGGTCCGGTGCGGGCGCCGCCTCCGCCTCCGCCTCGGGTGCGGGCTGCGGGGGCGCGGCGTCGCCGAGGCCCGCCAGCACCTCCAGGACGCCCTCGCCGTACGTCGCGAGCTTCTTCTCGCCCAGTCCGCTGACCCCGCCCAGCTCCGCGAGGGAGCCGGGGCGCAGGGCCGCGATCTCCCGCAGGGTCGCGTCGTGGAAGATCACGTACGCCGGGAGGCCGAGCTCCTTGGCCTGGGCCCCGCGCCAGGCGCGCAGTGCCTCGAAGACCGGGACGGCCTCCGCCGGCAGGTCGGCCACCGCGGCGGACGACCTGCCCCTGCGTTCACCGGAGGAGGAGCGGGTCGTGGGCCGCTTGGGCTCCTTACGGAGCAGCACCTCGCGCTCCCGGCCGAGCACGGAGCCGCTCTCCTCGGTCAGCACCAGCGTGCCGTACTCGCCCTCGACGGCGAGCAGCCCCTGGGCCAGAAGCTGGCGTGCCACACCGCGCCACTCCGCCTCGGCGAGCTCCTCGCCGATACCGAAGACGGAGAGCTGGTCGTGGTCGAACTGGATGGTCTTCGCCGTCTTGCGGCCCAGCAGGATGTCGATGATCTGACCGGCCCCGAACTTCTGGTTCCGCTCGCGCTTCAGCCGCACCACGGTGGAGAGCAGCTTCTGGGCGACCACCGTGCCGTCCCAGGTCTCGGGCGGGGTGAGGCAGGTGTCGCAGTTGCCGCAGGTGTCCTCGCCGGGCTCCTGGCCGAAGTACGTCAGGAGCTGGGCGCGTCGGCAGCGGACCGTCTCGCAGAGCGCCAGCATCGAGTCGAGGTGCGAGGCGGCCCGGCGCCGGAACGCCTCGTCGCCCTCGCCGCCCTGGATCAGCTTGCGCTGCTGGACGACGTCCTGGAGCCCGTACGCCATCCAGGCCGTGGACGGTGCCCCGTCGCGGCCGGCACGGCCCGTCTCCTGGTAGTAGCCCTCGACGGACTTGGGCAGGTCGAGGTGGGCGACGAAGCGCACGTCGGGCTTGTCGATGCCCATGCCGAAGGCGATGGTCGCGACGACGACCAGGCCCTCCTCGCGCAGGAAGCGCGACTGGTGGGCGGCACGCGTCCCGGCGTCCAGGCCCGCGTGGTAGGGCACGGCCTCGACACCGTTGCGGCAGAGGTACTCGGCGGTCTTCTCCGTCGAATTGCGCGAGAGGCAGTACACGATGCCCGCGTCGCCCGCGTGCTCCTCCTTGAGGAAGGTGAGCAGCTGCTTCTTCGGGTCGGCCTTCGGCACGATGCGGTACTGGATGTTCGGCCGGTCGAAGCTGGCGACGAAGTGCCTGGCCTCGGGCATGCCCAGGCGCTGGGTGATCTCCCGGTGCGTGGCGTCGGTCGCCGTGGCCGTCAGCGCGATGCGGGGGACGTCGGGCCAGCGCTCCCCGAGCACGGACAGGGCCAGGTAGTCGGGGCGGAAGTCGTGGCCCCACTGGGCGACGCAGTGCGCCTCGTCGATGGCGAACACGGAGATCTCGCCGCGGGCCAGCAGCGAGAGCGTCGCGTCGAGGCGCAGCCGCTCGGGGGCGAGGTACAGCACGTCCAGCTCGCCCGCGACGTACTGGGCCTCCATCGAGCGGCGCTCGTCGAAGTCCTGCGTGGAGTTCATGAAGCCCGCGCGGACGCCCAGCGCGCGCAGCGCGTCCACCTGGTCCTGCATGAGCGCGATCAGCGGCGAGATCACGATGCCGGTGCCGGGCCTGACCAGCGCGGGGATCTGGTAGCAGAGGGACTTCCCGCCACCGGTGGGCATGAGCACGACCGCGTCGCCGCCGCCGACGACGTGCTCGATCACCGCGCCCTGCTCGCCGCGGAACGCCTCGTACCCGAACACCCGGTGCAGCGTCTGCTGCGCAGCGCTCTCGGTCGTCACACTCATCGTCCGCCCGCTCCGTTCCCTGCTGCCGCACCCGTCCACTGCAACCATAGGCGCCGCGTACGACAACGCCGGACGGGCTTGACTTCAGGCCCGTCCGGCGTCGTCGTGGTACTGCCGTGTGTCACCGCACGAACACGCCCGCCTGGCTCGCCAGGTCCAGGAAGTACTGCGGGGCCAGGCCGAGCACCAGGGTCACGGCGACTCCGACCGCGATGGTGGTCATCGTCAGCGGGGACGGGACGGCGACCGTGGGGCCGTCCGCCTTCGGCTCGCTGAAGAACATCAGGACGATGACGCGGATGTAGAAGAACGCGGCGATGGCCGACGAGATCACACCGACCACGACGAGGCCGCCCGCGCCGCCGTCCGCCGCCGCCTTGAAGACGGCGAACTTGCCGGAGAAGCCCGAGGTGAGCGGGATGCCGGCGAAGGACAGCAGGAACACCGCGAAGACGGCCGCGGTGAGCGGGGAGCGGCGGCCCAGTCCGGCCCACTTCGACAGATGGGTCGCCTCGCCCCCGGCGTCGCGCACCAGGGTGACGACGGCGAACGCGCCGACGGTCACGAAGGAGTACACGCCGAGGTAGAAGAGGACCGAGGAGACGCCGTCCGGGCTGGCCGCGATGACGCCCGCGAGGATGAAGCCCGCGTGCGCGATCGAGGAGTAGGCCAGCAGCCGTTTGATGTCGGTCTGGGTGATCGCGACGACCGCCCCGCCCAGCATCGTGACGATCGCGACGGCCCACATGACGGGGCGCAGGTCCCAGGTGAGGCCGGGCAGCACCACGTACAGCAGGCGCAGCAGCGCGCCGAAGGCGGCGACCTTGGTGGCCGCGGCCATGAAGCCGGTGACCGGGGTCGGGGCTCCCTGGTAGACGTCCGGGGTCCACATGTGGAAGGGGACGGCGCCGACCTTGAAGAGCAGGCCCATGAGGATCATCGCCCCGCCGATCAGCAGCAGCGCGTCGTTGCCCATGGTGTCGGCGAGCGCCGGGTCGATCTGCTGGACGGAGCCGTCGACCACGTTGGCGATGCCCGCGTAGGAGACGGTGCCCGCGTAGCCGTAGAGCAGGGCGATCCCGAAGAGCAGGAAGGCCGAGGAGAAGGCGCCCAGCAGGAAGTACTTCACCGCGGCCTCCTGCGACATCAGCCGCTTGCGGCGGGCGACGGCGCAGAGGAGGTAGAGCGGGAGGGAGAAGACCTCCAGCGCGATGAAGAGCGTCAGGAGGTCGTTGGCCGCCGGGAAGACGAGCATGCCCGCCACGGAGAAGAGGGCCAGCGGGAAGACCTCGGTCGTGGTGAATCCGGCCTTGACCGCGGCCTTCTCCCCGTCGCTGCCGGGTACCGCCCCCGCCTGGGCGGCGAAGGAGTCCACCCGGTTGCCGTGCGCGGCCGGGTCGAGGCGCCGCTCGGCGAACGTGAAGACGGAGACCATGGAGACGAGCAGGATGGTGCCCTGGAGGAACAGGGCCGGGCCGTCGACGGCCACCGCCCCCATCGCCGCGATGTGCGCGTTCTCCGTGGCGTACCCGTCGGCGGCCAGGCCCACCACCGCGGCGAACGCGGCGGCGATGGCGACGACCGTCAGGAACACCTGGGTGGTGTAGCGGGCACGTCGCGGAACGAAGGCCTCCACCAGGATCCCGAGGACCGCGGCCCCGACCACGATCAGGACGGGTGCGAGTTGGGCGTACTCGATGGTCGGCGCGGTGAACCTGTCGCCCGGGGCCGCCGATGTCACCTCGCCCGCCGTCGTCCACAGGCTGTGGACAGCTGTTGCGCTCACTTGGCGGCCTCCACCTCGGGCTGGGGGTCCTGCTTCTGTACGTCCTGCATGGTGTGCTGCACCGCCGGGTTGACGACCTCGGTGAGCGGCTTCGGGAAGACGCCGAGGAAGATCAGCAGGGCGATCAGCGGAAGGGCGACCGCGAGCTCACGGACCTTGAGGTCGGGCATGCCCCCGATCCCCTCCCTGACCGGTCCCGTCATCGTCCGCTGGTAGAGGACGAGGACGTAGAGCGCGGCGAGCACGATGCCGACAGTGGCGATGACGCCGGCCACCGGGTACGCGCTGAACGCGCCGACCAGGACGAGGAACTCACTGACGAACGGGGCGAGGCCGGGCAGCGAGAGGGTGGCCAGGCCCCCGATGAGGAAGGTCCCGGCCAGGACCGGGGCCACCTTCTGCACCCCGCCGTAGTCGGCGATGAGCCGCGAACCGCGCCGGGTGATCAGGAATCCGGCGACCAGCATCAGCGCGGCCGTCGAGAGACCGTGGTTGACCATGTAGAGCGTGGCGCCCGACTGGCCCTGGCTGGTCATCGCGAAGATGCCGAGCACGATGAAGCCGAAGTGCGAGATCGACGCGTAGGCGATGAGCCGCTTGATGTCGCGCTGGCCGACGGCGAGCAGGGCGCCGTAGACGATGGAGATCAGCGCCAGGACGAGGATGACCGGGGTCGCCCACTTGCTGGCCTCCGGGAACAGCTGGAGGCAGAAGCGGAGCATCGCGAAGGTGCCGACCTTGTCGACGACCGCGGTGATCAGGACGGCCACCGGTGTGGTGGCCTCCCCCATGGCGTTGGGCAGCCAGGTGTGCAGCGGCCACAGCGGGGCCTTCACCGCGAAGGCGAAGAAGAACCCGAGGAACAGCCACCGCTCGGTGGTGGCCGACATGTCCAGCGATCCGTTGGCCCGCGCCTCGGCGATCTCCGAGAGCGAGAAGCTCCCCGCGACGACGTAGAGCCCGATGACGGCGGCCAGCATGATGAGCCCGCCGGCCAGGTTGTAGAGGAGGAACTTCACCGCGGCGTAGCTGCGCTGCGCGGCGGCGTTCTCGTCGCTGCCGGAGTGCGCCCGGTCCCCGAAGCCGCCGATGAGGAAGTACATCGGGATGAGCATGGCTTCGAAGAGGATGTAGAAGAGGAAGACGTCGGTGGCCGTGAAGGAGAGGATCACCATCGCTTCGACCATCAGGATCAGGGCGAAGAAGCCCTGGGTCGGCCGCCACCGGGAGGAGTTCGTCTCCAGGGGGTCGGCGTCGTGCCAGCCCGCCAGGACGACGAAGGGGATCAGCAGCGCGGTGAGCGCGAGGAGCGCCACCCCGATGCCGTCGACGCCCAGTTCGTAGCGGACGCCGAAGTCCTTGATCCAGGCGTGCGATTCGGTGAGCTGGTAGCGGTCACCGCCCGGCTCGAAGCGGGCGAACACGATGCCGGCCAGGACGAGCGTGGCCAGCGAGACGGCCAGGGCGAGCCACTTGGCGGCTGTGCGCCGGGCGGCGGGGACCGCGGCGGTGGCGATCGCGCCGATCGCCGGGAGCGCCGCCGTCGCTGTCAGGAGGGGAAAGGACATGGGATCAGACCGCCCTCATCAGCAGGGTCGCGGCGATGAGGACCACCGCACCGCCGAACATCGAGACCGCGTAGGAGCGGGCGTAGCCGTTCTGCAGCTTGCGCAGCCGGCCGGAGAGCCCGCCCATCGAGGCGGCCGTGCCGTTGACGACTCCGTCGACCAGGGTGTGGTCGACGTAGACCAGGGAGCGGGTGAGGTGTTCGCCGCCGCGCACCAGGACCACGTGGTTGAAGTCGTCCTGGAGGAGGTCCCGGCGGGCCGCCCTGGTGAGCAGGGAGCCGCGCGGGGCGACGGCGGGGACGGGCCTGCGCCCGTACATGGCCCAGGCGATGGCGACCCCGACGACGAGCACCACCATGGTGGCGGCCGTGACGGTGGTCGCGCTGACCGGGGCGTGCCCGTGGTCGTGTCCGGTGACGGGCTCCAGCCAGTGCAGGAAGCGGTCTCCGATGGAGAAGAAGCCTCCGGCGAAGACCGACCCGAAGGCCAGCACGATCATCGGGATCGTCATGGACTTCGGCGACTCGTGCGGGTGCGGCTCGTGGCCCTCGGCGTCCGGCTGCCAGCGCTTCTCGCCGAAGAACGTCAGCAGCATCACGCGCGTCATGTAGAACGCGGTGATCGCGGCGCCCAGCAGTGTGACGGAGCCGAGGATCCAGCCCTCGGTGCCGCCCTTGGCGAACGCCGCCTCGATGATCATGTCCTTGGAGAAGAAGCCGGACAGACCGGGGAAGCCGATGATCGCGAGGTAGCCGAGGCCGAAGGTGACGAAGGTGACCGGCATGTACGTCCGCAGGCCGCCGTACTTCCGCATGTCCACCTCGTCGTTCATGCCGTGCATGACCGAGCCGGCGCCGAGGAAGAGCCCGGCCTTGAAGAAGCCGTGCGTCACCAGGTGCATGATCGCGAAGACGTAGCCGACGGGGCCGAGGCCCGCGGCGAGGATCATGTAGCCGATCTGCGACATCGTCGACCCGGCGAGGGCCTTCTTGATGTCGTCCTTCGCGCAACCGACGATCGCACCGAAGAGGAGCGTGACGGCGCCGACCACCACGACGACCAGCTGCGCGTCGGGCGCGCCGTTGAAGATGGCGCCGGAGCGGACGATGAGGTAGACGCCCGCGGTCACCATGGTGGCGGCGTGGATCAGGGCCGAGACCGGGGTCGGGCCCTCCATCGCGTCACCGAGCCAGGACTGGAGCGGCACCTGGGCCGACTTGCCGCAGGCGGCGAGGAGCAGCATCAGGCCGATCGCGGTGAGCTTGCCCTCGCCGGCGTCCCCGGCCGACGTGAGCACCGGTCCGAAGGCGAAGGTGCCGAAGGTGGTGAACATCAGCATGATCGCGATGGACAGGCCCATGTCGCCGACCCGGTTGACCAGGAAGGCCTTCTTGGCGGCGGTGGCCGCGCTGGGCTTGTGCTGCCAGAAGCCGATGAGCAGGTACGACGCCAGGCCGACGCCCTCCCACCCGATGTACAGCAGGAGGTAGTTGTCGGCGATGACCAGGAGGAGCATCGCCGCGAGGAAGAGGTTCAGGTAGCCGAAGAAGCGGCGTCGCCGCTCGTCGTGCTCCATGTAGCCGATGGAGTAGATGTGAATGAGCGTGCCCACACCCGTGATCAGCAGGACGAACGTCATCGACAGCTGGTCGAGCTGGAAGGCCACGTCGGCCTGGAACCCCTCGACGGGGATCCAGCTGTACAGGTGCTGGTGCAGGGTGCGGTCGTCCGCGCTCCTGCCCAGCATGCCGGCGAACAGCACGGCGCCGACGACGAACGACGCGGCGGCGAGCACCGTGCCGGCCCAGTGTCCGGACCGGTCGAGCCGGCGGCCGCCGCAGAGCAGGACCACCGCTCCGAGCAGGGGCGCCGCGACGAGCAGCGCAATCAGGTTTTCCACGATTCCGACCCCTTACAGCTTCATCAGGCTGGCGTCGTCGACCGAGGCCGAGTGGCGGGAGCGGAACAGCGACACGATGATCGCGAGCCCGATGACGACCTCCGCGGCGGCGACGACCATCGTGAAGAAGGCGATGATCTGGCCGTCGAGGTTGCCGTGCATGCGGGAGAACGCGACGAGCGTGAGGTTGCAGGCGTTGAGCATCAGCTCGATGCACATGAACACCACGATCGCGTTCCGCCTGATCAGCACGCCGGAGGCGCCGATCGTGAACAAAAGGGCCGCGAGGTAGAGGTAGTTGACCGGATTCACTTGGCGACCTCCTCCTCTTCTTCCGCAGAGTCACGGACTGGTCCGCGGTCGCGGCCGAGCCGCTCCCCGGAGCGCTGTTCCAGCGCCTTGAGATCGGCGAGCGACTCGTCGGACACGTCGCGGATCTGGCCGCGCCGGCGCAGCGTCTGCATGACGGTGAGCTCGGACGGGGTGCCGTCCGGGAGCAGTCCCGCGATGTCCACGGCGTTGTGCCGGGCGTAGACACCGGGGGCCGGGAGCGGTGGCAGATGGCTGCCGCGCACCCGCTCCTGCGACATCTCCCGCTGGGTCTTGGCGCGTTCGGTGCGCTCGCGGTGCGTCAGCAGCATCGCGCCGACGGTCGCCGTGATCAGCAGGGCGCCGGTGATCTCGAACGCGAAGACGTACTTGGTGAAGATGAGGTTGGCGAGGCCCTCGACGTTCCCGCCGTGCGCGGTGTTCGCCGCCCCGAGGCCGTTGAAGGACGTCAGGGACGCCTGTCCGATGCCGGCGATCAGCAGGATGCCGAAGCCGAGTCCGCACGCGGCGGCCAGCCAGCGCTGGCCCTTGAGCGTCTCCTTCAGCGAGTCCGCCGCGGTGACGCCGACGAGCATGACGACGAAGAGGAACAGCATCATGATCGCGCCGGTGTAGACGACGACCTGGACGATGCCCAGGAAGTACGCCCCGTTGGCGAGGTAGAAGACCGCCAGCACGATCATGGTGCCGGCCAGCGACAGCGCGCTGTGCACCGCCTTCTTCATCAGGACGGTGGAGAGCGCGCCGATGACGGCGACCGTGCCGAGGATCCAGAACTGCACGGCCTCGCCGGTCGAGGTGAGGGTGGCCGCCGCGGCCAGGGGGGTCGTCACGCGTCCACCTCCTTGTCCGTCTCTCCCTTGGACACGGCGACCTGGCGCTCCGTGCCGGGAGCGGCCTCGGTCACCAGGCCCCGGTAGTAGTCCTGTTCGTCCATGCCGGGGAAGATCGCGTGCGGGCTGTCGACCATGCCTTCCTCGAGTCCCGCGAGCAGCTCGTCCTTGGTGTAGATGAGGCTCTCGCGGGTGGTGTTGGCGAGCTCGAAGTCGTTGGTCATCGTCAGTGCCCGGGTGGGGCACGCCTCGATGCAGAGCCCGCACAGGATGCAGCGCGCGTAGTTGATCTGGTACACGCGGCCGTAGCGCTCCCCCGGGGAGTAGCGCTCCTCTTCCGTGTTGTCCGCGCCCTCGACGTAGATCGCGTCCGCCGGACACGCCCAGGCGCAGAGCTCGCACCCGATGCACTTCTCCAGCCCGTCGGGGTGACGGTTGAGCTGGTGCCGGCCGTGGAAGCGCGGGGCGGTGACCTTCCGCGTCTCCGGGTACTGCTCGGTCAGCCGCTTCTTGAACATGGCCTTGAAGGTCACGCCGAAGCCGGCCACGGGGTTCTGGAACTTCTCCCCGGAGGGTTCCGATGACTCAGACACCGTCGGCCTCCCTTCCGTCACTCGAACTTCCGGCGCTCGGACTTCCGGCACCTACGGGGTCGTCACTCCGGGGGTCGGGCCCGCCGCTGCCCACGAGCTCGCGCTCGCGTCGCGGCCTGCGGCGCGGCACCGGCGGCAGGCTCTGGCCCGGCAGCGGGGGCACGGGGTACCCGCCGGCCATCGGGTCGAACGCCGGCTCCGGCCCGGCCGCCTCCTCGGCGGCCCTGGTCCTGCGGTCCCGGAGGATGTCGGCGACGAACGAGATCAGCAGGACGGCGATCACGGCCCCCGCCACGTACAGCAGGATCCGCGCGTAGTCGTAGCCCTCGTTGTTCAGCGCGCGGACGGTGGCGACCAGCATCAGCCAGACCACGGAGACCGGGATCAGGACCTTCCAGCCGAGCTTCATCAGCTGGTCGTAGCGGACGCGGGGAAGCGTGCCGCGCAGCCAGATGAAGAAGAAGAGGAGCAGCTGCACCTTGATGACGAACCAGAGCATCGGCCACCAGCCCTGGTTCGCGCCCTCCCAGAAGGTGCTGACCGGGTACGGGGCCCGCCAGCCGCCCAGGAACAGGGTGACGGAGACCGCGGAGACGGTGACCATGTTGACGTACTCGGCGAGCATGAACATCGCGAACTTGATCGAGGAGTACTCGGTGTTGAACCCGCCGACGAGGTCGCCCTCGGACTCCGGCATGTCGAACGGGGCGCGGTTGGTCTCCCCGACCATCGTGATGATGTAGATGATGAAGGAGACCGGCAGCAGCAGGACGAACCAGCGGTCCTCCTGGGCCGCCACGATCTCCGAGGTCGACATCGAGCCGGAGTAGAGGAACACCGAGGCGAACGCGGCGCCCATGGCGATCTCGTAGCTGATCATCTGGGCGCAGGAGCGCAGACCGCCGAGCAGCGGGTACGTCGATCCGGAGGACCAGCCGGCCAGCACGATGCCGTAGATGCCGACCGAGGCGACCGCGAGGATGTACAGCATCGCGATCGGCAGGTCGGTCAGCTGCATCGTCGTGCGGTGGCCGAAGATCGACACCTGGTTGTCGGCCGGGCCGAACGGGATCACCGCGATGGCCATGAACGCCGGGGCGGCGGCCACGACCGGGGCCAGGATGTAGACGACCTTGTCGGCCCGCTTGACGACGACGTCCTCCTTCAGCATCAGCTTGATGCCGTCGGCGAGCGACTGGAGCATGCCCCAAGGGCCGTGCCGGTTGGGGCCGATGCGCAGCTGCATCCAGGCGACGACCTTGCGCTCCCACACGATGGAGAAGAGCACGGTCACCATCAGGAACGCGAAGCAGAACACCGCCTTGACGACGACGAGCCACCAGGGGTCCGTGCCGAACATCGAGAGGTCCTCGGCTGCCAGGACCGTGTTCCGCGGCGCGGCGGCGAGCCGTTCGAGGCCGGTCACTCTCCTACCTCCGTAGTCACGACGTGGGAGCCCGGGGCGGCCGGACCGATCCGGACCAGTCCGCCCGGCCGGGCGCCGGTGTCGGCGGGGACGCCCCGGCCGACGGAGTTGAGCGGCACCCACACCACGCGGTCCGGCATCTCGGTGACGGTCAGGGGGAGTTCGGTGGTGCCGGCGGGGCCGGTGACGGCCAGCAGGTCGCCGTCCTTCACCCCGGACTCGGCCGCGGTGGCCGGGGAGAGCCGGGCGACGGCCGCGTGCCGGGTACCGGCCAGCGCCTCGTCGCCCTCCTGGAGCCTGCCCCGGTCGAGCAGCATCCGGTGGCCCGCGAGGACCGCCTCGCCGTCACCGGGCCTGGGCACCGGGTTGGACGTCACCCGCGGGTCGTCGGCGTGGCCGCCCTGCCAGCCGCCGAGGCGGTCGAGTTCGCGGCGGACCGCCCTCGGATCGGGCAGTGCCAGGCGTACGTCGAGCGCGTCGGCCAGCATGTGCAGCACCCGCGCGTCCGTCGGGCAGAGCGTCCTCGGCAGCTGTTCGGGCTTCAGCGCGGCCTCGAACATGCGGGCCCTGCCCTCCCAGTTGAGGAAGGTGCCGGGCTTCTCCGCGACGGCCGCGACGGGCAGGACCACGTCCGCCCGCTCGGTGACCGCGCCCGGACGCAGTTCCAGGGAGACCAGGAAGCCGGCCTCGTCCAGCGCGCGCAGCGCCGCCGCCGGGTCGGGCAGGTCCTCGGGGTCGACGCCCGCGACCAGCAGCGCGGCCAGTTCACCGGTGGCCGCGGCCTCCAGGATCTGGCCGGTGTCGCGGCCGAAGCGGGTGGGGAGCTCGGCGACGCCCCAGACGGACGCCACCTCCTCCCTGGCCCGGGGGTCCGTCGCGGGACGGCCGCCGGGCAGCAGGGACGGGAGCGCGCCCGCCTCCAGCGCACCGCGTTCGCCGGCCCGGCGCGGGATCCACACCAGTGCGGCGCCGGTGGCGGCGGCCGTGCGCAGGGCCGCGGTGAACCCGCCGGGGACCGCGGCGAGCCGCTCACCCACCACGATCACGGAGCCCTCGCCGCGCAGCGCCTCGGCCGCGACGGCTCCCTCGCCCTCCAGGCCGACCCCGCCCGCCAGGGCGTCCAGCCATTCGGTCTCGGTGCCGGGTGCGGCGGGGAGCAGCGTGCCGCCCGCCTTCTCCAGGCCGCGGCTGGTGTGCGAGGCGAGCGCGAACGTCCGCTGCCCGTGCTTGCGGTGGGCCTTGCGGAGCCGCAGGAAGACGCCGGGCGCCTCCTCCTCGGACTCGAAGCCGGCCAGCAGGACCGCCGGTGCCTGCTCCAGCGCGGTGTACGTGACTCCGCTGCCGTCCAGGTCCCGGCCGCGCCCGGCCACCCGCGCGGCGAGGAAGTCGGACTCCTCGGCGCTGTGGACCCGGGCCCGGAAGTCGATGTCGTTGGTGTCGAGGGCGACCCGCGCGAACTTGCTGTACGCGTAGGCGTCCTCGACGGTCAGCCGGCCTCCGGTGAGCACCCCTGTCCTGCCGCGCGCCGCCGACAGCCCGGCGGCCGCGGCTTCCAGCGCCTCGGGCCAGCTCGCCGGCTCCAGCACGCCCTCGGCGCTGCGGACCAGCGGAGTGGTGAGCCGGTCGCGCTGCTGGGCGTAGCGGAAGCCGAAGCGGCCCTTGTCGCAGAGCCACTCCTCGTTGACCTCGGGGTCGTTGGCGGCGAGCCGCCGCATGACCTTGCCGCGCCGGTGGTCGGTCCGGGTCGCGCAGCCGCCCGCGCAGTGCTCGCACACCGAGGGGGCCGACACCAGGTCGAAGGGCCGGGACCGGAAGCGGTACGCCGCCGAGGTGAGCGCCCCGACCGGGCAGATCTGGATGGTGTTGCCGGAGAAGTACGACTCGAAGGGGTCGCCCTCGCCGGTGCCGACCTGCTGGAGCGCGCCGCGCTCGATCAGCTCGATCATCGGGTCGCCCGCGACCTGGTTGGAGAACCGGGTGCAGCGGGCGCAGAGCACGCACCGCTCGCGGTCCAGCAGCACCTGGGCGGAGATGGGGACGGGCTTCTCGAAGGTGCGCTTCTTCCCGTCGAAGCGGGAGTCGGCGCCGCCGTGCGACATCGCCTGGTTCTGCAGGGGGCACTCGCCGCCCTTGTCGCAGACCGGGCAGTCCAGCGGGTGGTTGATGAGCAGGAGCTCCATCACCCCCTTCTGGGCCTTCTCCGCGACGGGCGAGGTGATCTGGGACTTCACGACCATGCCGTCGGTGCACGTGATGGTGCAGGACGCCATCGGCTTGCGCTGGCCCTCGACCTCGACGATGCACTGCCGGCAGGCGCCGGCCGGGTCGAGGAGCGGGTGGTCGCAGAAGCGCGGGATCTCGATGCCGAGGAGTTCGGCGGCGCGGATGACGAGGGTGCCCTTGGGCACGCTGATCTCGATGCCGTCGATCGTGAGCGTGACGAGGTCCTCGGGCGGAACGGCCGCCTCGCCGCCCCCGGAGGGCGCACTCGTGGTGACTGTCATGCGTTCACCCCCCGGTGAGCGTTCGTGTCGTCTTCGTCGTCGGCCCAGAGGGTCGACCTGGCGGGATCGAAGGGGCAGCCCCTGCCGGTGATGTGCTGCTCGTACTCCTCGCGGAAGAACTTCAGCGAGGAGAAGATCGGGGAGGCGGCACCGTCCCCGAGGGCGCAGAACGACTTGCCGTTTATGTTGTCGGCGATGTCGTTGAGCTTGTCGAGGTCAGCCATCTGTCCCTTGCCCGCCTCGATGTCGCGGAGCAGCTGGACCAGCCAGTAGGTGCCCTCGCGGCACGGCGTGCACTTGCCGCAGGACTCGTGGGCGTAGAACTCGGTCCAGCGGGTGACGGCCCGGACCACGCAGGTGGTCTCGTCGAAGCACTGGAGCGCCTTGGTGCCGAGCATGGATCCGGCGGCGCCGACGCCCTCGTAGTCGAGGGGCACGTCGAGGTGTTCTTCGGTGAACATCGGGGTCGAGGAGCCCCCGGGTGTCCAGAACTTGAGGCGGTGCCCGGCCCGGATGCCGCCGCTCATGTCGAGCAGCTGGCGCAGGGTGATGCCGAGCGGGGCCTCGTACTGGCCGGGGCTGGTGACGTGTCCGCTGAGCGAGTACAGCGTGAAGCCCGGGGACTTCTCGCTGCCCATCGACTTGAACCAGTCCTTGCCCCGGTGCAGGATCGCGGGGACCGAGGCGATGGACTCGACGTTGTTCACGACGGTGGGGCAGGCGTACAGACCGGCGACCGCGGGGAAGGGGGGCCGCAGCCGGGGCTGGCCGCGGCGTCCTTCGAGCGAGTCGAGCAGCGCCGTCTCCTCACCGCAGATGTAGGCGCCGGCGCCCGCGTGCACGGTGAGTTCGAGGTCGAGCCCGGAGCCGAGGGCGTCCTTCCCGAGGTAGCCCGCCTCGTACGCCTCGCGCACGGCCTCGTGCAGCCGCCGCAGTACGGGGACGACCTCGCCGCGCAGATAGATGAAGGCGTGCGAGGAGCGGATCGCGTAGCAGGCGATCACGATGCCCTCGATGAGGCTGTGCGGGTTCGCGAAGAGGAGCGGGATGTCCTTGCAGGTCCCGGGCTCCGACTCGTCGGCGTTGACCACGAGGTAGTGCGGCTTGCCGTCGCCCTGCGGGATGAACTGCCACTTCATCCCGGTGGGGAAGCCCGCGCCCCCGCGTCCGCGCAGACCCGAGTCCTTGACGTACGCGATGAGGTCGTCGGGCGGCATGGCCAGGGCCTTGCGCAGGCCCTCGTATCCGTCGTGGCGGCGGTAGGTCTCCAGCGTCCAGGACTCCGGCTCGTCCCAGAAGGAGGAGAGGACCGGGGCCAGGAGCTTCTCGGGGCTCGTCCCGTTCTGGTCGATCTCGGCTGCCAAGGTCATCACTCCCCCTCCTCGGCGGCAGGTCCGGCCGGGTGCTCCGGGTCGGAGGCCGACGTCTTCTGCGGTGCGTCGTGCGAGCTCAGGTGCTCGGCCGGTGACGGGTCGTGGGTCTGCGCGTCCTGGGGTGAGGCGCCCTCGGGTGCCCCGTCCCTGGGTCCGACCACGCGCGCCGGGGCGGCGGCCTCGCCCCGGGCGAGCCTGAGCCCGACCAGGGAGGCCGCGCCCGCTCCGCCGCTCGCCCCGACCGCGCCGGGGCGGGTGTCGGGGAAGCCGGCCAGGATGCGGGCCGTCTCCTTGTACGTGCAGAGGGGAGCGCCGCGGGTGGGCTCCACGGTCCGGCCGGCGATCAGGTCGTCGACGAGCCGTGTCGCGCTCTGGGGCGTCTGGTTGTCGAAGAACTCCCAGTTGACCATCACGACGGGTGCGAAGTCGCAGGCCGCGTTGCACTCGATGTGTTCGAGGGTGACCTTGCCGTCCTCGGTGGTCTCGTCGTTGCCGACGCCCAGGTGTTCCTTGAGCCGGTCGAAGATGGCGTCGCCGCCCATGACCGCGCACAGGGTGTTGGTGCAGACCCCGACCTGGTAGTCACCGCCCGGCCGGCGGCGGTACATCGTGTAGAAGGTGGCGACCGCGGTGACCTCGGCGGTGGTGAGGCCCAGCTGCTCGGCGCAGAACGCCATGCCCGTGCGGGAGACGAACCCCTCCTCGGCCTGCACCAGGTGCAGCAGCGGCAGCAGCGCGGAGCGGCTGCCGGGGTAGCGGGCGATCACCTCCTTCGCCTCGGCCTCCAGCTTGGCGAGCACCTCGGCCGGGTAGGCGGGGGCGGGGAGCTGCGGCATCCCCAGGCTGACTTCTCGGTTGGACGCGGTCACCGGTCGACGCCTCCCATCACGGGGTCGATGGACGCGACGGCGACGATGACGTCGGCGACCTGGCCGCCCTCGCACATCGCCGCCATGGCCTGGAGGTTGGTGAAGGACGGGTCGCGGAAGTGGACCCGGAAGGGGCGCGTGCCGCCGTCCGAGACGACGTGCACGCCGAGTTCGCCCTTGGGGGACTCCAGGGCGGTGTACGCCTGCCCGGCCGGGACCCGGAAGCCCTCGGTCACCAGCTTGAAGTGGTGGATCAGGGCCTCCATGGAGGTGCCCATGATCTTCTTGATGTGGTCGAGCGAGTTGCCGAGCCCGTCGGGTCCCAGCGCGAGCTGCGCGGGCCAGGCGATCTTCTTGTCGGCGACCATGACCGGGCCCGGCTCCAGCCGTTCCAGGCACTGCTCGACGATCCTGAGCGACTGGCGCATCTCCTCCAGCCGGATGAGGAAGCGTCCGTAGGCGTCGCAGGTGTCCGCGGTGGGCACCTCGAAGTCGTAGGTCTCGTAGCCGCAGTACGGGTCGGTCTTGCGCAGGTCGTGCGGGAGGCCGGCGGACCTGAGGATCGGGCCGGTGGCGCCGAGCGCCATGCAGCCGGTCAGGTCGAGGTATCCGACGTCCTGCATGCGGGCCTTGAAGATGGGGTTGCCGGTGGCGAGCTTGTCGTACTCCGGCAGGTTCTTCTTCATGGTCTTCACGAACTCGCGGAGCCGGTCGATCGCGCCCATGGGAAGGTCCTGGGCGAGGCCGCCGGGCCGGATGAACGCGTGGTTCATCCGGAGGCCGGTGATCAGCTCGAAGAGGTCGAGGACGAGTTCACGGTCGCGGAACCCGTAGATCATGATCGTCGTGGCGCCGAGCTCCATGCCGCCGGTGGCGATGCACACCAGGTGCGAGGAGATCCGGTTGAGCTCCATCAGGAGCACGCGCAGGACGGTGGCCCGGTCGGGGATCTGGTCCTCGATGCCGAGGAGCTTCTCGACCCCGAGGCAGTACGCCGCCTCGTTGAAGAACGGGGTCAGGTAGTCCATGCGGGTCACGAAGGTGGTGCCCTGGGTCCAGTTCCGGAATTCGAGGTTCTTCTCGATGCCGGTGTGGAGGTAGCCGATGCCGCAGCGGGCCTCGGTGACGGTCTCGCCGTCGATCTCCAGGATGAGCCGCAGCACGCCGTGCGTGGAGGGGTGCTGGGGGCCCATGTTCACGATGATGCGTTCGTCGTCCGCCTTGGCGGCGGACTCGACGACCTCGTCCCAGTCGCCGCCGGTGACTGTGTACACAGTCCCCTCGGTCGTGGCCCTGGGCGTTGCGTGGGGAGTAGTCATCAGCTGTACGACCTCCGCTGGTCCGGAGCCGGGATCTGGGCGCCCTTGTACTCGACGGCGATGCCGCCGAGCGGGTAGTCCTTGCGCTGCGGGAAGCCCTGCCAGTCGTCCGGCATCATGATCCGGGTCAGGGCGGGGTGCCCGTCGAAGACCAGCCCGAAGAAGTCGTAGGTCTCACGCTCGTGCCAGTCGTTGGCCGGGTAGACCGCGACGAGGGACGGGATGTGCGGGTCGCTGTCCGGGACGGACACCTCCAGGCGGATCAGCCTGCCGTGGGTGAGCGAGCGCAGGTGGTAGACCGCGTGCAGCTCGCGCCCCTCGTCGCCCAGGTAGTGGACCCCGTTGACGCCCGTGCAGAGCTCGAAGCGCAGGGCGGGGTCGTCGCGCAGGGTGCGGGCGACCTGGACCAGGTGCTCGCGGGCGATGTGGAAGGTGAGTTCGCCCCGGTCGACGACCGTCTTCTCGATGGCGCCGGCGGGGGCCAGGTCCTGCTCCTCCAGGGCCCCCTCCAGCTCGTCGGCCACCTCGTCGAACCAGCCGCCGTAGGGGCGCGAGGCCGCGCCCGGGAGGGACACGGTGCGGACGAGTCCGCCGTAGCCGGAGGTGTCGCCGCCGTTGTTCGCGCCGAACATCCCCTTGCGTACGCCGATGACCTCACCGGTGTCGTCGCGCGGGCCGGGTACCGCCGAGCCGTTCTGCTCGCCGTTGCCGTTCTTCTCGTCGCTCACCGGAGCAGCCCCTTCATCTCGATCAGGGGGAGTGCCTTGAGCGCAGCCTCCTCCGCCTCGCGGGCGGCCTCCTCCGCGTTGACCCCGAGCTTGGAGCCCTGGATCTTCTGGTGGAGCTTGAGGATGGCGTCGATCAGCATCTCGGGACGCGGCGGGCATCCCGGAAGATAGATGTCGACCGGGACAATATGATCAACACCCTGAACAATGGCGTAATTATTGAACATTCCACCCGATGACGCGCAAACCCCCATGGAGATCACCCACTTGGGGCTGGGCATCTGGTCGTAGACCTGCCGCAGGACGGGCGCCATCTTCTGGCTCACCCGTCCCGCGACGATCATCAGGTCCGCCTGCCGCGGCGATCCGCGGAAGACCTCCATCCCGAAACGGGCCAGGTCGTACCGCCCGGCGCCGGTCGTCATCATCTCGATGGCGCAGCAGGCGAGGCCGAAGGTGGCGGGGAAGACGGAGGACTTCCGCACCCAGCCCGCGGCCTGTTCGACAGTGGTCAGTACGAAGCCGCTCGGCAGCTTCTCTTCGAGTCCCATGGTGTGCCCCTCAGCCCCTCAGTCCCATTCCAGGCCGCCCCGGCGCCACACATACGCGTAGGCGACGAAGACGGTGAGCACGAAGAGCAGCATCTCCACGAGCCCGAAGATCCCCAGGGCGTCGAAGGTGACCGCCCAGGGATAGAGGAAGACGATCTCGATGTCGAAGACGATGAACAGCATCGCCGTCAGGTAGTACTTGATGGGGAAGCGGCCGCCTCCGGCCGGCGTGGGTGTGGGTTCGATACCGCACTCGTACGCTTCGAGCTTTGCCCGGTTGTACCGCTTGGGGCCGATAAGCGTGGCCATGACCACGGAGAAGATCGCAAACCCTGCCCCGAGGGCGCCGAGCACGAGGATGGGCGCGTAGGCATTCACGCTCCTCGCTCCTTCCAGTCGTCCTTGACCGTTGGACCGCATCGGGCGACCGGCTCGCCACCTCATCAAGATCGTGCACATGTGAGGCAGTTCACAAGCCCGACTGCCCCGCATCCTATGCCTGCCGTCCTGTGATCTGCGACACGGGGTACAGCAACGTCTTTGTGATCTCCACCACCTGACGAACGATCATGAAGTCGGATGAGCGGTGATCTTCACACGCGAAGCGGCCGCGCGGTTACGAGACGTGACATCTTGCGGCGTTACCGCTGGTCAAAGGCGCCTGGCACTATCAATAGACAGCCTGTACAAGCAAATTGGCGATGGACACCCTAGGGGTGATATAGCGATCGGCCGCAGTCGGGGGCCACTCGGACGGGGGTCCTCCGGTACCGATGTGGACATTGCGCACGGATTCACGATCTTCCGGGCGGACGGCGGGGAGGTCCGGTGCGCGGCCGCGTCCGGGCGGACGGGAGGGTGCCGCCCGGACCGCTCCACCCGGACGCGGCGCCGGCACGGCCGGGCGCCGACACGGCCGGGCGCCGGCCCACCGACGGGCGGCCACGGAAACGGACATGACGCCCCAATGGGTCAGGTCGTCGGCGGAGGGCGGCCGGCCTCGCCCCGCACGCGGCGCACGTCCGCGTGGTTGCCTCTCACCGGAGCATCATGCTGTGACCTGCACCACCTCACCCGCGCTCCAGGAGAAGCGGGCTTGGCCAACCGTGTGAACGGATGGTAAGTGACGGGCAATTCGGACCTATTGAACGAACGCCGTGATCACAGCCGTGCGGAGAGGTGCCCGTTTTGACCGCTAAGGCGTCAATAAAGGCCCGAGATAAGCGGATTCACAGATTCCGAACGTAACTGTGTCGCAACACACGTTTCTTGATGGGACCCCTACAGCCCTGATAGCGCTAGTACCCATGTCCCACACCGCTCACATACCCAGCCACCGGAAGCCCCGCCAGAGTGCCTCGAAGACGGCGCTGCGGGCAGGAGTTGCCGGTGGCGTCCTCAGCACCATCGCGGTCGCGGGTGCCGCCGGCCCGGCCCAGGCCGAGCCGGTGACCCGGACCATCGAGATGCCCACCATCACGGCCGGCCTCTCCACGTCCGTCGCCGCCTCCGCCGAGGCGACCCAGGCGGTCGCCCTCGACCTCTCGACGCGGGCGCAGGAGGACGCCGCGGCCACCACCGCCGCCAAGACCGCCAAGAAGGCCAAGGCCGAGGCGGTCCGCAAGGCCGAGGCCGAGAAGAAGGCCGAAGCCGCCGCCAAGGCGAAGGCGGAGGCCGCCGAGCGCGCCTCCCGCACCGCCGAGCGCACCACGCTCAGCGCGTCCTCGGGCTCCTCCGGCTCCTCGTCCTCCACCGCGTCCGCCACCTCGACGTCGTCGAGCGCCACCGGCTCCGCCGCGTCCGTCGTCGCGTTCGCGCAGGCCCAGGTCGGCGACGCGTACGTCTCGGGCGGCACCGGCCCGAACTCGTGGGACTGCTCGGGCCTGGTCCAGGCCGCCTTCCGCACGGTGGGCGTCGACCTTCCGCGCGTCTCGCAGAGCCAGTCGACGGCCGGGACCCAGGTCTCGCTCGACAACCTCCAGCCCGGCGACATCCTGTACTGGGGCGGTGCGGGCAGCGCGTACCACGTCGGCATCTACGTGGGCGGCGGCCAGTTCGTCGGCGCGCAGAACTCCAGCACCGGCGTCGTGCAGAAGTCCCTGGACTACGACCCGCCGTCGGGCGCCGTCCGCGTTCTCTGATTCACAAGCTCCGCCGGCCCCCCGGTCCGCGGACCCCGCACACCCGAGCACGGCAGCGGGCCGTCACTCCACCCTCCGGAGTGACGGCCCGTCATCGTGCGGTGGGCGTCCCCGCTTCCACGGCCGCGTCCGCCGGGCCGCGCTGCTGCGGCACCTGTTCCCGCTCCCGGGCCTCCCGGCGCAGCAGGAGCACGCCCGCCGCGCACGCGAGGGCCGCGAGCACGAAGCCGTAGGGCGGGGTCGAACCCGAGGGCTGCGTCTCGTACACGAGCGCCGCCGAGAGCACCGTCACCGCGCCCACGGCCCGGCCGCCGCTCGCGGTGGCGGCGAGCACCGCCGTCGCCCACAGCAGGTACCACGGCTGCACCATCGGCGAGAGCGCGACCAGGGCCAGCAGGGCGAGGCCCAGGGCGCGCACGGGTTCCGTACGGCCGGTCGTGGCGTGCCAGGCGAGGCGCGCGATCAGGACGAGGGCGACCAGCAGGCCCAGGTTCTGCACGGCGGCCTTGACCGGATCCGGATCCGTGCCGGCCAGCAGCCGCAGGAGGTGGCCGAGGCCCAGACCGAGGTCGCTGCTGAGGGACAGCGCGGTGTGGATGCGCCCCGCGACGCCCTGGGTCCCGAGCCAGCCGAAGCCGGTGCCCGCCAGGAGCGTCGCGCCGGCGGCGACCGCCCCCGCGACCAGTCCGGGCGCCAGCAGACCCTTCGCCACCCGCCGTACGGCCGGGCCGTCCGCGGCCCGGCCCACGAGGACGCCGATGAACAGCAGCGCCACCGCGGCAGGTGACTTCACCATCACGGCGAGCCCGACGACCGCCGACCCGGTGACCCACCTGCCGCGCAGCGCGAGCAGCACACCGGCCAGCATGAGGCCGGTCATCAGTCCGTCGTTGTGGACGCCGCCCACCACGTGGACGAGCAGCAGCGGATTCAGCGCGCCGAGCCGGAGGGCGGCGCTCTCGCTGCGGCCGTGCTCCCGGGCCAGGCCGCGCAGCGCCCACACGATCAGCACCAGGGCGGCGAGGGCGATCAGGCGCATCCCCAGCACGGCGGGCACGATCGTGCCGCCGGTCGCCCAGGCGACCCCACGCGCGAGCACGAGGAAGAACGGCCCGTACGGGGCGGGGGTGTCGGTCCAGTGCCCGCCGACGCTCGCCGCCGCGTCGCCGCCCGGCCCGCCGGGGTCGAGGACGGACGGTCCCGCGCTGTAGACGTCGTGTCCTTCGAGGACCATGGCGCCCTGCGCGATGTAGCTGTAGACGTCGGCGCTGTGGAGCGGGGGCGCGAGGACCATCGGGGCGGTCCACCACGCGAGGGTGACGAGGGTGTCCCGTACGGAGGCGCCCGTCCTGCCGTACAGCCACCAGGCGACGACGAGCACCGTCAGTCCGCCGTAGGCCAGTGCGTGGCCCACGGCGCTCACGGCGGTGCCGTGCGGGACCCACAGACCCCACGGGTCGTGGGCCGGCAGCGTGCCGACGGCCCAGCCGCCCAGCGCGACCCCGGCCGATCCGGCCGTGCCGAGCCTCCGGCAGCCGGTGGCGGTCCATGCGCGTGTAGCCCCCATGGCCCGAACCTATCGCAGGGGGCACCGCCTCGGCCGGGGGGCCCGGGTCGTCCCCGGGCCCGCCCGCTCAGGCCTTGGGGGCGACCTTCGAGAGGCCGTTGATGATGCGGTCCATGGCGTCGCCGCCGGTCGGGTCGGTGAGGTTGGCCAGCATCTTCAGCGTGAACTTCATCAGGACGGGGTGCGTCAGACCGCGCTGGGTGGCGACCTTCATGACCTTCGGGTTCCCGATCATCTTCACGAAGGCGCGGCCCAGCGTGTAGTAGCCGCCGTAGGTGTCCTTGAGGATCTTCGGGTAGTGCTGGAGCGCCAGCTCCCGCTGGGCCGGGGTGGCGCGGGCGTGGGCCTGGACGATGACGTCCGCCGCGATCTGGCCCGACTCCATGGCGTACGCGATGCCTTCGCCGTTGAACGGGTTGACGAGCCCGCCCGCGTCACCGACGAGCAGCAGGCCCTTGGTGTAGTGCGGCTGGCGGTTGAAGGCCATCGGGAGCGCGGCGCCGCGGATCGGCATCGTCATGTTCTCCGGGGTGTAGCCCCAGTCCTCCGGCATGGACGCGCACCAGGCCTTGAGGACCTCGCGCCAGTCGAGCTCCTTGAAGGCGGACGACGAGTTGAGGATGCCGAGGCCGACGTTGGACGTGCCGTCGCCCATGCCGAAGATCCAGCCGTAGCCGGGCAGCAGGCGGTCCTCGGCGCCGCGCCGGTCCCACAGCTCCAGCCAGGACTCCAGGTAGTCGTCGTCGTGGCGGGGCGAGGTGAAGTACGTACGGACCGCGACGCCCATCGGCCGGTCCTCGCGGCGGTGCAGGCCCATGTTGAGCGAGAGCCGGGTCGAGTTGCCGTCGGCGGCGACGACGAGCGGGGCGTGGAAGGTGACCGGGGTCTTCTCCTCGCCGAGCTTGGCGTGGACGCCCGTGATGCGGCCGGTGCGCTCGTCCTTGACGGGCTCGCCGACGTTGCAGCGCTCGTACAGCCGGGCGCCCGCCTTCTGGGCCTGGCGGGCCAGCTGCTCGTCGAAGTCGTCGCGCTTGCGGACCAGACCGTAGTCCGGGTAGGAGGCGAGGTCCGGCCAGTCGAGCTGGAGGCGGACGCCGCCGCCGATGATGCGCAGGCCCTTGTTGCGCAGCCAGCCGGCCTCTTCGGAGATGTCGATGCCCATGGAGACGAGCTGCTTGGTGGCGCGCGGGGTGAGACCGTCGCCGCAGACCTTCTCCCGCGGGAAGGCCGTCTTCTCCAGGAGGAGGACGTCGAGTCCGGCCTTCGCGAGGTAGTACGCGGTCGTGGAGCCGGCTGGGCCCGCTCCGACGACGATCACGTCCGCGCTGTGTTCGGAGAGGGGCTCGGTCACGGTCGGATCTCCCGAAGACTCGAATTCGCGTGCCGCGCGGCACATGTCGCGTGCAGTCTATGGGTGCCTGCTGATCAACCTCCCGAAGGGCTCCCCGATGCCGAACGTGCCTGATTCGACCCCGTCCGTACATCTGCGCGTCCCCACCGACGAGGACGCCCTGGCCTGGTACCGGGTGTTCGACGATCCGGAGGTGATGGAGTTCCACGGCGGACGTCCGGCGGAGTACTCCGTGTACGAGGAGTTGACCGCCCGCCAGCGCCGGCACGACGCGGAGCTCGGCCACTGCCTGTGGACGGTGCTGGACGACTCCGGCGCGGTGCTCGGCTTCACGGGCGCCCAGCCCTGGCCGCACGCGTCCTTCGGCCCGGTGGGCGAGGTCGAGATCGGCTGGCGGCTGGGCCGGGCCTCCTGGGGCCACGGGTACGCGACCGCCGCCGCGCGCACCACGCTGGAGCGGATACGGGCCCTCGGGGTGCGGGAGGTCGTGGCGATGATCAACTCGCGCAACGCCCGCTCGGTGGCCGTGGCCGAACGTCTCGGCATGCGGCACGCCGAGACGTACACCACCCAGGTGACACAGCAGGAGGCGTACTGCTTCCGGCTGGAGCTGTGAGGCAGCGCACCGGGTGCCGGGGCCCCGCGCCCGGTCGCGTGACGGGACGCGCGGAGCCCCGTGGGCTCAGGCGCGCACGCCCCGGTGGAGCGCCACCACTCCGCCGGTGAGATTGCGCCAGGCCACGTCCGACCAGCCGGCCTCCTGCAACAGCGTGGCGAGGCCGGCCTGGTCGGGCCAGGCGCGGATCGACTCGGCGAGGTAGACGTAGGCGTCCGGGTTGGACGACACCGCCCGCGCCACCGGGGGCAGCGCGCGCATCAGGTACTCGGTGTAGACGGTCCGGAAGGGGGTCCACGTCGGCTGGGAGAACTCGCAGATCACCACCCGGCCACCGCGCCTGGTGACCCGGTACAGCTCGCTCAGCGCGGCGCCGGTGTCCTGGATGTTGCGCAGCCCGAAGGAGATCGTGACGGCGTCGAAGGTCTCGTCCTTGAACGGGAGCTTCATGCCGTCGCCCGCGGTGAACGGCATCCACGGGTGGCGCCGCTTGCCCACCCTGAGCATCCCGATCGAGAAGTCGCAGGGCACCACGTAGGCGCCGGCCCGGGCGAACGGCTGCGAGGACGTGGCCGTGCCGGCCGCCAGGTCGAGGATCTTCTGGGCCGGGCGGGCGTCGACGGCCCGGGCGACCTCCCGGCGCCAGAGCCGCGCCTGGCCGAGCGACAGGACGTCGTTGGTGAGGTCGTAGTTCGCCGCCACGTCGTCGAACATCGAGGCGACTTCGTGCGGCTGCTTGTCCAGGGATGCTCGGGTCACCCTCCCATTCAAGCAGCCCCGCCCCCGCCCGCTCGCGGCGGCGTGGAACGGCTCCGGCCCACCGGCCCCGCGGCGCCCGTACGGGGGTACGGGCGCCCCGCGTGCCCGGCCCCGGGGCGCGGGAGCGGGGCACCGGATTCGTGCCTGTCGGCCGATCACCGCCGTTTTCGGGAACAGCACCGCCCCGGACGACGTCTCAGGAGGCGAGGGGAGAGGGGTTTCCGTGACCGGTGACCACCCGGCGGCTCCCGGAGGGCGCGCGGGAGGACGGACCGCCGGAGGTCGTACGGACACGGACGGGCACCCGGTGCCCGACGAGCAGGTCAGCGTGCGGGACGGATGGTCCATCGGTCCCGCACGGCCATACCGAGAGCACGGATACACACCAGAACATGCGCAGTGACGACACGCAGCGAATACGCGGAACCGCCGGCCGAGGGCGGGGGGCCGGGGCACCCCGGCCGGGGGTGCGGCCCGCGTCCGCCCGGCCCCGGCCCCGGCCCATGAACCGCCGCGGAGCCGTGCGGCGACGGCGGGCGCGCCTCACGGCGGTGGTGCTGGCCGCCGCTGCCGCCGCGGCGTTCCTCTACGTCTCCCCGCCGTGGCACGACGACGGCGCCGCCGTCGCGGCCGGCCAGGATCCGTCCCGGCCCCCCGCGGCCGCGCCCCCGTCCGGGGCGTCGGCGACCCCGGAGGCAGCCGCGCCCCCGGACCGCTCGCCGGGCGCCGGGGAGCCCGTGGATCCGGGATCCGTGCCGCAGTCGGGCCCCGGCACGTTCACCGTGGCACGGGCGGGCGTCCCGTCCGGGGGCGGCGGCAGCCGCTACCGCGTCGAGGTGGAGGACGGCATCGGCGTGGACGCGGACGGCGCCGCCGAGGAGATCGCGAGGATACTCGCCGACCCCCGGGGGTGGGGCGAGGGAGGGAAACGCGCCTTCCGGCAGGTCGACGACGGATCGGCCGGGCTGGTGATCCGGATAGGGACGCCGAAGACCACCGACCGGCTCTGCGGGCGGTACGGCCTGGACACCGGGGGCGAGGTCAACTGCCGGGGCGGGAAGAACGTGATGGTCAACCTGGCCCGCTGGCAGCTGGGTTCACCGACGTTCGACGGCCCCGCGTCCGAGTACCGGGCCCTGATCATCAACCACGAGGTGGGCCACTGGCTGGGCCACGGCCACGAGACCTGCCCCGGTGAGGGCAGGCCTGCGCCCGCGATGATGCAGCAGATCAAGGGGCTGAAGGGGTGCAGGTCCAACGCCTGGCCGTACGACGGCAACGGGCACTACCTGGGCGGGCCCTCCGTGCCGTAGCGGTGCGGGGCGGCCGGCCGCGTCCGTGTCCCGGGCCGCCTGGAGGCGCTCTCAGCGCCGCCGGTACACCAGCCGCCCGCCGAGGACGGTGGCCACGCAGGTGACGGCGCCCGCCGCGCACAGCCCCGCCTCGTCCGGCACGTCGAAGACCGCCAGGTCGGCACGGCCGCCGACGGTGAGCGGGCCGTGCGCGGACCCCGCCAGGTCCCGCCCCCGGGTGAGGGGGTCCAGGCCGGCCCCGCCGGACGGGGCCCCGGCGGGCGGGAGGACCGTCAGGCCCGCGCGGGCCACGGCGGTGCGTACGGCCGGTTCGGCGAACCCGCCCGCGAGGTGGGTGGTGCCGTGGCGCAGCATCCGCTGGAGTCCCCGGCGTACGCTGCCGGCCCGGCGGGGCTCGTCCATCCGGGCGGCCAGCCGCTCGAAATCCGGTCCGGTCAGGGGCTGTTCGCCGAGCTCGTCCGCCTCGCGCGGGTCGGGGTGGTAGCAGCGGGTCAGCAGCGCGACGGCGTCCGGCTGGTAGAGCCCCGGGGTGAGGACGCCCGGCCACCGCCGGACCCGGGCGTCCGGGAACGCGCCGGCCACCTCGTCGTAGGGGCCGAGGGCCACCACGCGGTCGCCGTCCACCGCGACCGCGCCCCCGTCCACGGGCGCCGCGCCGGCCGGGAGGACCAGCGGCGCGGCGTGAACGGTCAGCACCGGTGCCTCAGTTGGCGTCGAGGAGCTTGAGCTCGGGGTGTGCCGTGCCGCCCGCGATCGCCGTGGAGGAGATGTGCGAGACGACACGCTCGTCGACCGGGTCGTTCGCCGGGTCGTCGTGGACGACCAGGTGCTCGTAGGTCGTGGCGCGCTGGGCGGGGACGCGGCCCGCCTTGCGGATCAGGTCGATGATCTCGAGCCGGTTCGAGCGGTGCCTGGCGCCGGCCGACGAGACGACGTTCTCCTCCAGCATGATCGAGCCGAGGTCGTCGGCGCCGTAGTGCAGGGAGAGCTGGCCGACCTCCTTGCCGGTGGTCAGCCAGGAGCCCTGGATGTGGGCGACGTTGTCGAGGAAGAGCCGGGCGATGGCGATCATGCGCAGGTACTCGAAGAGCGTGGCCTGCGTCCGCCCCTTCAGCTTGTTGTTCTCCGGCTGGTAGGTGTACGGGATGAACGCGCGGAAGCCGCCGGTGCGGTCCTGGACGTCGCGGATCATCCGCAGGTGCTCGATGCGTTCGGCGTTCGTCTCGCCGGTGCCCATCAGCATGGTGGAGGTGGACTCGACCCCCAGGCCGTGGGCGATCTCCATGATCTCCAGCCAGCGCTCGCCGGACTCCTTGAGCGGGGCGATGGCCGTACGCGGCCGGGCGGGCAGGAGTTCGGCGCCGGCGCCGGCGAAGGAGTCGAGGCCGGCGGCGTGGATCCGGCGGATGGCCTCCTCCGCGGAGACGTCGGAGATCCGGGCCATGTGCTCGATCTCGGAGGCGCCCAGCGAGTGGATGACCAGCTGCGGGAACGCCTTCTTGATCGCGGAGAAGTGCTCCTCGTAGTACTCGACACCGTAGTCCGGGTGGTGGCCGCCCTGGAACATGATCTGGGTGCCGCCCAGCTCGACGGTCTCCGCGCAGCGGCGCAGGATGTCGTCGAGGTCGCGGGACCAGCCCTTGGCGGTGTCCTTGGGCGGGGCGTAGAACGCGCAGAACTTGCAGGCCGTGACGCAGACGTTGGTGTAGTTGATGTTGCGCTCGATGATGTACGTCGCGATGTGCTCCGTACCGGCGTAGCGGCGGCGGCGCACCGCGTCGGCGGCGGCTCCCAGCGCGTGCAGCGGTGCCGACCGGTAGAGGTCGAGCGCCTCCTCCGGAGTGATCCGCCCGCCTTCGGCGGCGCGGTCGAGGACGGGCTGAAGGTCGGCCTTCTCGGTCACCGGGCTGTCACCTTTCGGCGGTTCTTCTGCTGTTCCACGGACCGATCCAGCCTACGCCAGCCCCTGCCGGGGTCAGCCGTCGGACCGGGTGAGCGTGCCCTTGGGCGTGCCCGCGGCCTCCTCGTGGGACTCGTAGCGCAGGGTGCCGCCGGGGGTGAGGGTGAAGACCAGGTCGGCCTCACCGCCGGTGCACAGCGTGCCGGTACGGGCGTCCGGGTCGGCCCGCTCGCGGATCCTCAGCTCGGTGGCCGTACCGGAGACGAGGGTGCCGACGCCCTTGCAGACGACGGTCGTCCCGAGCGCGTCGAACCGGTACGACAGCCGGACCACCTCCTCGCCCTTCTCCCCTTCGACGAAGACGGCGGTGACGGTGCCGTGCGGCGCGCCGCTGCGTTCGGTCGCGGCGCCCTTCCAGGTGCCGGCGAACGCCTCGGGCAGCTCGCTCACCCCGCCGGACGCCGAGGAGGCGTCCGACGGGGCCTGGGAGGCGGTGTCGGGCGGGGTCTGCGCGGCGTCGCCGACGGAGCCGCCGCTCCCGCCGCCGCCGGGGAACAGGTCCCCCATCATCGCGACGCCGACGGTCACCGCGGCGAGCGCGCCCGCGACGGCCAGCGCGACCGTGCAGCTGACCCGCCGCCCCCGGCGCGCGCCGGGCCGGGGGCCGGTGTCCAGGGTGAGCGCGACGCGGGAGCCCGCTCCGGGCTCCCCCGCGGGAGCTGCCGTCGGGGGCCCTGGCGGGAGCGGGGGCGGGCCGAAGGCGCCGGGCGCCGCGCTCCCCAGCGACGCGTTGCTGAACGGCACCGGCCCGGTCTGCACCGGGGCGTCCTGCGGCTCCAGGTCCAGCAGGGCCACCGCGGACCTGCTGACCTCGCGCACCAGCGGGCCCGGCAGCCAGCCGGGCGCCACCAGCGACGCGGCACCGCCGGGCGCCAGCCTGCGGGCGAGCTCGGCGGGGGCGGGCCGGTCGGCGGGGTCCTTGGCGAGGCAGCCGGCCACCAGCTCGCGCAGTTCGCCCTCCAGGTCGCCGAGTTCGGGTTCCTCGTGGACCACCTTGTAGAGGAGTACGGCGGAGGAGTCGCCGGGGAAGGGCGCGGTGCCGGTCGCCGCGTAGGCGAGGACGGCCCCGAAGGAGAAGACGTCGGCAGCGCCGGAGATCTCCAGGCCGCGGATCTGTTCCGGCGCCATGTAGCCGGGCGAGCCGACGGAGACGCCGGTGGAGGTGAGGGACACGGTGGCGCCGAGGGCGCGGGCGATGCCGAAGTCGATCAGCCGGGGGCCGTCGAGCGCGAGCAGGACGTTGGACGGCTTCACGTCCCGGTGGATGAGGCCGTGCGCGTGCACGGCGTCGAGCGCCTCCCCGAGTCCGGCCCCCAGGGTCCGCACCGCGTACTCGGGCAGCGGGCCGTGGCGGACCACGGCGTCGGAGAGCGGCGGACCCGCGACGTAACCGGTCGCCACCCACGGCACGGCCGCGTCGGGGTCGGCGTCCAGGACCGGTGCCGTCCACTGCGCGCCGAGGCGCCGCGCGGCCTCCACCTCGCGCCGGAACCGCGCGCGGAACTGCTCGTCCTGGGCGAAGTGGGGGTGCACGACCTTGACCGCGACGGTGCGTCCGCCCGCGCTGCGCCCCAGGTAGACCCGGCCCATACCGCCGGCGCCGAGTCTGCCGAGCAGCCGGTAGGCGCCGATGGTGTGCGGTTCGCCGGCTTCCAGCGGCTGCATACGGTCTCCCCCTGTGGACCCCGGGACTCGGACGGCAGCCTAGGCGGCCCGCGTCGCACGGTCACGGAGACCCCGTGCGCCGATTTCGCCCCTATGGGCACGAAGCAGGGATTTTGCCACGCGGAAAGGCGCGAATACGCCGTTCGTCCGCACCGCAGGGGTTCACGGGAGGGAAACCGGAAGGCGTTCCGGGAGTCATCCGCTATTCCCCCGCGCACCCCCGGAGAGGGGCCTCATGACAGAACTCCGACATTCGCGCCCTTTCAAGGGAACGGAATGCCGGAGTCACGCATCAGGGGGAAAGCGCGGTGCGGGGAAGGAAGGCCCGGGAAGGTACGGGATTCACCTTCTCCCCCGCACCCATTCGCGTACGCCGCCCCCGGGCGCCCGCGCCCTCAGCGGCCGAACAGCTCGACCTCCACGTCCGCCGGGAACCCGGTGCTCGGACCGGTCCGCCGGGCGAACTCGCGCACGCCCGCCAGCTGGTCCGGGCCGAAGCGGAAGTCCAGGGTGGTGAAGTAGCGCTCCAGCACCTCGGCGTCGAAGCTCTCCCAGCGCGCGGCCTGCTCGGCCACCTTGGTGACCTCCTCCAGCGAGAGGTCGCGGGAGGCCAGGAACGCCTCGTGCACCTTCTCCACGTACTCGGGGTGCGAGGCCAGGTAGTCCTTGCGCACCGCCCAGACCGCGAAGACGAACGGCAGCCCCGTCCACTCCTTCCACATCGCGCCCAGGTCGTGGACCTGCAGCCCGAGCCTGGGGGCGTCGTGCAGGTTCGCCCGCAGCGCCGCGTCACCGATGAGGACGGCCGCGTCGGCCTCCTGCATCATCAGGCCGAGGTCCGGCGGGCAGGTGTAGTAGTCGGGTGCGACGCCGTACCGCTCGGCGAGCAGCAGCTGGGCCAGCCGTACGGAGGTGCGCGAGGTCGAGCCGAGGGCCACCCGGGCCCCGTCCAGCTGCTCCAGGGGGAGCTGGGACACGATCACGCACGACATGACGGGGCCGTCGCAGCCGACGGCGATGTCGGGGAGGGCGACCAGTTCACCGGCGTTGCGCAGGTACTCGACCAGGGTGACGGGACCGATGTCGAGGTCACCCCTGACCAGCTGCTCACTGAGTCTTTCCGGGGTGTCCTTCGAGAGCTCCAGGTCGAGCAGGGTTCCGGTCCGCGCCAGGCCCCAGTAGAGGGGGAGGCAGTTCAGGAACTGGATGTGGCCGACGCGCGGCCTGCTGCGACGGTCGTCGCCTTCTACGGGAGAGACGGTTGAATTGTCCACATCGCGAGGCTAGACCTGTCCCCGCCGGGCGGCATCATCGGGTCTCCCGCACCGCCCCGCGGAGGCCTTGTACGTCAGCTCTCCGGCGGCCCAATCAAACATCCGGGTGAAGTGATCTTTCCCTCTACCGCTCCCCACAGAGTGCGTGCTAGGCTCGCCGCAAGTTGCAGTTTGGTTTCCCTTGCAGTACAGAGCCTGCGGAGCATGTAACCCGCAGGCTTTTGTAGTTTTCAGACTTGTTTGCAGGTTCTGGAGCAGGGCAACCCTTTGGCCCAAGGAGGGCTTATGGCTACCGGAACCGTCAAGTGGTTCAACGCTGAAAAGGGCTTCGGCTTCATCGCCCAGGACGGCGGCGGCCCGGATGTCTTCGTCCACTACTCCGCGATCAACGCGTCCGGGTTCCGCTCCCTCGAGGAGAACCAGGTCGTGAACTTCGACGTCACTCAGGGACCCAAGGGTCCGCAGGCTGAGAACGTCACCCCGGCCTAGTTGCCCGGGTCGGCCGATCGCGGCCGAGTGAGCAGTACCCAAGGAGCCCCGCTCCCCCGCTTCGGCGGAGGAGCGGGGCTCCTGCCTTTGCGGTCCCGGCCCGCCGCGCCGGGCGGTGGAGGCGGCCCCTTCGGGCGGGTCCTCGCCCCCCGTTCATGTCGAGGGCCTGTGCAGAGCGTCACCCGATACTGACGAGCCCGCCCATAACAAGGCAGACTGTTGACCGCGACACCAACGGTAGGAAGCAGAGCGGGATCAGCAGCACCGGCGGGGCAGGCAGGACAGGGGGCATCATGGACCGCGACAACGGACCCGGCGTGCGCGTTCCGGAGCAACGCGCTCCGCGGGAACGGGCGGCAGGCACCGAACTGCGCTTCTCCGTGCTCGGCCCGGTACGCCTCTGGCGCGGCGGCGAGCCCCTTCAGTCCGGCTCCCCTCAGCAACGCGCCCTGCTCGCCGCCCTGTTGCTGCGCGACGGCCGCACGGCCACCGCCGCCGAGCTCATCGACGCCCTCTGGGGGGACGAGCCCCCCTCCCAGGCGCTGGCCACGGTACGGACGTACGCCTCCAGGCTCCGCAAGACCCTGGGCCAGGACACCCTGGTCAGCGAGGCGGGCGGCTACGCGGTCCGGATCCCGCGCGAGGCGCTCGACCTGACGCTCGCCCAGGACCTGGCCGCCGAGGCGGAGAAGGCGCGCGGCGGCGGGGACCGCTGCCAGGCCCGCACGCTGATCAACAAGCTGCTGGGCCTCTGGGACGGCGAGGCCCTGGCCTCCCTGCCCGGCCCGTACGCCGAGAACCAGCGCGCCAGCCTGGAGGAATGGCGCCTCCAGCTCACCGAGACGCGCCTCGACCTGGACCTGGAGGTCGGCTGCCACGCCGAGGCGGTCTCCGAACTGACCGCGCTCACCGCCGCGCAGCCGCTGCGCGAGCGGCTCCGCGAGCTGCTGATGATCGCCCTGTACCGCAGCGGCCGGCAGGCGGAGGCCCTCGCCGTGTACGCCGACACCCGCCGCCTGCTCGCGGAGGAGCTGGGCGTCGACCCCCGCCCCGAACTGGCCCGGCTCCAGCAGCGGATCCTGCGCGCCGACGAGGAACTGGCCCGCCCCGCCGACGAACCGGCACCCGCGGCCGTCCCGGTCCGTCCGGCCCAGCTCCCCGCCACCGTCCCGGACTTCACGGGCCGTGCGGCCTTCGTGCGCGAGCTGAGCGACCGGGTGGTGACCGCCGAGGGCTCCGTCATGGCGGTGTCCGCGCTGGCCGGCATCGGCGGCGTCGGCAAGACGACCCTCGCCGTGCACGTCGCCCACCAGGCGCGTCCGCACTTCCCGGACGGCCAGCTCTACGTCGACCTCCAGGGCGCGGGCGCCCGGGCCGCCGAACCGGAGACCGTCCTCGGCTCGTTCCTGCGCGCCCTGGGCACCGCCGAGTCCGCGATCCCGGACACCCTGGACGAGCGCGCCGCCCTCTACCGCTCCACGCTCGACGGGCGCCGCGTCCTGGTCCTGCTCGACAACGCCCACGACGCGGGCCAGATCCGGCCGCTGCTCCCCGGCACGGAGGGCTGCGCGGCCCTGATCACCAGCCGGGTCCGCATGGTGGACCTGGCCGGGGCGCACCTGGTGGACCTGGACGTGATGTCCCCCGACGAGGCCCTCCAGCTCTTCACCCGCATCGTCGGCGAGGAGCGCGTCCGCTCGGAGCGGGAGGCGTCCCTGGACGTGGTGGCCGCGTGCGGCTTCCTGCCGCTGGCCATCCGCATCGCGGCCTCCCGGCTGGCCGCCCGCCGCACCTGGACGGTGTCGGTGCTGGCCGCCAAGCTCGCCGACGAACGCCGCCGCCTCGACGAGCTCCAGGCCGGAGATCTCGCGGTGAAGGCCACCTTCGAGCTCGGCTACGGCCAGCTGGAACCCGCCCAGGCCCGCGCCTTCCGCCTGCTGGGCCTGCCGGACGGCCCGGACATCTCCCTCGCGGCCGCGGCGGCCCTCCTGGACCTGGACCCCCGCACGGCGGAGGACCTCCTGGAGTCCCTGGTCGACACGAGCCTGCTGGAGTCGGCGGCCCCGGGCCGCTACCGCTACCACGACCTGGTGCGGCTCTACGCGCGTGCGTGCGCCGAGCGGGACGAACAGCCGCCGGTGGAGCGGGATCTGGCGCTGTCGCGGCTGCTGGACTTCTACCTGGCCACGGCCGCCGGGGTGTACGCGCTGGAGCGGCCGGGCGACCGGACCGTCGACCACCTGGAGGCCACGGAGTACCCCGGTCTGGAGTTCGCCGCGCAGAAGGCCGCGCTGGACTGGCTCTACACCGAGGCCGGTTCGCTCCTGGCGTGCGCGCAGCAGCAGGCCGCGGTGCCCGGGCGGATCCGGCACAGCGTGGACCTCATGCTGGCGGCCAAGGACCTCGCGGAGTCGGGGGCGAACTCCCGTCAGTTCGAGTCGGCGGCCGTCGCGGTCCGGGACGCCGCGGTGGCGGCCGGCGACCCCCGGTCGGAGGCGCGGGCGCGTACGACGCTGGCTCAGGTGCACAGCATCGCGGGGCGGTTCGCGCAGGCGGAGGACGAGGCCCGGCGCGCGCTGCTGCTGGCGCCCGCGATCGACGACGTGTGGACGGACTGCAACGCCCCGAACGAACTCGGGATCATCGCCGGGTACCAGAACAGGCACGGCGAGGCGGAGCCCCTCCTCCAGCAGACCCTCGCCGCGTTCCGGCAGGACGGGAACCGGCCCGGCGAGGCCAGCGCCCTGTGCAACCTCTCGCGGATCCAGCTGGCCATCGGCCACACGGACAGCGCGGTGGAACTGGCCGGCGAGGGCGTCGCCCTGTACAACCGCCTGGGTCTCACGCTGCGGCTGGCCAACGGCCGGTACGCGCTCGGGCTCGCGCTGGCGCGTGCGGGCCGCCAGGACGAGGCGCAGGAGAGGCTGCAGGAGGCGCTGGCGGTGTTCCGGGAGAGCCGGCAGAGGCTGTGGGAGGGCATGACGCTCTTCCGCCTGGCCGAGGTCCACCTCGACGCCCGTCGTCCCGGTGAGGCCGCCGCCCTCTCCGAGCAGGCCCTCGCGGTACTTCTGCACATCGGCGGCGAGTGGCGGCGCGCGAACGTCCTGACCGTGCTGGGCACGGCCCTGCAACGGATCGGGCAGGTGGACCGCGCGAAGGTGTGCTGGCACGAGGCCCTGTCGACCCTGGAGCAGCTGAAGGCGCCCGAGGCCGACGCCGTACGCCTCCTGCTGTCTCCCGCACCCGCGGCGAACGGGCGCTGACAGCGCGTTCATCGTTCGTTTATCCCGGCCCTGCACTCTGATGACCGTCGGAACGTCGCGTCGGGGGGCAGACGATCCGGCGGCCGGGACCGCGCACTAAGGTGAACGGCTCTGAACAGCCCGTCCGGCAGTCCACGGGGGAACAGCCGGACGGGCTTCGCCGCCTGTCCATGCACCGAAGATGGAGTTCACATGAGTGATGTCAAGAAGCCCGTGGTCCCGAAGGCCGGCGCCGTGGGGGGCACCAAGCCGACGGACAGCCACATGACCGGCGAGCCCGTGGCCGAGCCGACGGACAGCCACATGACCGACGAGCCCGAGGTCACGACGCTGGACAGCCACATGACCGGTGGCGATCCTCGCTAGGACCGCCCTGACGGGGGAGACGGCCGCGGCGGCGCGGAGGGGGAGCCGTCGCGGCCGTCGCGTCGTCCGCGTACACGACGAGGGCCCGAGCCGACCGGCTCGGGCCCTCGTCGTGTGCGCCGCCTCAGTGGCGCAGTTCCGCCGTGACCAGGCAGCGCTTCACCTCGGGGAGCAGGCGCGGGCTGTCCATGCGGACCGCGACGGTCTCGGACCCGCCGCCGTCGACCTCGACGTCGGCCTCCCCCGTGTCGACCGTCAGGCCCTTGGCGTCGACGAAGGTCACGTCGATCTCGTACACATGGGTGCCCGTGGCGGTCGAGCGGACCTCGATGGAGGAGGAACTGCTGGCCTTGCGCGTGCCCTTGCGCGGCTGGGCGCAGCGGATGACGCGCAGCTCGGGCGCCTCCGAGGCGGTGGCGTCGGGTGTGGGCGACCCGTACGCGGAACCACCCGACGAGCTCGATGTGTTGTCGTCATGGGAGCGGTATCCGCCGTTGCTCTTGCCGGAGTTGGAGCAGCCGCCGCCGTCGGAGCCGCCGCTGCGGCTCTTCCCGCTCCCGCTCCTGCCGCCGTGGCCCGATCCCGAGGTGGAGAACCCGGTGAGCGCGAGCACCACCACGATCAGGACCGCCCCGAACCTCATCCGCCGCCGCACCATCGATGCAGCCCCCCTAGCTGTCGTCCCTGCTTCCGGCTTCCGCGGCCACCGCCCGTCCGCGCGACGGCCCGGTGCACAGCATTCCGGCCACTCACCCCCAGCGCGGTCATGACCCTGTCACGGTCTCGTCCCGGTCTCCGATGGCAGGGAAGATCGGCCGGGCGTAGCGTCGGTCCGGGGAGCGGTGCGCACAGCCGTGCGCCATGGCCCGGGAGGCTGTCGATGATCCGCAATGTCCTCGGCTCCGTCGTCGCCCTCGTGGGAGCGGCGGCGGCCGTGCAGAGCCCCTTCCACAGCTGGTACGACGCCCGGCTCGGGCGGGACTACCGCATCCAGGACCTCTTCGGCGGCATCACCGGCGTCGCGTCGTCCGTCATGGGCTCGATCCTGCTGCCGTTCCTGTTCGCCGCCGTGGTGACGATCGTGGGCGTCGTGCTCCGCGCCCGCTGGGTGGTGGCCCTCGCGGGCCTCGTCGTCCTCGGTTTCACGGTGCTGTGGATGGTCCGGCAGGGCCAGGCCGCCGGGAGCCTGACGGCCGGTGGCGGCTCCGGGCTGCGCTGGGGCGTGGCGCAGGCACTGGCGGGCGGCGTCCTGCTCCTGCTGGGCGCCCTGGTGATGTCGGGGAGGCGGGGCGTACGCCGGAGCCGCGCCCCCGAGCCCTACCCCGTTCCGCCGGACGACCGCCCCGACACCTGGCCGCCGACCCAGGAGCCGGGTCCGTCCGCGCAGACGTCCCCGGCGCCCGAACCCGAGGCGGACCCGTACACCGGGCCCGGCCGGCACCGGGCGTCAGCGGCCGACGAGGACACCGCCGAGTACCCGGTCCAGGACGGGAACACCTACCCGGGCCAGGACGGGCCGCAGGAGCCGGGCCGGTACCACCCGCCCCATCCCTGAGCGTCAGGCCCGCGCCCTGTTCCCCGTCCCGGTGCCCTTCGACGCGTCCAGGGCGTACACGCAGCGGTCCTTGCTGCACGCGTACACGACGCCGGCCCGCACCACCGGGGAGCCGGTGATCTCGCCGCCCGTGGCCAGCTTCCAGCGGAGCTGGCCGCCGGCCGCGTCCAGGGTGTAGAGCACGTGGTCGGCCGAGCCGAAGTGGACCCGGCCGTCGGCCGCCACCGGCGCGCCGACGACCTCGCCGCCCGCCGCGAAACGCCACTTGGGCGTGCCCGTCACCGCGTCCAGGGTGTAGAGCGCGCTGCCGCTGCCGACGTGCACGTTGCCCGCCGTGACCAGGACGGGCTCGACGGACTGCCGGGCCTCGGTCGCGATCCGCCACCGGTCCTTGCCGGAGGCGGCGTCCAGCGCGTACACCGTGCCCAGGTAGTCGGCGAGGTAGACCCCGCCGCCCGTGACCGCGGGCCCCGGCGCGAACGCGGGCGGGGAGAGGAAGACGGCCGGTGCCTCGAAGTGCCAGCGCACCCGGCCCGAGGCCGTGTCCACGGCCAGCACCCGGGTGCCCGCCGCGACGTACACGGAGCCGTCGGGGGCGGGGGTCACCCGGACCGGGACCCCGCCGCAGGAGGCGGCGTCGCCGACGGGGTAGGACCACCGCTCCGCGCCGGTGCGCGCGTCGACGGCCCGCAGCCGGGCGTCCTGCCAGAGGTAGACCGTGCCGTCGTGGATGACGGGGCCCGCCTCCGGCGTCTCGAAGTCCGTCTGGACGCCCGAGACCTCCCACAGCTTCTCGCCGCCGGACGCGTCCCACGCCTGTACGCCGCCGCCCCGCGTCCCGGTCAGGACGGTGCCCAGGTCGGCCTTGAGGGAGTACACCCAGGCGTCGCTCCGCAGCCGCCACCGCTCGGCGCCGGTCGTCGCGTCCAGCGCGTACAGGGACGGGCCGTCCGAGGCGTGGATGCGGCCGCCGTCCACGGCCATCGACCAGGCCACGTCACGGGTCTTGAACTGGCGGCGCCCGTTGCCCACGTCCAGGGCGTGGACCTCGAAGGACGTCACGTACAGCAGGTCGTCGACCACGACGGGCGTGCCCCACACGTCGTTCGACATGCGGAAGCGCCAGGGCCGCCACCGCTCGGGCGCGGCGGACGCCTCGTCCGTGGGCGGCGCGGGGGCGGGCACCGGAGCGGCCGGAGCGGCCGGAGCGGCCGGGGTGTGCCCGCCGGGCGGGCGGACCCAGCCGGTGGCCGGATCGGCGTGCGCGGCGGCCGGGCCGCGTACGTCCACGGGGCGCGGCCCCGGCCCGATCGGCACCCGGGCGCCGGCCAGGTGGACCGGACCGCCGTCGGGGGCGGGCGCCCGCGCCGGGGCGGGCGCGGTCCGCAGGTCGCCGCCGGCGTGCCAGGCCCCGCCGGGAGCGGCACCCGGCGGGGGCTGCCTCGGGGGCGGCGGAACGGCCACGGGCGCGGGCGCGACGGTGACGGTGCGGCCACCGCCCCGGCGCTGCTCGATCATCGCGGTGGCGACGCTCGGCAGCCACGCCGACGCGGTACCGCTGTCGTCGGAGCCGGAGGCGAACAGGTGCGGGGCCAGCTGGGACTGGAGGTCCGCCGGGCTGGGCCGCCGGGTCGGGTCCATCTGCATGCAGGACTCGATGAGCGGACGCAGGTCGTCGGGCAGCCCTTCGGTGTCGGGACCCTCGCGCAGCAGCATGAAGACGGTCTCGACGGGGTTCGCCCCGTGGAAGGGCGCGTGCCCGGTCGCGGCGAAGACGAGGGTCGATCCCAGCGAGAAGATGTCGCTGGCGCCGGTCACGCTGCGCGAGTCGCGGGCCTGTTCCGGGGACATGTAGGCGGGGGTGCCCACCGCCACGTTCGTCATGGTCAGCCGGGTGTTGGAGACGCCGGAGGCGATGCCGAAGTCGATGACCCGGGGTCCGTCCTCGACCACGAGGACGTTGGACGGCTTCAGGTCGCGGTGGACGAGTCCGGCGCCGTGGATGGACTGGAGGGCCTCGGCGATCCCGGCGGCCAGCCAGCGCACGGCCTGCGTCGGCATCGGCCCGCACTCACTCACTATCTCCTCGAGGGAGGGGGCGGGGACGTAGGCGGTGGCCAGCCAGGGGACGGCCGCCCTCGGGTCGGCGTCGACCACGGCGGCGGTGTAGAACCCGCTGACCGCGCGGGCGGCCTCCACCTCCCGCGTGAACCGGACCCGGAACAGCTGGTCCTCGGCCAGTTCCGTACGGACCGTCTTGATCGCCACCCGCCGGCCCGACGCCGACCTCGCCAGATAGACCAGCCCCATGCCGCCGGCCCCGAGCCGTCCCAGCACCTCGAACGGGCCGATCCGCCTCGGGTCATGCTGCGTCAGCTGCTCCACTTGCCTGCCACCTCCCCGTACGGACCTCAGAGAACAGAAGCCCGCGAAATCCCGCCCTGTGCAGCGTCTCACCACTGGGCACCACTTGGCGGTGCGCACCCTGATTCTTCCTGTCCCGGGGCCCGGTTGCGAACCCGGGGGCGAGTCGGGGTGTTGTGTGGCACTCCATCCCTTTCAGGACAGCGGCACGACGGCGGCAGGGCGGCTACGCGGGCGGCCCGGCCGCCTGGAGGACCGCGAAAGCCGCACCCTGGTCGTCCTGCAACACCGCCATCCGCCCGTACGGGATGTCCAGCGGCGGGGCCGTGATCCGGCCACCGAGGCGTGCCGCGGTCTCGACGGCGCGGTCGCAGTCGGCCACGGCGAAGTAGGTGAGGAAGAAGCTGGGCAGCATCTCGGGGAACGCGTCGGTGATGACCGCGCGGCCGCCGACCGCGGTGTCCTCGCCCCGCTCGGTGCCGGCGGGCGACCAGACCCGGAACGGCTCCGCCGCCCCGGGGGCCGCCGGTTCGACGTCCGTCCCCTGGAAGCCGAGGACCTCCTCGTAGAAGGCGTCCACGCGCTCCGGCTGCCGGGTGTGCACCTCGGTCCAGCAGAAGGCGCCCGGCGCGTTCCGCTTCTCGAAGCCCGCACGCTCCCCCGCCTGCCAGAGGCCGAAGACCGCGCCGCCGGGGTCGGCCGCCTGGGCGAGGATCCCGGCGGCGCCGGCCCGCACCGGATCGGTGATCATCCGGCCGCCCGCCCGCCGGACCAGCGCGACCGTGGCCAGGATGTCGTCGGTGGAGAAGTAGACGCCCCAGGTCGTGGGCATGCGGCCGTCCCGTTTGGCGGCGAGCGCGGCGACCAGCCGGCCGTCGCTGTACGCGTCGGCGAAGGGCAGGCCGTCACCCGCGTGGAAGGTCCAGCCGAAGAGCCCTCCGTAGAAGCGCTTGCCCGCTTCCAGGTCGGCGAGCTGGACGTCCACCCAGCACGGTGCGGACTGCGCGAATACGGCCATGGCCGTGGTCCTTCCGTCGCTGTGGGCTCGCCGCGGGGCCGCCGCGAGTCGGCCGGTGAACGCGCCGCGGGGCCGCCGCGGGGCCCGGTGCGCCTCGGCGGTGACGCTGTGGACCGCCGCCGGCCGCGCCGGCAGCAGCCGTGACGCCCGTCACACTCAACGTAGCGGCGGAGCCCTCGGGGCGCGCCCCGAGAGGCCGAATAGAACCTTTGCCCGAATCGTGAAGATCCCGCACCCCGCGTGGACGAAGGTTGTCCACCGAAGTTATCCACAGGCTGTTGATAACACCATCCGACCGGAGCGCGCCGCGGGCGCCGGGGAAGGGGAATTCATAAACGCCGATTCCGCGCGGAAAACGGATCGGGCACCCCCGCGAATTACACCGTCCGCCGTGTGGCAGACCGTGCGCCGACTGGGACGTTCCCCATTTGCAGTCGGCCAGATCGCGCTCGGATCACCCCTCGGTAAGCTGACGGCATGACAGGACAAGTACGCACCGTCGACGGCCGCGTGGCTGGTCGGCGAGGCCAGGCGACGCGGCAGAAGCTGCTCGACTGCCTCAGCGAGATGCTCAGCTCCTCGCCGTACCGGGACGTCAAAGTCATCGACGTGGCCCGGAAGGCGGGGACTTCACCCGCGACTTTCTACCAGTATTTCCCCGATGTCGAGGGCGCCGTTCTCGAACTCGCCGAGGAAATGGCCAAGGAAGGCACCGGACTGACCGAACTGGTCGGCGGCCGCTCCTGGGTCGGCAAGGCCGGCTGGCAGGCCTCCGAAGAACTGGTCGAGGGATTCCTCGACTTCTGGCGGCGTCATGACGCGATCCTGCGTGTCGTCGATCTCGGCGCCGCCGAGGGCGACAAGCGGTTCTACAAGATCCGCATGAAGGTGCTGAACTCGGTCACCAGCTCCCTGACGGACGCGGTCAAGGAGCTCCAGTCCAAGGGCAGGGTGGACAAGGACGTCAGCCCGGCCGCGGTGGCCGGCTCCCTGGTCGTCATGCTCGCGGGGGTCGCCTCGCACCAGAAGGGCTTCACGACCTGGGGCGTGAAGCAGGCCGAACTCCGGCCGAACCTCGCCCTGCTGGTCCATCTGGGCATCACCGGCAAGAAGCCGGTCAGGTAGGCGCCGGCCAGGACACTCCCCCTCGCACCCGCCGGGCGCCGCGCACCTCCCGCGGCTCCCCACGTCCTGTCGCGCCGACGGCGGACCACACACCCTGTGGTCCGCCGTCGGCGTCTCCGCGCGGACGCGGACCGCCGCGACGCTGTGGAATGGACCCATGAGCGATGCACAGCAGGACTTCCGCGACCTCCTCCACGCGCAGCGCGTCTGGGACGTGCCCCTCCCCTCCTTCGACGCGTCCCGCGCACCCGCGGCCCCCCTCCCCCTCTTCCACGCCTGGTTCGCCGAGGCGGTGGCGGCCGGGCAGACCGAACCGCACACCATGACCCTGGCCACCGCGGGCACCGAGGGCCGGCCCGACGTGCGCACGCTGATGCTCCACGACGCGGACGGGCGCGGCTGGCACTTCGCCACGCACGCCACCAGCGCGAAGGGGCGCCAGCTCGCCGCGTGCCCGCACGCGGCGCTCGGCTTCTACTGGCCCTCCCAGGGCCGCCAGGTCCGCGTGCGGGGCACGGCCGTCCCCTCGGGCCGCGAGGAGAGCCGGGCCGACCTGCGCGCCCGGTCCACCGGCGCGCTGGCCGCCGCGCTCACCGGATCGCAGAGCGAGGTGCTGGCCGCGCGGGAGGACCTCGTACGGGCCTCCGAGGCGGCCTGGGAGCGTGCGCGGGCGCGGCCGGACACCGAGGCGGAGACCTGGACGCGGTACGTGGTCGAGCCGCGGGAGGTGGAGTTCTTCCAGGGGGACGACCGGCGGCGGCACGTGCGGCTGCGCTACCGCCGGGACGGCGCCGGCTGGACCCGCGAACTCCTCTGGCCCTGAGCCCGCCCCCGGCCGGGAGCCCCTCTTTATCCGCTTTGCACGGCAAGGGGGCACTATGGAAGTCAGGTGAGCTACTGGAGGCACCCCCATGGCACGAATCCGTTCCCGTTACGCCCAGGACCGCGGCCTGACCACCCGCATGGTGAGCACGATGTTCTTCATCGGCCTGCTGTACGTGGTCATCGTGGGCGTACTGCTGGCCGTCCTGCGCGGCGCCTGGCCCATCATCCTGATCATCGCGGGCGGAATGTTCATCGCCCAGTTCTGGTTCAGCGACCGCATCGCGGCGTACGGCATGGGCGCCCGGGAGGTCACCCCGCAGGAGGCGCCCGAGCTGCACGGGGCGGTCGACCGGATCTGCGCCCTGGCCGACATGCCCAAGCCGCGGGTGGCCATCGCCCGCAGCGACGTGCCGAACGCCTTCGCGACCGGCCGCAGCGAGAAGACCGCGCTGATCTGCGCCACCACGGGACTGCTGCGCAGACTGGAGCCCGAGGAGCTCGAAGGGGTCCTCGCCCACGAGATGTCGCACGTGGCGCACCGCGACGTGGCCGTGATGACGATCGCGTCGTTCCTCGGCGTACTGGCCGGCATCATCACCCGGGTCGCCCTGTGGGGCGGCTTCGCCCGCAACAGCCGGGGCAACGACCCGGCGGGCATCATCATCATGCTCATCCCGCTGATCAGCGGGGTCGTGTACGCCCTGAGCTTCCTGCTGACCCGGCTGCTCTCCCGCTACCGGGAGCTCTCGGCCGACCGCACGGCCGCCCTGCTCACCGGCCGCCCCTCGGCGCTCGCCTCCGCCCTCACCAAGGTGAGCGGGCAGATGGCCAGGATCCCGACGGAGGACCTGCGCAAGGCGGAGCCGTACAACGCCTTCTACTTCGTGCCCGCCTTCAGCTCCAAGGAGAGCCTGAGCCGGCTGCTCTCCTCCCACCCGACCCTCGAACAGCGTCTGGACCAGCTGGCCCGCATCTCCGCCGGCCTGTCCCACCCGTAAGGAGCCTCCGTGGGCCTGCTCGACACCATCCTGGGCCGCAGCAAACCGGTCCGTCCCGACCTCGACCAGCTCTTCGCGGTGCCCTCCGCCGCGCTCACCCTCCAGGCGGGGACCGGTTTCGAACCCACCGGGCTCGGCTCGGTCTGCTTCGCGGGGGTGGAGGGCGGCACGTTCGCCCGCGTCCAGCAGGACGTGCGGGAGCTGCTCGACGCGGACACGGCCCGGGGCGGGGTGCCGGTGGAGTTCAGCCGCGACGGCTACGGCTACACCTGGCTGCTCGCCCGCCAGGCACCCGAGGACACGGCTTCCCTGGTCAACGACCTGCACGCCGTCAACACCCTGCTCCAGGACGGCGGCTTCGGCCCCCACCTGCTCTGCTCGATCATCGGGTTCCGGGGCCCGGAGGGGCGCTCGCTGGCCCTGGTCTACCTCTACAAGCGGGGCACGTTCTACCCGTTCGCCCCGGCGCCGGGCGGCGGGGAGAAGCGCGACAACGAGCTGGAGCTCCAGGTGCGGGCCGTCCTCGGCGACGACCTCCGGGTGGAGAGCGACCTGTCGCGCTGGTTCCCGGTGTGGGGCGCCCCCGGGCTCTGAACGGCCCCCGCGCCCGCCTGGCCGGGGGTCCCGCGCACCGGTCCGTGATCATTTCGCAACCGATTCCGGTCCGGACCGGAACCCATCATGTCCATGTCCTCCTTACGCTCCGAACCATGCCCGAAAGCGCCCCCGCCCCCGATGACGCCCTGCCCGCCTCCATCGACCGCACCGACGGCCGGCCGGTCTACGTGATCGGCGGCGGCCCGGGAGGTCTCGCCGTGGCGGCGGCCCTGCGGGAACAGGGCGTGCGCGCCGTGGTGCTGGAGAGGTCCGCGGCCGTGGGGTCGTCCTGGCGCGGCCACTACGACCGCCTGCACCTGCACACGACCCGGCGCTGGTCCGCGCTGCCGGGGCTGGCGATGCCCCGCCGGTTCGGGCGCTGGGTGTCGCGCGACGACATGGTGCGCTACCTGGAGAAGTACGCCGAGCACCACGAGCTGGAGGTGGTGACGGGGGTCGAGGTGTCCCGCGTCGACAAGGCCGCCGACGGGTCGGGCTGGCGGCTGAGCGCGACCGGCGGCCGGGTGCTCACCGGCCGGGCGGTGGTGGTGGCCACCGGCTTCAACCACACCCCGCGCATCCCCCCGTGGGCCGGCCGGGAGGACTTCACCGGCACGCTCACGCACGCCGCCGACTACCGTGCCCCGGGCCCGTACGCCGGCCAGGACGTCCTCGTCGCCGGCATCGGGAACACCGGCGCGGAGATCGCCGTCGACCTGGTCGAGGGCGGCGCGTCCCGGGTGCGGATCGCGGTCCGCACGGTCCCGCACATCGTGCGCCGCTCGACGGCGGGCTGGCCCGCCCAGGCGACGGCCGTCCTGGTCCGCAGGCTGCCGGTCCGGCTCGTGGACCGGGCGGGCCGCCTGATGTGCCGCGTCTCCGTCCCCGACCTGGCGGCGCAGGGCCTCCCGCGCCCCGGCACGGGCCTGTACTCCCGGGTCAGGGAGGGCGCGATCCCCGTCCAGGACGTCGGGCTGATCGACGCGGTCAGGAGCGGCCGGGTGGTCCCCGTGGCCGCGGTCGAGTCGTTCGACGGGGACGCGGTGGTGCTGGCCGACGGCACCCGGATCACCCCGGACGCCGTGATCGCGGCGACCGGCTACGAGCGCGCCCTTGAGGGCCTGGTCGGCCACCTCGGCGTACTGGACGCCCGGGGCCGCCCGGTGGTGCGCGGTGCCCGCACACCGGACGGCGCACCGGGCCTCTACTTCACCGGGTTCACCAACCCGATCAGCGGAATGCTCCGCGAGATCGCCCTGGACGCCCGGAAGATCGCCGCCCGCCTCGCGCGGACGGGCTGAGCCCGGCCGGTGCCTCAGCCGGCGGCGGCCGGTGTCGCTCCGCCGTGCCCGCGGCGGATCACCAGGGCCATCAGGGCCGCTGTCGCGCACAGGGCACCGGAGGCGTACCAGACCACGTCGTAGGAACCGGTCACGTCCCTGGCCACCCCGCCGAGGAACGCCACCAGGGCGGCCCCGACCTGGTGCGAGGCCAGGACCCAGCCGAAGACGATCGCGCTGTCCTCGCCGTACCGCTCACGGCACAGCGCCAGCGTCGGCGGGACCGTGGCGACCCAGTCGAGTCCGTAGAACACGATGAAGAAGACCATCGGCGGGTGGACCACCGGGGCCATCAGCATGGGCAGGAACAGCAGTGAGATCCCGCGCAGCGCGTAGTAGACGGCCAGCAGTCTGCGGGCGTCGAAGCGGTCGGTGAGCCAGCCGCTGAAGACCGTGCCGACGATGTCGAAGACGCCGATGACGGCCAGCAGCGACGCCGCGGCGGTGATCTCCATCCCGTGGTCGTGGGCCGAGGGCACGAAGTGGGTGCGGATCAGGCCGTTCGTGGAGGCGCCGCAGATCGCGAACGAGCCCGCCAGCAGCCAGAACGGGCCCGTGCGGGCCGCGTCGGCCAGGACGCGCAGGGTGCGGGCGGCGGCGCCCCTGGCCGGGGCCGGCTTCTCCACGTACGCGCCGCCGTAGGGGGCGAGCCCCACGTCCGCCGGGTGGTCGCGCATGAGGAGCCAGACGAACGGGACGACGACGAGCGCGGCCAGGGCGACCGTCACCGACGCCGGGCGCCAGCCGTGCTCGGAGACGATCCAGGCGCAGAGCGGGAGGAAGACCAGTTGGCCGGAGGCTCCGGCCGCGGTGAGGATGCCGGTCACCAGGCCGCGCCGGGCCACGAACCAGCGGTGGGTGACCGTCGCGGAGAAGGCCATCGCCATCGAGCCGGTGCCCAGGCCGACGAGCAGGCCCCAATAGATCATGAGCTGCCAGCTCGCCGTCATCCAGACGCTCGCCAGCGCCCCGGCCGCCACCGCGCCGAGCGCGACGACCACCACCCGGCGGATGCCGAACCGGTCCATCAGCGCCGCCGCGAACGGCGCGGTCAGGCCGTACAGCGCCATGTCGATGGAGACGGCGAGCCCGATCTCGCCGCGTGACCAGCCGAACTCCGTGTGGAGGGGGTCGATCAGCAGTCCGGGCAGGGAGTTGAAGGCCGCCCCGCCGATGATCGTCACGAAGGTGACGGCGGCGACGGTCCACGCGCGGTGGATCTGCGGACGGCGGCGGCGCGGCGCGTGCCGGACCGCCGGGCTGTCGGTTGTCTGGGTCACGCCGCTCAGCATCCGTCCGTGCTCCGCACCCGGACGAGTGGCCGGAGGGACACCCTTCGCAGGAATCGGGCCAGGGGCGCCGGGGCCGGGCCGGGCGCGCGGATCCGCTCGGGCGGACCGGCTCCGACCGGCGGTTCAGGCGGGCGGGGTCACGTGCGGCGGGCGCGCCGGGCCGGGCCCGCGCCGCCGGACCGGGCCGGGCCGGCGCCGGACGGCAGGCGGCTGTGGACGGCCCAGGCGAGGGCCGCGCCCGCCGCGTACCAGAACAGGTCCGGGACGTTGAACGTCGAGCCGAGCACCAGCCGGGCCACCGTGCTCTGCCGGGCGAGCCCGGCCGGTACGCCCGTCAGCTGGGCGAGTTCCACGGCCCAGCTGACGGCCAGCGCGGCGGCCGCGGCGGACAGCGGGCGCACCCGGGGCACGAGGAGGACCACGAGGGTGTGGATCAGCACGGTGTAGAGGGCGTCGCCCGCGTACTTCGCGACCTCGCCGCCCGCCACCGAGCGGATGCCGAGGCCCGCCGCCACGGTGACAAGGGCCGCCGCCGCGGCGCGAAGACGGACGGCGACCGTCCCGGGAACACCTGCGCGGGCGGCCTGCTTCTCCTTCATGACCGGTACGTTTATCAGGCCGTGAGCGGTCACGCCGAATCCGTGGGAAGGCGGGGGTCCAGATGTGCCACCGTGTCGTCGTCCTCGCCCTCGACGGGGTGCTCCCCTTCGAACTGGGCATCCCCCAGCGGATCTTCGGCCGTTCACTGCGCACCGGGCCGGACGGCGGGAGCGAGAGGCTGTACGACGTGGTGACCTGCTCGGTGCGCCCGCCGGGCCCCGTCCGCACCGACGCCGACTTCAGCATCATGGCCGAGCACGGCCCGGAGGCGCTGGCCGGCGCCGACACCGTCGTCGTCCCGGCCTCGTACGAGCTCGGCCCCGTGTACGAGGAGGGCCGGCTCACCCCCGAACTGGCCGCGGCCTTCGCGCACATCAGGCCGGGGACCCGCATGGTCTCCATCTGCACCGGCGGTTACGTCCTCGCCGCGGCCGGTTGTCTCGACGGGCGCCCCGCCACCACCCACTGGTCGTCGGCGGACCACTTCCAGCGGCTCTTCCCCGAGGTCCGCGTCGATCCGGACGTCCTCTTCATCGACGACGGCGACGTCCTCACCTCGGCCGGTGTCGCCGCCGGGATCGACCTCTGCCTGCACATCGTGCGCCGGGACCACGGCACCGCGGTCGCCAACGACGTCGCCCGCCGCACCGTCGTGCCCCCGCACCGCGACGGCGGCCAGGCGCAGTTCATCCGGCGCCCGCTGCCCGAGCCGGGGCTCGCCACCACGACGGCCGCGCGGGCCTGGGCCCTCGGGCGGCTGGAACAGCCCATCCAGCTGCGCGACCTGGCCCGCCAGGAGTCGATGAGTGTGCGGACCTTCACCCGCCGCTTCCGCGAGGAGGTCGGCATCAGCCCGGGGCAGTGGCTCTCGCGGCAGAGGGTGGAGCGGGCCCGGCATCTGCTGGAGTCCACCGATCTCTCGGTCGACCAGGTGGCGCGGGACGCCGGCTTCGGTACGGCCACGTCCCTGCGGCAGCACGTGCAGGCCGCGCTGGGGGTGTCCCCCACGGTCTACCGGCGCACGTTCCGCTCGGCGGCCGCCGGGCGCTGAGGCCCGTCAGGCGCTGGCGCGGTCGCCGGGCTGTTCCTGGACCGCGGGGACCATGACCGGGCCACCCCGGTCGATCTCGCACCAGATCCGCTTGCCCGCGCCCTCCGGCTGCCAGCCCCAGCGGTCGGCCAGGCCGTCCACCAGCTCCAGGCCCCGGCCGCCCGTGTCCTCACCTTCGGCGTGACGCGGCCGGGGCGGACGGCAGCTCCTGTCGGCCACCTCGACCCGCACGGTCTCCGCCGAACCGGCCCCCCCGGCCGAGCCGAACAGCATCCGCAGCACGGCCGGACAGCCGGTGTGGACCACGGCGTTGGTGACGAGCTCGGAGATCAGCAGGATGAGCGTCTCCGCGAGCGTCTCGTCGTCCTCCATGCCGGACCCGGCCAGCCGCGAACGGGCCCACCTGCGGGCCCGCCCCACCTCGGCGGGATCCGGACCGACCTCGAGCTGAACCTGAAGCACCGCTCACACCATCCGAACCGGCGGACACATCGCCTCGCGCCTCCTCAGGGTCACGGAACGTGACTCCCCTTCGAGACAGCATGGTTGACGTACAGTCACCGCGACAAGCGCTTCGGGCATATTCCAGCGCGAAGGAGTACGCGTGGTCCATACTGTGCGACGCACGCCGCGGAGAGTCGAACAGAGGCGCTCGGACACAGCGGGGACCGGGTCCCCGACAGGCCCGCCGCAGCTCCGTGCGCCGCGAGCCCGGGACCGTGCGTCCTCCGGGGCGGCCACAGGGGTCGCCCCCGGATCCTCCGGTTCCAGCACCACTCGCATCCCACGGAGGGTACCCGAGCGCGGGCCCGTGACTCCTCCCGGTGACGGGTCACTCCGGGGGCGCACGGAGGGTTCGGATGCGTTGAGTCACCCGTGACGCACCGCCCGTACGCCCCCCGGACGCGCCCGTACGCCTCCGGCCGGGCGGGCGGGGGGCAGGGGGCCGGTCACGCGCGCCCCGCCGCCGGGTTCGCCCACCCGTTCCCACCCGGCCGGTTCGACCACCCCGCCCGCCGTGCCCGGTCGTGCGCCCCCGCCGGCCCGTGCACCCGGGCCCGCGCGTCGGGTCCGGACCCGTGCGCCTACGCGTCGGGTTCGGTCACCGTGAAGTACGCGGAGAAGGCGGCGATGGCGTCCGACTCGGCGACCTGGCCGTCCTGGTCGGTGTCCAGGCTCCTCGCCGCCACGCTCGCGATGTCCTCCGCGGCGCCCAGCACCCGCAGGGCGCGCTCCACGGCGGCGACCGGCGCCGAGGCGGGCGCGTTGCCCTCGGGGTCCGTGCCGGCGGCGACGGAGAGCGCCGCGCGCAGGAACGGGCGCGCGATCTCCGCGAAGCGTTCGGGGTTGTCCCGCAGCCGTTTCACGGCTCCGCCGACGAACTCCTCCCGGGTGACGCGCTGGTCCCCGTCCACGTCCGCGATGCCCGCCATGCCCTGCCAGAAGGCCTCGGCTCCGGTGTAGAGCGACTGGCCCCTGTCGCAGCGGGCCCGCGTACCGAACTCGGTGAGCAGCCGGGCCGCGGCGGCGTTGAAGTCGCCTCGGTCGATGTAGTCGTTGCCGTCCTGGTCGAAGGCGGCGAAGCGGTGCGCGATCTTGCGCTCGTACTCTGCGCTGTCCATGCGGGGAGCGTACGACGCCGAGCGGCGTCACGTGTCACTAACTCCCTTCAGTGGTGTGACGACCTCGTGCCACCGCGGCGTGTCACGCGGTGAGCGGCCGGGACTCGTCGTCGGTGGCCGCGCCTGCGTCCGGATAGACGTCGAAGAGCCGGCGCACGCCCAGGGCGCCGAGCACCTTGTTGACGTGCGAGCCGTCGACCGCGCCGCGGGCGGGGAGGATCAGCCGGAGCCGGCCGCCGCAGGACTTCATGAGACGGCGGGCGGCGATCAGGACGTTGACGCCGCTGGAGTCGCAGAAGAGGACGCCGGAGAGGTCGAGGACCACGTCGTGGCGTCCGGCGGCCACCGCCCCGTGGACGGACTGGCGCACGACGGGTGAGCTCACGAGGTCGAGTTCGCCGTGGATCCGCAGCACCGTCCACGCGTCCTGCTCGGTCTCGTACACCTTCAGCGTCACGCGACTCGGCCTCTCGTTCCGGGGCTCCGGAGGATCCGGAAGTTTCCGTTCCTCCTCGCGGCTGCCCGCGTACCGGCCCGCGAAACGCCCTTCCGCCTGCCGGCCCGGCACAGGATTGCTCCAGAAACGATCACTTCAGGATCGTTTACGCGATCAGTAAAGGGCAAGGGGTGAACTGTTCTCTATCATTCGGCGCCACTCCCCGGACGTACTTACCGGAAAGGTTCGTGTCCGGACTATGCCGCCGACTACATTCGACGTGACGAGAGGCACAGGGCTGGGGGCTGGATGGCTAAGGACGCACCACCGCGCTGGGACCGCCGGATGCAGCAGCGGCTGACGCGTGGCGAGGCTGCGGCCCTGGGCGAGCTCTACGACCGGTTCGCCTCGCTCGTCCACAGCCAGGCGCACCGCATGCTCGACGACGAGGACGCGGCGGACCAGGTGACACGCGAGGTCTTCGGCTACGTCTGGGAGAACCCCGGCGCGTACGACCCCAGGCACGGCTCCATGCGCTCCTGGGTGGCGCGGCTCACCCACCGCCAGTCCGTCCAGCGGCTGCGCGGGGCGCACGACGGGGACGGGGGACCCGGCGCGGACGGCCGGGCCGAGGAGCTGGAGCACCGGGTGCTCAGGGCGACCGCCGCGGCCCGCGCCGACTACATCGTCGCCTCCATGCCGGCGCCGCTGCGTGCCGCCCTGGAGCTCGCGTACGTCCAGCGCAGGGACTACCGGCAGGCCGCCGAGGACCTGGGTGTCACCGGGGACGAGGCCAGGCGCCGGCTGCGGCTCGGCCTCCAGCTGCTCTCCACCGCGAACACCCGGCCGTCCGCGGACTCGGCGCCTCCCGGATACGGACCGCTCTCGTGACCGGCGGCCACGACGGCGACGGCCGCGACGGGGAGCAGCCGGTCGGACGGCGCATACCGGGTCCCCGGGCCGCCGCGGACGACCAGGAGGTGCTGCCTCCGGCACGGTCCTGGGCCGTGGAGCCGGCGAAGCCGCCGGATCCGCCCGTCCCGCCGCTCCCCCACCAGGTGCTCAAGTCCCTCCTCGGGGCCTGGGCCCTGGCCGCGTGCTCGGCCGGGGAGACCGCCGCCGTCGAGGAGCACCTCACCTCGTGCGCGCCCTGCGCCGACGAGGCACTGCGGCTGCGCGACGCCGTGGGACTGCTGCACACCGACGGCACCCTGGACCTGGACCCGATGCTCCGCTCCCGGGTGCTGGAGGGCTGCCTCGGCCGGCGGCCGGCGCGTATCCCCGTCCCCGAGTGGGCGGCGCCCTACGACGCGGAGACCGCGCGGCTGGACGCGCTGCTGCGGGACATCGGCGACGCGGAGTGGCACGCGCCGGTGCGGCTGAAGTGGTTCGAGGACGACCGTCAGGTGAACCGCAGGACGACGGTCGCCGGGGTGATCACGCACCTGATGGCCGTCGACGGCCTGGTGTCCAGGGCGCTCGGCCTGGACGACCCGCTCGGCAGGCCCGGCCACGACCGGCCGCCCACACCGACCGGGCGCACCGAGAGCTACTGGGCGGCGGCGCTCCGGCCGCCCACCCGGACCGTGCGGGAGCCCTGGCGCGACCAGAGCCACTCCCTCGTGCGCACGGTCTCGTTCGCCGGCCGCGGCGTCGCGGAGCTCTCCGTGCCGTACGGGGACTTCGCCCTGCCGCTCCAGGACTCGCTCCTGGAGCGGGCCTTCGAGTGCTGGGTGCACGGCGGGGACATCGCGAAGGCGGTGGACTACCCCTACGAACCGCCCGCAGCCGCCCATCTGCACCGGATGATCGACCTGGCCGTCCGGCTGCTGCCGGCCGTCCTCGCCGGGCGCCGCCGCGCGGGGCTCGCCTCACCGGCCCGCCATCTGGTCGCCGCGGGCTCGCCGGGACGCTCGCTCCACCTGGAGGTCGAGGGACGCGGCGGCGGTGACTGGTACATCGCCCTGGACTCGCCCGCCGCCCTCGGCTCCCCCGCCCACACGGTCGCGCAGGTCGCGCTCGACGGGGTGGAGTTCTGCCGGCTGGTCGCCGGACACGTGCCGCCGGTCGAGGCCGCGGCCGGCCAGGAGGGCGACCGCGAGGCGATCAGCGACGTCCTGTTCGCGGCGGCCTCCCTCAGCCGGCTGTAGGGCACCGGGCCCCGGGGCCCTACGGGAAGACGACCGTACGGCGGCCGTTGAGCAGGATGCGCCGCTCCGCGTGCCAGCTGACGGCGCGGGCCAGCGCCCGGCACTCCACGTCCCGCCCGACGGCGACGAGCTGGTCCGGCGTGACGCCGTGCCCGACGCGCTCGACCTCCTGCTCGATGATCGGCCCCTCGTCGAGGTCGGCCGTCACGTAGTGCGCCGTCGCCCCGATCAGCTTCACACCGCGCGCGTGCGCCTGGTGGTACGGCTTCGCGCCCTTGAAGCTCGGCAGGAAGGAGTGGTGGATGTTGATGATCCGGCCGCTCAGCTGCTTGCACAGGTCGTCCGAGAGCACCTGCATGTACCGCGCCAGGACGACGAGTTCGACGTTCTCCCCGCGCACCAGCTCCAGCAGCTGCGCCTCGGCCTCCGGCTTGTTCTCCCTGGTCACGGGGATGTGCCGGAACGGGACGCCGTACGAGGCGACGAGCTCGGCGAAGTCCGTGTGGTTGGAGACGACGGCCACGATCTCCACCGGCAGGGCGCCGGTGCGGGAGCGGAACAGCAGGTCGTTGAGGCAGTGCCCGAACTTGCTGACCATCAGCACGATGCGCATCCGGTCACTCGCCCGGTGGATCTGCCAGTCCATCCGGAAGGAGTCCCCGATCGCGGCGAAGCTGGCCCGCAGCTTGTCCACGGTGACCGTGGCGTCCGCCGAGAAGTGGACGCGCATGAAGAAGAGACCGGTGTCGTGGTCGCCGAACTGCTGGCTGTCCTCGATGTTGCAGCCGGTCATGAACAGGTAGCTCGACACGGCGTGCACGATGCCCTGCTTGTCGGGGCAGGAGAGCGTGAGGACGTACTGCTCGGAGGCGGTGTCCGAGGCAGCGGACACGGATTCGGCGGGCTGCGGCGCGGTCATTCCCGTAGGGTGCCACACCGCCCGCCGGTCAGGCGGAACTGGTCATGATGCGGAGCACGTCCAGGGAGCGCGGCGGGATGTCGGGGTCCTCGGCGTCGTTGGTGGCGAGCATCACATGGGCCTCGCGGGCGGCGACGACCGCCTCCTGCCAGCCCGGGTGCTCCAGGTAGGCGGACACCGGGGCGTCGGCGCCGATCTGGTGCATGATGCGCAGCACCCGCAGGGCGGCGACGTCGACGAGGGCGGCCTCCGCGGAGTCGCGGAAGATCGTCCCCACGTACTTCTCGGCGGACCAGTTGTCCAGCCAGGTGTCCTCGACCAGGCGGTACACGGCGTCGGTGACGTCGCCGTACCCCTCCCGGCCGGTGAGCCAGCACTCGTGGTGGAAGACGGGATCGGAGAGCATGTGCAGCGCCGAGCGCACGTTGCTGCGCCAGCGCCACCACGGCATGTCGTTGAGCGGCATGCCGCCCATGGTGGAGGAGCGACGGCCGCGACGGGAAGTGTTCTCCGAACCTTGCTGCACGGTTGCCGATCGTACGTTCCTTCGCGGCGGCCGTGTGAAGCCCCCCGTAATTCACCTCCACGTCACCGTGTGTTGACCACCGCACACTGCGGCGTTACCCCTGAACCGTAAAAGTTCATGCCCATGACCGGATGGCGACGTCTCCTCCCACCCCGTCCCTGCCGACTCCTCGCATCGGCGGCGGCCGGAGCGCTGCTGATGTCCGGCTGCGGCGTCCTGCCCGGCGCCTCGGGGGGTTCCAGGGAACCCGTCACCGTGATGACCTGGGCCCCCGACACCACCGGGGCCGACGCGGTGAACATGGCCGGCATGCCCGCCATGGCGAGGACCTACGCCCGCTGGATCAACGAGAAGGGCGGGATCGACGGCCACGAGCTGCGGGTGCTCACCTGCAACGAGCAGGACACCGCGGCGGGTGCGTCGAAGTGCGCCCGGCGGGCCGCCGACGAGGACGTGGCGGCGGTCGTCGGCTCGTACAGCAGGTACGGGCGGGCCTTCCTGGCGCCGCTGGAGGCCGCCGGAATCCCGTACATCGGCGGGTACGGCGCCTCCGCCGACGAGTTCACCAGCTACCTCTCCTACCCGGTCAACGGCGGCCAGCCCGCGCTCCTGGCGGGCAACGGCGAACAGCTGGCCGCCCACTGCGAGCGGGTGTCGCTCGTGCGGCCCGACACCCTGGTCGGCGACACCATGCCCGGACTCCTCGACACGGGCCTCGGCCGGGGCGACCGCCCCGCGGCCCACGACATCAGCGCGGCCGAGGGGGCCACCTCGTACGAGTCGGAGGCGGCCAGGGCCCTCGACGAGGCGGGCGACGGCTGTGTGACCGCGGTGCTCGGCAAGGGCACGGAGACGTTCTTCGACTCGTTCCGCCGGCTGGAGCCCGCGGACAGCAAGGTGCGGATCTCGTCCGTGCTCGGCAGCGTCGGCCAGGGTCTCGTCGACCGCACGGGCGGGGCGGACAGCCCCTTCGAGGGGGCCCTGGTCACCGGCTGGTACCCGGAGTCGGGCGACGCCCGGTGGAACGAGATGCGCGAGGTGATCCGGAAGTACGCCTTCGGGGACAACCGGATCGATCCGGCGGACACGGGCGTGCAGACGACCTGGATCGCGTACACCGCGCTGCGGGCGGTCGTCGAGGCGATGGACCGGCCGGACATCACGGCGGGCGGGATCTCCGTCAGCCTCAACCGGGGCACCGAGGTGGACACCGGCGGCCTCACCCCGGTCCTGCGCTGGCGGTACCAGGACATGGTCGGTACGGCCGCCTACGGGCGGATCGTCAACGGGCGGGTGACGTTCCAGGTGGTCCGCGACGGACGGCTCACCGCGGCGGAGAAGGACTTCGTCGATGTGACGGAGACGCTCCTGGACGCCCGCACGGGCGGCTGACCCCGCGTGAGCGTCCCCGCCCCCGCGGCGCGCGGGGGCGGCTGCCGGGTCAGAGCTGCGTGGGGGCGCGCTCGGTCAGCGCGTACTTCTGCGCGATGGAGTTCCACAGCCCCGAGGCCTTGCGCTTGGCCGTGGTGGCCTCGCCGCTCGACACGTTGGCCTTGTTGAACTCGTCGGTGGAACGGGCCTTGCCGCCCTTGCAGACCTTCTTCTCGTCCTTGGCCTGCCCGGCCCACGCGGCGTAGTGGTCGTCGGCCTCGGCCGACGCCTGCCAGGCGTCGGTCAGGGACGAGGTCAGCTCGGCGTGCTCGGGGAGCTGGTCGACGCTCAGCGCCTCCAGCCGTGTCACCAGGTCCCGGCGCTGGTCGGCGGCGCCCTTCAGGTCGGTGGCCGCCTGGTCGAGCTCCCGGCAGTTCTTGATCTTCTCCACGGCGCTGATCACCGCCGCACGGCTGCTGTTGCTGTCCGCGAGCAGCTTGTCGAGCTCCTCGGCCTGCGGTTTCGCCGGGTCGTCGGTCTGCGTGGCGGGGTCGCTCCCCTGCGAACTCTGCGAGGCCACCGGCTGCTTGTCGTCCGAGGGGCTGTCGTCGCCCCCGCTCATCAGGGCGCCGGCGCCGAGTCCGATGACGGCGCAGCCGATGACGACGGCCGCGATCAGCGGGACGGCGGCGGACCGCTTGCGCGGCTCGGGGCCGCCCTGGGGCGGCTCCTGTCCGCCGTGCCCGGCCTGGGGTCCCTGCGGAGGCTGGTAGGGCGGGGCGCCGGGCGGCGGCTGCGGGGCACCCCGGTGGGGCTGCTGGGGCTGCTGCTGCTCGGCGTAGCGGGGCATCTGCTGGGTGGCGCCCGCGGGGCCCTCGTTGCGGAAGAGGCTGTCGAACTCGGCGGGCGGCTGCCGGTCGCCCGGGGCTCCCGGCCGGATTCCGTACGGGGCGCCGCCGGGCACGGGGGGTATGTACTGGGTCGCGTCGGCGTCGGACTGCTGCGCCGGCGCGCCGGTGTGCCCCATGAACTGGGTGGACTCCGCCGGGCGCTCGGGCGGCAGCCCTCCGGGCAGCGGGCCGCCGGGTACGGGCGCGATGTACTGCGTGGCGTCCGCGTCCCCGCCCTGCCCCGCGGCGGCGGCCTCGGGCGGCAGGGGCTGGGCGTACTGCTGCGGCTGCTGCTGGTACGGGTCCTGCTGCCGGTACGGGTCCTGCGCGTAGTGCTGCTGCTGGTACTGCCCGTGCTGCTGGTACGCGCCCTGCGGGTGCTGCTCCGGTGGCAGCTGCCCCGGCGGCGGACCGTCCTGGTGCGCGGCCTGCGGCCCCCAGGGCTGGCCCCAGGGCTGCCCGCCCGCGGGGGTGGCCTGGTCCGGCTGCCCGCTCGCCGGCCCCCCCGGGTTCCAGGGGGCACCACCCTCCGCGGGCAGCACGACACCTTCGTGCGCGGGCCGTACAGCGGGAAGCTGCCGCTCGTCACCCTGTCCGCTCTGCGTCACCGGGACTCCTACGTGTGAACCTATGGAATCGTCGGCTCACGCTACCGGGTGCCCGGAGCGCCGCGCCAAGCGCCCAAGGGCTCACACCACCCCTTCACACGGCGGGTAACACGAGCGGCGTCCACGGCGCTGTTCATGGTCAACTCGCCCCCGGGGCAGGTCAGGCGGCCTGGAGTTCGAGCCTGGCGCCGAACTCCCGGACCGCCGGTTCGGCCTGGTAGGGCTCGAACCGCTGCTGGAGGTCGTCGAGGTATTCGGCACCCCGGCTGGAGCGCACGGTCCCGAGCAGTTCCATCGCCCGCAGACCCGTGTGGCAGGCCTGTTCCACCTCGCGCTGCTGCACCTGGGCGGAGGCCAGGAGCACCAGGCCGATGCCCCGGCGCCGGGTCCGGGACTCCGGGAGGGCGGCCAGGGCCTCCTTCGCCCGGCGGGCGGCCGGCTCGCCCTGCCCGAGGTCACGGTGGCAGTGCGCCAGCTCGTCGGCGAGGTAGCCCGCGTCGAAGTGGGCGATCCAGTCGGGGTCGTCGCCCTTGTCGGGGTCGGCCTGCTCCAGCGCGGCGATGGCCCGGCCCGCCGCGACCTGGCAGTTGCGGGCGTCGCCCATCAGCGCGTGCCCCCGGGCCTCCGCCGCGTGGAACATCGACTCGGCCCGCGGGGTCACCCGTCCCCGGGCGCCCTCCTGCGCGGCCCGCGCCAGCTGGGCGATCTCGCGCGGGTTGCCGAGCTGGGCCGCGAGGTGGCTCATCGACGCGGCCAGCACATAGCCCCCGTACCCGCGGTCGCCCGCGGCCTGGGCCAGGCGCAGCGCCTGGATGTAGTACCGCTGGGCCAGCCCCGGCTGACCGGTGTCGACGGCCATGTACCCGGCGAGTTCGGTGAGCCGGGCGACCGCGCCGAACAGCTCGCGGCCGACCGATTCGCGGTAGGCCCCCGAGAGGAGCCCGGACACCACGCTGTTGAGGTAGTGCACCAGCACGGGCCGCACGTGTCCGCTGCCGAAGCGGTGGTCCAGGTCGACGAGGGCGGCCGTCATCGCCCGCACGGCCGCCACGTCCGGCATGCCGACCCTGCTCCCGGCGGTGCGGGCCACCTGCGGGTCCGCGCCCGTGATCAGCCAGTCGCGGCTGGGCTCGACGAGGGCCGAGGCGGCGACCGCCGATCCGGACAGCAGGTCACGGCGTCCCACGTCGCTGCGCCACAGCTCGCAGACCTGTTCCACGGCGCCGAGGACGGTGGGCGAGAACTGCAGGCCGACGCCGGAGGCCAGGCTCTTGCCGTTGGCCATGCCGATCTCGTCGATCGTCACCGTGCGGCCGAGTTTGCGTCCGATCGCCTCGGCGATGATTCCGGGCGCCCTGCCGCGCGGCTGCTGTCCGCGCAGCCAGCGGGCCACCGAGGTCTTGTCGTAGCGGAGGTCGAGTCCGCGTTCCGCCCCGACCATGTTGACCCGGCGTGCGAGACCGGCGTTGGAACACGCCGCCTCCTGGATGAGCGTCTGGAGCCGTTCGTTCGGCTGGCGGGCGACGAGTGGCCTGGCTGCCATATTTTTTCCCCCTGGGACCGCAGTGATTCAGTGAAGGCATCACTGCCCGGCACGGCACAAGAAATGCGCATATTCATCTGTATCTGGTATGAGCGGTGGTGAGTTGGCACAACCCTGCAAAGGGTTACCCGCGGAAGGGTGCGCCGCCTCCCACGCGCCCCCGGCCGTGCACCCGTGCGCCCCATGTGCGGGACCGGTCCGCCGTCACGGGCGTACGTGCGCCCGTAACCCCAGGTGGCGCCGGGAGTTGAGTGGACGTGGAAGAGCCCATCGGAGTGACGGAAGCCGCCAGGATCCCCCAACAGCGGAGTGAGCAGCTGCTCGAGGCCGCCGCCTGGTATGCCCAGGAGCGGCACTGGGACGTGTTCCCGGGCACCTGGCTCGAGGCCGGCGGGGGGACGGAGCACTGCTCGTGCGGTGACGCCCGCTGCGCGGCCCCGGGCGCCCATCCGACCCGGCAGGACTGGGCGGGCCAGGCGACCGGCAGCGCCGCCGCCGCGCGCCGGATGTGGTCGAGGCAGCCCGGTTCGGCGGTGCTCCTGCCCGCAGGGCGTACGTTCGACGCCCTGGACGTGCCGGAGTCCGCGGGCTTCCTGGCCCTGGCCAGGATGGAGCGGATGGGTGTGACGCTCGGCCCGGTGACCCGCACCCCTGACCGGCGGATGCTGTTCTTCGCGCTGCCCGGGGCCGCGGCGAAGGCACCCGGGCTCGTACGGCACCTGGGGTGGAACGCCGACGCCATCGGCCTGGTGGGCCGCGGCGAGGGCGACTACGTGGCGGGGCCGCCGACCCGGGTGGCGGGGCGCGGGGCCGTCCAGTGGGCCCGCCGGCCCTCCCGGGCCAACCTGTGGCTTCCCGACGCGGACGAGCTGGTCAGCCCGCTCGCGTACGCCTGCGCCAGGGAAGCGGCCGACGCCCGGACGCGTCTTTCGTAGGGTGGTCCCCATGACGGGGACATCGAAAGACAGTGCCATGCCGGAGCGTACGGACGGGACGGGGGCGGTGGGTGCGGCTCCGGCGGCCGTGCCCGCCGTACGGGTCGAGGGGCTCTGGAAGCGGTTCGGGGACCAGGTCGCGGTCGCCGGGATCGATCTGGAGCTGCCCGCCGGGAAGTTCATCGGCCTGGTGGGTCCCAACGGCGCGGGGAAGACCACCACGCTGTCGATGGTGACGGGGCTGCTGCGGCCGGACATGGGGCGGATCGAGATCGGCGGCCACGACGTGTGGCGGGACCCGGTCGAGGTGAAGTCCCGGATCGGGGTGCTGCCGGAGGGGCTACGGCTCTTCGAGCGGCTCTCGGGGCGCGAACTCCTGGCGTACACGGGCCGGTTGCGGGGCCTGCCGGGCGCGGAGGTGGACAAGCGGGCCGGCCAGCTGCTGGACGTGCTGGACCTCGCGGGGTCGCAGCACAAGCTGGTCGTGGACTACTCGACCGGCATGCGGAAGAAGATCGGCCTGGCGTCCGCGCTGCTGCACAACCCCGAAGTCCTGTTCCTCGACGAACCGTTCGAGGGTGTGGACCCGGTGTCGGCGCAGACCATTCGCGGGGTGCTGGAGCGCTACACGCGCTCCGGGGCGACCGTGGTGTTCTCCAGCCATGTGATGGAGCTGGTCGAGTCGCTCTGCGACTGGGTGGCCGTCATGGCGGCGGGCCGGATCCGGGCCCGGGGCACGCTGGCCGAGGTGCGCGGCGAGGCCGCCTCCCTCCAGGACGCCTTCCTCGAACTGGTCGGCGCGGGCGCCCGGGACACCGGGGACTCCCTGGACTGGCTGGGCGGTGCCCGATGACGGTGCTGGACGCCCCGGCGGGTGCCGCCGTCCCGGCCGTGCGCGGTCAGGGGCTCGTCCCCGTCTTCGTACGGCTCAAGCTGGCGCTGCTGCGCAACGGCCTGCGTCAGTCGTCCGGGCGGCGGGCCGCCTACATCGCGTCCCTCGTCGTCACCCTGCTGCTCGCGGCGGGCCTGGTGATCGGGCTGGTGGCGCTGCGGGGCCACGCGCAGGCGGGCACCCTGGTGGTGCTGCTGACCGCGGTGGTGGCGCTGGGCTGGGCGGTGATGCCGCTGTTCTTCCCGAGCGGCGACGAGACGCTGGACCCGAGCCGGCTGGTCATGCTGCCGCTGCGGCCCCGCCCGCTGATCGGGGCGCTGCTGACGGCCTCGCTGATCGGGATCGGGCCGCTCTTCACGCTGGCCCTGGCGTCCGGCTCGGTGATCGCGCTGGCGCACGGGGCGGTCGCGGTGGTGTGCGCGGTGATCGCCGTGCCGCTGACGCTGCTGGTCTGTGTGGCGCTGGCGCGTTCGGTCGCCACGGCCAACATCCGGCTGCTGACCTCGCGCAAGGGCCGGGACCTCGCGGTGCTCAGCGGGCTGGTGATCGCGGTGGGCATCCAGTTCGTCAACTTCGGTGTGCAGAGCCTGGGACGGGCGGGCGGGCTGTCCTCGCTGGAACCGGCCGCCGACGTGGTGCGCTGGCTGCCGCCCGCCTCGGCCCTCGGGGCGGTGCGGTCCGCCTCCGAAGGGGCGTACGGGGCGGCGTTCGGGCAGCTGCTGCTCTCGGTGCTCGCGCTGGGCGGGCTGATGTGGCTGTGGGAGCGGAGCCTGGTGAGGCTGATGACGTCGCCGGACGGCTCCACGATCGCCGCCGCGGGACCGTCGGCCGAACGCTCCGGCACGGACCGTTCCGGTCTCTTCCGGCTGCTGCCCGAGGGGCGTACGGGCACGGTGATGGAGCGGAGCCTGCGCTATGTCGTGCGGGCTCCCAAGACCAAGGCGGCCTGGGTGACGGCGCTGGCGATCGGTCTGATCGTGCCGGTGCTCAACGCGGTGCAGGGGGCGGGGTCGGTCTACTTCGCGTGTTTCGCGGCCGGGATGCTCGGCATGCAGATGTACAACCAGTTCGGGCAGGACACCTCCGCCTTCTGGATGGTGGCGCTCTCCGTGTCCTCGACCCGGGACGCCTTCGTCGAGCTGCGGGCGCGGACCCTGGCCCTGCTGCTGATCACCCTGCCGTACACGGTCCTGGTGACCGTGGTGACGGCCGCGGTGACGGGGGACTGGGCGGCGCTGCCGGGGGTCATGGGGCTGTCGTTCGCGCTGCTCGGGGCGATGCTGGCGACGGGCGCCCTGGCGTCGGCGCTGTTCCCGTACTCGATCCCGCAGGACGGGGCGTTCAAGAACGTCGTGCCGGGGCAGGCCGGGCTCGCCTGGATCTCCATCCTCGGCGGCGTCGTGACGGCCGCGGTGCTGAGCGCGCCGGTGATCGCGCTGACGGTCTGGCTGCACGTGGCGGGCCACCAGGACCGGCTGTGGGTGCTGCTGCCGGTGGGCGCGGTGTACGGAGCGTTCGTCTGCTGGCTGGGCGTACGGCTGGCCGCGCCGCGCGCCGCGGCCCGGCTCCCCGAGATCCTGACCGCCGTCAGCAAGGGCTGAGGACCGGACGGCGGGGGTGTACGGCCGCGCGGGGCGGGCCCACCGGGGGGTCCGCCGGGCCTGACGGGGCGGGGTGAGGGGATCCAGGCTGAGCGGATCCGGGCCGTGCGGATCCGGGCCGTGCGGATCCGGGCCGTGCGGATCCGGGCCGCAGGCAGCGCGACCGGGCCGCGCGGCCTGCGCGGCCTTCTCGGACTGCCGGGGCCTTCGCGGACTGCGGGGCGGGGCCCGGGGTCAGGGGCTGACGGGCTGCCTGTCCTCCCGGTATCCCTCGGCGAACTGCTCCAGGAAGGGCTCCACCGCCCTGCGCCAGCCCTCCGGCCGGTCGTAGTGGACGAGATGGCCGGCGTCCTCCACCTCGGCGTACTGCCCGCGCGGCAGGACGCGGACCATCTCCTGGGCCTCGGCCCTGCCCAGCTGGCCGTCGATCCCGCGCAGGACCAGGGTCGGGCAGCGCACCTGGGCGAGCTCGTCCCAGTGGGCCTCGTAGATCCAGGTGGCCCGGGACGTCAGCATCTGCTCCTGGGAGAAGACGGGCCGCCAGCCGTCGGAGCCCTCGGCCATCACCTCGGCGTAGAACTCGCCGCGTGCGGGGTTGGGCCGCTCCACCCACGGGTCGTCCTCGCCGAACCACTTCCGGACCTCGGCGAGCGTCGCGAAGGGCAGCGGCCAGGTGTTGAACCAGTCGGCCCACTCCCGCTGCGAGGCCGCCCCGAGCGCGGAGGCCCGCATGTCGCAGACGATCAGCGCCTTGACGAGATCGGGGCGCTTCGCGGCGAGCTGCCAGGCGGTGAGGGCGCCCATCCCGTGCCCGACGAGGGTCACCGGAGCGAGGTCGAGCTGCTCGATCGCGGCCTCGGCGTCCGCGACGTAGGCGTCGCGGGTGTAGGGGCCGTCGGCCGGCTTCTCGCTGCGGCCGTGGCCGCGCTGGTCGAGGCCGACCGGCCGGTGGCGCTCGGAGAGCCAGCGGGCGGTGGAGGCCCAGTGCGTGGCCCGGCCCAGCAGTCCGTGGAGCATCAGGACGCCGGGGGCCCGCCCGGCGTCCGCGCGCTCCTTGGGCGGATCGGCGAACTCCCAGGCCGCGAGGCGTACACCGTCCGATCCGGTCACATCGATGCGCCGCACCATAGGTTCTGGCACCCCCTTCTGGTCCTCGATCACCGTGCGCTCGTGCATGCCAGACTATCGAACCTTTATTCGAAAACCCGCTTCCGGCTCGCAAGATCCCACGTTTGAGTGACAGCGGTTCAGGATTGACGAAGGCCGCCCAGGGGAGACCTTCTCCGGGAAGCGGACCACTCGGGGACAGGGGTCCGTGGGGACTGACCTCGGGAGCTCGGGGCTCCAGGTCAGCGCAGGGGAGGACCGGCCCCGGCACCTACGGGCGCCGGGGCCGTCCCCTGTCCTGGAGGCCGTCGGCCCGCGCTCGGGGCGGACGGCGAGTGGCCGCGCGGCCACCGGGCCGGCACACCGCGCGAGGGTGCCCGGGCGCCCGGCCGGGGCGTCCTCACGGGCCGGCCCGTCGGGGCGGACGCGCCCCGGGGTGATTCGAACACTCCGCACGGCCACGGCGGCACGGCGGGTCACGAGGGCGTCGGAGAGCCCGGCGGTCACCTCGCGGTGCACGTGCCAGTACGACGGGCGCATTCCCTGCTCCCTCCCCGACCGCGCGGCAGCTTCCGCCGGCGCCCTCAGGTCATATGCCTGGCCACAGCCTGGCACGCGTTTCGCCCGGGCGCTGCGATTCCGGGCGGAAAACAGAAAGCGGGCTTACCGGCTCACATCTGCACGTGCATCCGCATCGGCGCCTGCACCTGCGGCAGGCCGCCGACGCGGACACATCCGCTGGTCAGCGCTTCGCGACGAAGACGTGCGAGGCGACCTCGGCGTCCAGCTCGGCCGCCTCACCGCTGGAACCGACCAGCACGCCGCCGGCCGATTCCGTGACGCTGACGACCGAACCGGGCTGCACGCCCGCCCGTCGCAGCGTGTACATCAGCTGTGCGTCGGTCTGGATCGGCTCACCGATCCGGCGCACCACCACGGTCTTGCCCTCGGCGCCCGGGTCGAGCTCGGCCAGGCTGACCATGCCCTCGTCCAGGAACGGATCGGCCTCGGACTTCTCGCCCAGCTCCTCCAGGCCCGGGATCGGGTTCCCGTAGGGAGACTCGGTCGGGTGCCGCAGCAGCTCCAGCACGCGGCGCTCCACGGCCTCGCTCATCACGTGTTCCCAGCGGCACGCCTCCGCGTGGACCTGCTCCCACTCCAGGCCGATGACGTCGACGAGCAGGCACTCGGCGAGCCGGTGCTTGCGCATGACCCGCGTCGCCAGGCGGCGCCCCTCCTCGGTCAGCTCCAGGTGGCGGTCGCCCGCGACCTGGACCAGCCCGTCCCGCTCCATCCGCGCGACCGTCTGGCTGACCGTCGGACCGCTCTGGTCCAGCCGTTCGGCGATCCGGGCGCGCATGGGGACCACGCCTTCCTCTTCGAGCTCGAGGATGGTGCGGAGATACATCTCCGTTGTATCGATCAGTCCGGACATACGTGCCCCTCGATGCTGTGACATGAAAATCGTCGTGCGATGGCCCTGCACCAATTCTGACGCATAGCACCGACAACCGTGCCCCGCCGTCGGGAGCCCGTGCCCACGGCCGGTCCGGCGCACTATTGACAGCCCACTGGTCCAGACCGCAACGTGATCCGCGACACGGGCTCCGCCCGGGCCCCCACCCCGCAGGAAAGGCCTCCTCGATGAGCGACAGCAAGCTCGCCGGTCAGTTCTTCGACGCCGCGATCGGCCTGCTGGAGCGGGTGCGGGACGAGGAGGCCGGGGCCATCGCCGCCGCGGGGGCCGCGATCGCCGACACCGTCGCCGCGGGCGGCCGGCTCTTCGCGTTCGGCGCCGGGCACTCCTCGCTCGCCGCGCAGGACGTCGTCTACCGGGCGGGCGGGCTCGCCCTGATGAACCTGCTCTCGGTGCCCGGCACCGTCGGGTTGGACGTCATGCCCGCCACGCTCGGCTCCGCGCTGGAGCGGGTGGACGGTCTCGCCGGCGCCGTGCTCGACTCCAGCCCGGCCCGTTCCGGCGACCTCCTCGTGATCATCTCGCTGTCCGGGCGCAACGCGCTGCCGGTGGAGATGGCCCAGAACGCGCGGGCCCTCGGGCTCACGGTGGTCGGGGTCACCTCGGTCGCCTACACCACGGGCACCAGGTCCCGTCACGTCTCGGGCGGTTTCCTCCGGGACCACTGCGACATCGTGCTGGACAGCAAGATCGCGATCGGTGACGCGGAACTGCGGGCGGAAGGGGTCGAGGCGCCGTTCGCGCCCGCGTCCACGGTCGTCACCAGCGCGCTCATGCAGGCCATGATGGCGACCGCGGCGGAGGAGCTCGTCGCCCGCGGGATCGAGCCGCCGCTGCTGCGCTCGGGCAACGTCGACGGCGGGCACGAGTGGAACGGGCGCGTGATGCGGGAGTACGGCGACCGCGTCTTCTACCGGCACTGAGCGTCCGGGCCGGCCCGAGCGGCCCCCGCGCCGCGGCCGTTGCCCTGACCCGCCGCCCGCACCCACCGGGCCGCACGCCCTGCGCCGCCCCTACGCCGCCCCCGGCACCTCCACCGCCGCCCCGGCGTCCCTATGCCGCCCCGGCACCCCGGCCGCACCGAGGCGTCCCTCCGCCGCGCCGAGCGTCCGTACGCCACACCAGGCTCCTCCGGCCGCACTGGGGCACGCGCACACCTCACCACACCTGGACGTCCGCACACCGCACCACGCCCTGGCACGCGCACGGCCGCGCCGCGCTCAGGCGTCCGGCGCCGCCGTCAGCCGGGCCAGGTCGATCGCCGAGGCGACCCGGACCGCCACGCTCTCCGCGTACGTCACGTCGGGGCGTTCGAACGCGCTGCGGTTGGCGGCGCGCAGGAACGTCACCACGCCCAGGGTCCGCCCCCGGCTCCGCAGCACCGCGCACAGGGCGTGCACCGAGTCGCCCGGCCACCGGTGCTCCGCCGCCCACGCCTCGCCCGCCGTCGGGGGCGCGGCGGCACGGACGGAACCCGTGCGCTCCACGGCCTGGAGGGCCGGGTGCCCCGGCGCGTACCGCGCCGGGAGCGGGCCCCCGGAGACCGGCAGGCAGGGTCCCGGCGCGTCGGAGGGCGTGGACGCCGCCCGTACGAGCCGCTCCCCCGCCGTCCGCCCGGCCAGCAGGTCGACGACCGCGTGGTCGGCGAACCCCGCCAGGGCGTAGTCCAGCGACGTCGTGGCCGCCTCCATCGGGTCCTCGCACTCCGCCGCCTGGCGGGCCGCCCGGTGCAGCTGGTTGGCGCGGAAGCGCACGCGGTCCGCCTCCTGCTCCGCGAGCTTCGCCGTGGTGACGTCGCGGAACAGCCAGCCGACCCCGAGCGGAATCGGTTCCTCCGCCAGGGGCGAGGCCAGCCTCAGGAACCCGCTGCGCCAGCAGCGCCGCCGCTCGCCCTCGGCGGTGCGCAGGGTCACCCACAGCTCGGCCGGGGCGGTCGGCGCGCCTTCGGCGAGGACGTGCTGGAGCGCGCCCTCCAGATCTTCGACCCCCTGCACGATCAGCTCGCCCAGCGGGCGTCCCAGCAGCTTCACGCGGCCTCCGCCCAGGGCCCGCGCGGCGTAGGCGTTGACCACGGTCGGGCGGAGGTCGACGTCGACGGTGACCACCCCCCAGGAGGCGTCCTCGAACAGGGCCTCGCCGAGCGCGATGGAGCGCTCCAGGTCCATCCGCGCGTCCACCTCGCTGAACGCGCAGTACACCCCGGCGGGCTCCCCGTCCTCGCCGCGCACCCCGGAGGACTGGGTCCGTACGAGGACGCGTCCGCCGTCCTTGCGCAGCAGCGCGAACTCGTGGACCTGGCGGCCGGGCGCCCCCATGGCGGACAGCAGCCGCTCCGCGACGTCCTCGGCGTCGGCCCTCCGCACGGCCCATCCCGCGAAACCGCGCCGCCCGACGGCGTCGTCGGCGCTCCAGCCGAGGATCCGTTCGGCCTCGCGGTTCCAGTGGGTGATGGTGCCGTGGGCGTCGAACGCGCAGAGCGCCGCGTCCATCCCGTCGAGCAGCGCGGCGAGGAGCCGGGAGCCCGGCACGGCGGAGGCCGGCGTGTCCCGTCCGGGGTCCTCGTCGGGGCCGAGCGCGTCGGTGGTCCCGGTGCTCCTGGAAGCACTCACTCCGTACCTCCCGCAGGACGTATTCCGCTACGCGTTCCGCATTGCCGCACGTCAGACCATTGAACTCGAATGTGAGCCACCACACAGCCACTTCCAGGAAATCCGGTGTCCGCCGGCGCTCCCGTTAATTCGGTTGTGCGGCCGCAGGGGCGTTCCTAGGCTGTGGGTACACGCGAAAGGAGGTGTTCCGGAAGTGATTTCTCTTCGGACTCGTGAGGTGGCTGCGGGCTGACGCCCGTCGTCGCGCTCTGTGCAGTGCAGGCCGGTCGCCGGCCAATCCCGAGCAGTCACCGACCCGCAGGCTCGCCGGTAAGTCCGGCCGGCTCCTCCGTGAGGAGGGACCAGAGCCTGCGGGTCTCCGCTTGTCCGGGCCGTGCGGTCCGCCGCTGTCAGTACTGCTCGGACTGGCCGCCGTCGATCGGGACGACCGTGGCGTTGATGAAGCCGGACTCCTCGGAGAGCAGGAACGCGACCAGGTTGCCGACCTCCTCCGGCCTGCCGAAGCGCTTCATCGGGTTGACGCTGACGAAGGCCTCGCCGGCCTTCTCCCACTCGTCCGCGTCGATCTGCTTGAGCGACGCCTCGACCATCGGGGTCATGATGGCGCCGGGGGCTATCGCCTTGACGGATACGCCGAACTGCCCGTACTCCACGCCGGAGTTGCGGGTGAGGCCGACGACCCCGTGCTTGGCCGCCGCGTAGCCGGACTGGTTGCCGACGCCCCGGATGCCGCCGACGGAGGCCGTGTTCACGACGGAGCCCGAGCCCTGGCCCTTCATGACGGGGAGCACGTACTTGAGGCCGAGGAACACCCCGCGGAGGTTGATCGAGACGACGCGGTCGAACTCGTCGGCGCCGAAGTCCTGGGTGAGGTTCTGCTTGCCCTCGATGCCGGCGTTGTTGAAGAAGCCGTCGATGCGTCCGTAGGCCTCGACCGTGGCGGAGACGTACCGCCGGGCCTCCGTCTCGGAGCTGACGTCGGCGGTGATCCGCAGGACCTCCGTGCCGGGGGCAGCCTTCTCCACCTCCGCCGCGGTGTCGGCGAGGCCCTGCTCGCTGACGTCGACGAGGGCGAGCCTGGCGCCCTCGGACGCGACCCGCACGGCAGTCGCGCGGCCGAGACCCGAGCCGCCGCCGGTGATGAGGACGACCTTGCCGCTGAACCGGTCTTCCATGACTGAACCTCCACGCTGAGATGTACTGGACGACACTAGATTAGACAGTACGTACAGTCTAAATATTCCGGCTGTACGCTCGGCCCACAGCCCAGCCCCCGGAAGAGGTTCCATGGACGACGACCGGCCCGCCGCACGCCCCCGGCGCGGCCCCCACCGTGACCCCGATGCCCATGAGGCCGTGCTGGCGGCCACCCGCGAGCTGGTGGCCGAGCTCGGCTACAAGGGCGTGACGATGGACCGCATCGCCTCACGGGCCGGGGTGGCCCGGATGACGGTCTACCGCTGGTGGCCGAACAAGGCGGCGGTGATCACCGAGGCGGTCGCGGACCGGCTCGCCCCCGGGCCCGCGCCCGACACGGGCGACGTGCGCGAGGACGCGCTGCTGTGGATGCGGAACCTGGTGCGGACCATGACCCTGCTGGGCGACCCCAGCGTGGTGACGGGTGCGCTGACCGAGCGCGGAGAGGCCGGGCGGGCCGAGCTGCGGGACCTGCTCAAGGCCCACGCCGAACCCGCCGCGCTGCTCATGCGGAACGGCGTGGCCCGGGGCGGGCTGCCCGAGGGGCTGCCGCTGGACGCCGTCGTGGACAGCTGGATCGGCTACGTCGTGTACCGGACGGTGTTCCTGGGGCAGGAGATCACCGAGGCCGACCTCCTCGACCTCGTACGGCTCCTGCCGCCGCCCCCCGGGGTGTCCGGAGGGCCGGCGGGCTGACGGGTCACGGGCAGAGGCGCTCCACGCGCCAGCCGGCGTCCGGGCTCTCCCGGACGTACCGCAGGCGGTCGTGCAGCCGGTTCTCGTGCCCCTGCCAGAACTCGATGGCGTCCGGTACGACGCGGAAGCCGCCCCACTGCGGGGGCGCCGGGACCTTCTCGCCCTCGGGGTAGCGGGCGGCGAGCTCCTCGTAGCGGTCGACCAGCTCCTGCCGGGAGCCGATCACGGCCGACTGGTCGCTCGCCCAGGCGCCCAGCTGGGAGCCGTGCGGGCGGGTGCGGAAGTAGGCCACGGTCTCCTCGCGCCCGACGCGGGCCGCGGTGCCGGTGACGATGACCTGGCGGGCGAGCGGGTGCCAGGGGAAGAGCAGCGAGACGCAGGGGTTCTCGGCCAGCTCGCGGCCCTTGCGGGAGCCGTAGTTGGTGAAGAAGACGAAGCCGCGCTCGTCGTAGTGCTTCAGCAGCACCGTCCGCGAGGACGGGCGGCCCCGGGTGTCGGCCGTGGACACCACCATCGCGTTGGGCTCGTGCAGCGCGCCGCCCCCGGCGACCTGACGGAACCAGTGGGCGAACTGGTCCATGGGGTCTGCGGCGAGATCCTTCTCGGTGAAGTCCTCGGAGCGGTACTGCTCGCGCATCACGGCCGGATCGGTGGTGCAATCGGTTGACGGGACGCGAGAGGAGGCGGAAGCGGAAGACGGAGTGGCATCTGCTGTGGGCACGGGGCCATCCTGCCGCAGCGCTCCGGTTCCCCGCGGGGAGGGGCGCGGTCACCGGTCCGTGGGCCGGGAGGCTGTGCCGGACGTCACCCTTCCCCGCGTCGTGGTAACCCGCCAGTATCGAGGGCAGGCCTTCGTGGCCGCCCTACAGCCGCCGAGTCGAGGGAGCCGCCCGATGTCCGACTTCGTACCCGGACTTGAAGGAGTCGTCGCGTTCGAGACGGAGATCGCCGAGCCCGACAAGGAAGGCGGCTCGCTCCGGTACCGCGGCGTGGACATCGAGGACCTCGTCGGCCACGTCTCGTTCGGCAACGTCTGGGGTCTGCTGGTGGACGGGGCGTTCAACCCCGGTCTGCCGCCCGCCGAGCCCTTCCCGATCCCCGTGCACTCCGGCGACATCCGGGTCGACGTGCAGTCCGCGCTCGCCATGCTGGCCCCGGTGTGGGGGCTGAAGCCGCTGCTCGACATCGATGTGGAGACCGCCCGCGACGACCTGGCGCGGGCCGCCGTGATGGCCCTGTCGTACGTCGCCCAGTCGGCCCGCGGCCAGGGACTGCCGATGGTCCCGCAGAGCGAGATCGACAAGGCGGAGTCCGTGGTGGAGCGCTTCATGATCCGCTGGCGGGGCGAGCCGGACCCCAAGCACGTCAAGGCCGTGGACGCCTACTGGACGTCGGCCGCGGAGCACGGGATGAACGCCTCGACGTTCACCGCCCGGGTCATCGCGTCGACCGGCGCGGACGTCTCGGCCGCGCTGTCCGGGGCGGTGGGCGCCATGTCCGGCCCCCTGCACGGCGGCGCCCCGTCCCGGGTGCTCGGCATGATCGAGGAGATCGAGCGGACGGGCGACGCCACGGCGTACGTGAAGCAGGCGCTGGACAAGGGCGAACGCCTGATGGGCTTCGGCCACCGCGTCTACCGCGCCGAGGACCCCCGGGCCCGCGTCCTGCGCCGCACCGCCCGTGAGCTGTCCGCCCCGCGCTTCGAGGTGGCGGAGGCCCTGGAGAAGGCGGCCCTGGAGGAGCTGCACGCCCGCCGCCCCGACCGTGTCCTGGCGACGAACGTCGAGTTCTGGGCGGCGATCGTGCTGGACTTCGCCGAGGTCCCGGCGCACATGTTCACCTCGATGTTCAGCTGCGCCCGCACGGCCGGCTGGTCGGCGCACATCCTGGAGCAGAAGCGGACCGGCCGCCTGGTGCGCCCCTCGGCCGCGTACGTCGGCCCCGGCACCCGCGACCCGCACGAGATCGCCGGCTACGACCAGCTGCGGGACCTGCGGAACTGACGGCGCCGGGCGGGGGCGGAGCCCGGCCGGTGGTTCCGGGGAGGTGACGGGCGGGGCACCCGGGACGTGCGTCTCGCCCCGCTCCCCAGGCGCCGAAGTGGGTGAAGGGACCCCACAGGGTCGGCCGGGCCCCCTCGGCGGCGGCACGGGGCACGGCCCGGCCGAGCGCGGCCGACGGGGACGCCCCGTCGTTTCATGAGCGAGAGAGCAGCGGCCCCGGTCCGGCCGAAATGGGCTTTCCGCGAAAGCGCTCGGACCCTGTCAGTCCCCGTCCGGGCCGTCGGCGTCCGCGTCGGCGTCCAGCCGCCGCCCCCGGCTCTCGGCCACGCGCCGTACGTCGCCCAGGGACTCGGCCAGCCGGCAGGCCAGGTAGTGCACCTGGACGCCGGTCGACCGGCGATCGGCCAGCAGGTCCGCCGCGTGGCCGAGCAGGTCCCCGGCCATGGACAGCTGCGCGTTCTCGATCCGGTCCGCGATCCGCGACACCGCGCCCGCGCCGTCCCCGAGCAGATAGCAGGGCTCTCCTCCCGTCGTCGTCCACGGGAGCAGCCGCGGTTCCCCGGAACCCGTCCTCATGCCGCCGTCCCCCGTCCGTGCGGGACGGGCACGACCACGCGCCGCCGTCTCGGCTCCGCGAGCCTGCGGGCCTCCCGCTCCCTTTCGTGGGCCACGTAGTACGGCCGGACCAGCGGGCTGTCCTCTCCTCGCGGCGGACGCTCCCCGGTACAGCGCGCCGTGACACCGCCGGGGCTGGCGGCCGCCGGCAGGCGCGCCTCCGTCTCCGGCACCGGCCTCCTCATCCGCAGTCCGAAGATCCGGGCGATACGGTCCCTCATGTCTTCCTGCTCTCCTCGGGTTCCGTGGGCACGCCACACGAAGGAGCGAATGACTGCGCTCCGTGCCCAACTCTTCACAGCGTGAGGTCGCCGCTCGCTACCCTGGAAGGGGTTCGCGCCTGACAGCGCGCCTGTCATCCAGGGGAGTTGGTCGTATGGCGTCGCATCACAGGCCGCGCACGGCGCGGGCGAAGTACGGCGAGGAGTTGCGGCTCAGGCGCACGACGGCCGGGCTGACCCAGGAGGCGCTGAGCGAGCAGATCGTGTGCTCGCCGACGCTCATCAGCCACTTCGAGGCCGGACGCCGGCTGCCGAACCCCGATGACGCCCAGCGGATCGACCGGGCGCTGGCCACGGACGGGTTCTTCGCCCGGTGGCTGGAGGACCTGGACACGAAGTTCGTCGACCACTTCGCGGCGGTGGCCGAGCTGGAACGCCAGGCCACGGAGATCCGGCAGTTCGGCCTCACTCTCGTTCCCGGCCTCCTTCAGACGGACGGCTACGCACGCGCACTCTTCCGCGCCTACCGGCCGAACCACCGGCGCGAGGAGCTTGACAGGGACGTGGTCATTCGAACGGAGCGTGGCCGGGTACTCGACAGCCCGTTGAACCCCGTCGTGTGGACGCTGCTCGACGAGGCGGTGCTGCGCCGCCATATCGGTGGTGGGGGCGTCATGGCGGAGCAACTGCGCCACATCGCCGCGCTGGCCGACGCCGGCCGGGTCCGGCTTCACGTCGTCCCGTTCGGCGTCGGGGCACACGCCCTGTTGCAGAGCCTCGTCACCCTGCTGAGCTTCGCCGACTCCGCACCCGTGGCCTATGTCGAAGGCTTCATGACGGGGCACCTGATGGATGACCCCGCGCTGGTGAGCGCCAGCCACACGGCCTACGCTCTGTCGCTGAGCGACGCGTTGTCGCAAGATGAGTCACTGGCCCTGGTGCAGGCGGCAGCGGAGGAACTCGAACATGGTCAGCAGTGAACGCACGGTCGCCGACTCGTCCACTCTCACGGGGTGGCACAAATCCAGCTACAGCGGGGGCGACCAGGGCGAATGCCTTGAGGTGGCCCGGGGTTACGACGCCGTCCCCGTGCGCGACAGCAAGGCCGCCCGCGGACCGGCCGTGGTCGCGTCCACGGCGAGCTGGTCGGCCTTCGTCACGGCCGTCGTGAACGGCTCACTCGACGCCTGACGGGTTCCCCCGGGACCCCGTCGCGCGGCGGTGCGGACCGGCCGTCACGGCTTCCCGCCGTAGTTCAGGATCCAGGCGATCGTGAGCAGCACCCCGAGCGCCCCCAGCCCGAACAGCCCGGTGACCTGGAGGAGTCCGCCGCCCTCCAGGGCGCTCCGGACCGATCCCGCGATCCCGCCCACCGCCCCGCAGACGCCGAGCACGAGCGTGCGGGAGCCCTGCGGCCGGAACCAGTGCAGGAGGCGGCGCCGGGGGCGCCGGGGTGTGTCGCGTGCGGGGGTCATCCGTGTCTCCGGTCCCTCATCCCAGCACGTCGTCGAGCAGGGCCGCCCACTGCGCGACGACCCTCTCCCGCCGTGCCGTGTCGTCGGTCAGCAGGTTGGCGAGGCCGAGGCCGCGGGCCATGTCGAGGAGGCCCTGGACCGTTTCGCGTACTCCGGGGCGGGACTCGTCGGCGCGCAGGAGCGCGACGGCGATCCGGTGGGTCTCGCGGCCCACGCGGGCTTCCAGTTCGGTGACGCGGGGCCTGAGCTGGGCTTCGTTGGAGGCGGCGACCCAGAGCTGGAGCGCGGCGCGGAAGAGCGGGCCCGTGTAGAGGTCGACCAGGGCGGCGACCACCGCCGTGCGGCCCTGGACGGGCAGGGCGCGCAGGGCGGCGGAGCGTTCCTCGGCGACGTACTCGACGGCTCCGGTGAACAGGTCCTCGCGGGTGGGGAAGTGGTGCTGCGCCGCGCCCCGGGACACCCCCGCGCGTTCGGCGACGACGGAGACGGTGGAGCCCGCCCAGCCGTGTTCGGCGAGGCAGGCGACCGCGGCTTCGAGCAGCCGTTGGCGGGTGGCGCGGCTGCGGTCCTGCTTGGGGGACTTCGCGGCGGGGGTTCTGGGGGGTGTCACAGCACCCATGAGGGATCCCGTCGTTCCAGGAAGGCCGTCATCCCCTCCCGTGCTTCGTCGGAGGCGAAGAGCGCTGCCGAGCGGGCGATGACGTCTTCGGCGTACTGGTCGAAACTCTCCAGCACAGTAGCCGTGACCAGCTCCTTCGATGCCGCCAGCCCCTGCGGGGACGCTCGGCGGAGTCCGTCCAGTACCGGTACGAGCGCCTTGTCCACGTCGTCGGGGCCCGCGTCCAGCGTGAGGAGGCCGATGCGGGCGGCCTCCGCCGCGTCGAAGCGCTCGCCGGTGAGGTAGTAGCGGGCGGCGGCGCGCGGGTCGAGGCGGGGCAGCAGGGGCAGGGAGATGACGGCGGGGGCGAGGCCCAGCCGGGACTCGGTGAGCGCGAAGGTGGCCTCCGGCCCGGCGGCCGAGATGTCGCACGCCGCGAGGAGGCCCAGGCCCCCGGCCCGGACGTGGCCGGTGACCCGGGCGACGACGGGTTTGGGGAGGGCGACGACCGCGCGCATCAGGGCGACGAACGCCGCCGGTTCGGGTGGTGCGGTCAGGTCGGCGCCCGCGCAGAAGGTGTTGCCGGTGTGGGTGAGGACGACGGCCCGGACACCGTCGTCGTCCGCGCAGGCCGCCAGGGCGTCGGAGAGCGCGCCGACGAGTCGGGCGGAGAGCGCGTTGCGGTTGGCCGGGGAGTCCAGGGTGAGGGTGGTGATGCCCCGGTCGTGGGACGGGGGTGCCAGGGTCATCGCGGCGTCTCCCGGTCGCGCAGCTCGCGCCGCAGGATCTTGCCGGACGCCGCGCGGGGTACGGCGTCGATGAACTCGGCCCGTCTGACCTTCTTGTACGGGGCGACCCGCCCGGCGACGTAGGCGATGACGTCCTCGGCGGTGAGGCCGCCCGCGTCGGGCCGGCGGACGACGAAGGCCTTGGGGACCTCGTTGCCGTCGGCGTCGTGGACCCCGATGACGGCGGCGTCGGCGATCGAGGGGTGGGTGAGGAGAAGGGCCTCCAGGTCGGCGGGGGCGACCTGGTAGCCCTTGTACTTGATGAGTTCCTTGACCCGGTCGACGACGTACAGCCAGCCGTCCTCGTCGACCCGGCCGACGTCCCCGGTGTGCAGCCAGCCCTCGGGGTCGATCATGGCGGCGGTGGCGTCGGGGCGGCCGAGGTAGCCCTTCATCACCTGCGGTCCGCGGATGAGGATCTCGCCGTCGGCGCCGGTGCCGAGGTCGGCGCCCGGGTCGGTCAGGGACACGATCCGCATCTCCGTGCCGGGGAGCAGTTTCCCGACCGTGCCGGGCGGCGGGTCCTGTGCGTCGAGGGGCACGACGTGGGTGCCGGGCGAGAGTTCGGTCATGCCGTAGGCCTGCCGGACGGAGGGGACGCCGAGCCGGGTCGAGCAGGCGGCGGCGAGTCCGGCGTCCAGGGGCGCGGCGGCGCTGACGACGTACTCCAGCGACGAGAGGTCGTAGTCCCCGACGACGGGGTGCTTGGCGAGGGCCAGGACGATGGGCGGGGCGACGTAGAGCCCGGTGATGCGGTGGGTCTGGACCGTCTCCAGGAACTGGGCGAGGTCGAAGCGGGGCAGGACGACGACGGTCGCGCCGTAGCGCAGCGGCCCGTTCATGAGGGCGGTCAGCCCGTAGATGTGGAAGAAGGGCAGTACGGCGAGGATCCGGTCGCGCTCCCCGAGGGGGACGAAGGGCCGCAGCTGTTCCAGGTTGGTGGCGAGGGAGCGGTGCGTGAGCATGACGCCCTTGGGGGTGCCGGTCGTGCCCGAGGAGTACGGGAGCACGGCGACGTCCTCGGCCGGGTCGAAGTCGATCTCCGGCCCGGGTGCGGTGGAGCCGAGCATGTCGAGTACGGAGGTGTGGCCCTCGGCCTGGTCGCAGACGTAGATCTGCTCGATGCCGCCCGCGCGTGCGGCCGCGTCCCGGGCGACGTCGAGGAGCGGGGAGACGGTGACGATCCAGCGTGCCCCGGCGTCCTTCAGCTGCTTCGCGAACTCCTCGGCGGTGGCGAGCGGGTGGATCGTGGTGACGGTGGCACCGGCCCTTGTCGCCCCGTAGAGGACGGGCGGATAGGCGACCGTGTTGGGGCTGTGCAGGGCCAGCACGTCGCCCTTGCGGAGGCCCGCGGCGGCGAGGAACGCGGCGATGCGCCGGTGGAAGGTGTCGAGCTGGGCGTAGGTGACGGTCATCCCGTCGGTGCCGTCGATCAGGGCGGGGGTGTCGCCGAAGTCCGCGGCGCGGCCGAGGACCGCTTCGTGGAGGGGGGTTTCGAGGGGCGGGACGTCTGCGTACTCGCTCTGGAACACCATGGCGGTCCTCTTCGACGCGGGTGGAGAGCCGGAACCGCCCCCGTGGGGGCGGGTGGGACGCGGGACGCGGCCGGGGCCGTCAGTACGACTTCGGCAGGCCCAGGGTCTGGTGGGAGACGTAGTTGAGGATCATTTCCCGGCTGACGGGGGCGATGCGGGAGACACGTGCGGCCGTCACGAGGGAGGCGAGCCCGTACTCGCGGGTCAGGCCGTTGCCGCCCAGGGTGTGGACGGCCTGGTCGACGGCCCTGACACAGGCCTCCGCCGCCGCGTACTTGGCCATGTTGGCGGCCTCGCCCGCGCCGGTGTCGTCGCCGTCGTCGTAGAGCCTCGCGGCCTTCTGCATCATCAGCCGGGAGAGCTCCAGCTCGATGTGCGCCTGGGCGAGCGGGTGCGCGACGGCCTGGTGGGCGCCGATGGGCGCGCCCTTCCAGACGGTGCGGGTCCTCGCGTACTCCACGGCCCTGCCGACGGCGTAGCGGCCCATGCCGATGGCGAAGGCCGCGCCCATGATCCGTTCCGGGTTGAGTCCGGCGAAGAGCTGGAGCAGCCCGGCGTCCTCGTCGCCGACCAGGGCGTCCGCGGGCAGCCGTACGTCGTCCAGCACCAGCTCGAACTGCTTCTCCGCCGCCTGTAGTTCCATGTCGATCGGGGTGCGGCCGAAGCCGGGTGCGTCGCGGGGGACGATGAAGAGGCAGGGCTTGAGGCTGCCGGACCGCGCGTCCTCGGTGCGGCCGACGATCAGGGTGGCGTCGGATATGTCGACGCCGGAGATGAAGACCTTGCGGCCGCTCAGGATCCAGTCCCCGCCGTCGCGGCGGGCCGTCGTGGTGATGCGGTGCGAGTTCGATCCGGCGTCGGGCTCGGTGATGCCGAACGACATGGTCAGGGAGCCGTCGGAGAGGCCGGGGAGCCAGGCCGCCTTCTGGGCCTCGGTGCCGAAGCGGGCGATGACCGTGCCGCAGATGGCCGGGGAGACGACCAGCATGAGCAGGGGGCTCCCGGCGGCGCCCAGTTCTTCCAGGACGATGGAGAGCTCGGCCATGCCGCGGCCCCCGCCGCCGTACTCCTCGGGCAGGTTGACGCCCAGGTAGCCGAGCTTGCCGGCCTCGGCCCACAGGGCCCGGGGGTGCTCGCCGTCGCGGGCGAGGCCGGTGGTGTACTCGCGGCCGAACCGCCGGCCGAGCGCGGCGACGGCCGCTCTGAGTGCCTGGTGCTCCTCGGTTTCGAGAACGGTGCTGGTGCTCATGGGGTCGTCTCCTCCTGGTGGGCGGGCGCGGGCGGCGGTGCGTCCTGTACGACGGCGAGCAGAGTGCCGACCTCGACCTGGAGTCCGGGGGCGGCGTGGAGCGCGGTGAGGGTGCCCGAGGCGGGCGCGAGGATGCGGTGTTCCATCTTCATCGCCTCCAGCCAGACGAGCGGCTGCCCGGCCTCGACGGCCGCTCCCGGGGCGAGCCCGACGGCGAGACGCACGACGGTGCCGGGCATGGGGGCGAGCAGCGAGCCGGGTGCGGTGCGGTCGGCGGGGTCGGTGAAGCGGGGCAGGGCGGTGAAGGTGTACGCGCCGGACGCGGTGTCCACGTAGGTCCGGTCGCCGTGGGCGGTGACGGTGAAGTGGCGTGTCACACCGCCGGTTTCGAGGACGACGGCGTCCGGGCGGGCGGCGAGGACCCGCTCGCCCGTTTCCGGGGCCGGGGTCCCGGTCCGGCCGGTGCGGTAGGCGATCTCGTACGGGGTGCCGTCGGGCTCGGCCCGGTAGCTCCTGGTCTGCGGCTGCGAGGGCAGGTTGCGCCATGCGCCGAAGCGGGCGGGGCCCGTCCGGCGGCCGGCCGCCGGGGGGGCGTCCGGCCGCGCGCGCGCGCCCGCGGGGGGGGGGGGCGCGGGGGGGGGGGGGGGGTGGGGCCGGGGGGGTTGGTGGGCC
>NZ_JBHVQX010000031.1:0-94844 GCF_042886395.1 Streptomyces sp. NPDC058008 | reverse complement strand
CCTCCGGGGTGACGCACGGGCGGCTGCCGTTCGCGGGGCCCGCCACCGTCCTGGTGGGCGGGCCGCGTTCACCGCCCCTGGAGGGCGTCGCGCGCGGCCGTCGACTCGGCCAGCTTCTGGAACTCGCCCAGGTCGTAGTTGGCCAGCACCGAGTCCAGGTTGGTCAGGGCTCCCAGGTACTCCACGAAGCCACTGGGGTCGTACTCGATCTGCAGGGCCACCCGGCTGGAGGTGTCGTCGAGCCGGTGGAAGGTGACCACACCCGCGTGATGGACCCCTTCGACGGTCTTCCAGGCGATCCGGTCCTGGTGCACCACCTCGGTGAGTTCCGCGACGAAGCCCTTGTCGGCGCCGGGCAGGGACAGCTGCCACGAGAACCGGCGCTCGTCCATCGGATCGACCCGCCGCACATGGCTCAGGAACGTGGGCCACTGCGTCACATCGCTCCACAGATCCCAGGTGACGCTGATCGGTGCCTTGATATCGATGGTCTCGACGAGGGAGGAGGACACGGGGAACAACTCCTTCTTTGGTCGGTTTCGCCTCGAACCGGCGACTACCCGATAGTCGGCGGGACACGCGTGCACCACGCTCCCCCGGTCGCACCGTCCGGCACCCGGCGGCGGGCACGGCGGGAGGAACCGGCCCGCGACGCGGCCCGGGATCCGCCGCACCACGGAACGGGACCGCCGGTCCCGCACCTCCGCCATCGGCACGGTCACGTCCGTTCGCTACCAACGGTGTTCCGTCCTGATGCGGACGAACACGGTTGCTCCGCAACGGCGTGCCCGGGCAGGCCCACACTCCGGCGCACTCCGCCCGGTCCCTGGACGCCGCCCGAGCGCCGTTACGGTCCCGGCCCGCGCTTCCTAGAGTGGGACGGTTCGCCGCCGCGTTCCCCAGGGCCCCGGGTACGACGTACCGGACGCCCGGCGGTGGGACGGCGAGGAGACCGGCCGCAGGGAGGGTGCTCGTGAACAGCTACGACCAGATGATCCTTTCGGACGACCCGGTGCTGTTCCTGAGACTCGGAGGGGCCGGCACCGAGGTGTCCCCGGAGGGCCCGACGGCGACCTACCACGGCTTCCCCGGGCACACGCACCTCCCCAACGGCGATCCGGCGACCCTGTTCGACGGCACCGGCGGCCAGTACGTCGAAGTCCCGGACGGCGACGCCCTGTCCGTCTCCACCACGGGTGCGCTGACCATCGAGGCGTGGCTGCGCCCGGACGTGCTCGTCTTCCCCCGCACCGAGGGCTCCGGCTACGTCCACTGGCTCGGCAAGCTCACCTACGCCACCGTCAACCAGTGCGAGTGGGTCGCGCGCGTCTACTCCGCGGACAACACCGAGGGCCGGGCCAACCGTGTCTCCGGCTACGCCTTCAACCCGCCCGGCGGCCTGGGCGCGGGCTCGTACTTCCAGGATCCGCTCCGGCCCGGTGAGTGGATCCACTACGCCCTCGTCATCACCACCGCACCGGACGGCCCCGCCGTCCCCCCGGGGCAGACCAAGATCTACCGGGACGGCGTTCTGCGGGACCGCGACGCCCTCGCCGACTACGACATCGTCCCCGGCAACACCACCTCGCCCCTGCGCATCGGCAGTGCGGCGCTGCGTTCCTTCTTCCTCGGCGGGATCGGCAAGGTCGCGGTCTATCCGCGGGAACTGCCCGCGGAGCGCCTGGCGGAGCACCACACGGTCATGACGGCGACCTGAACACCGCCTGCGGGCACAGCCGGGTGCCCGTTCGCGCCCGGGTGCCCTTTCGCGGCCCGGTGTCCCCTCGCGGCCCGGGTGCCCTTTCGCGGCCCGGTGTCCCTCGCGGCCCGGGTGCCCGTTCGCGCCCGGGTGTCCTTTCGCGCCCGGGTGCCCCTTCGCGGCCCGGTGTCCCTTCGCGCCCGGTGGCCCCCAGGCCCCCTCGGGGTGCCCGTACGGATCCGCTCCCGACGACCCGCTCGGCAGCGGATCCGTACGGGCACCCACCTCGCACGCGTCTCACCACTCGTCTCGCACAGGGCCGGGAACGCGCTGTTCCGCGCCGGGCGGGAACGCCGCCACTCCCGGGCGAACACCTTCGGGCGGTACCCGTGCGGCCTGCCGGGGAGCGGCTCGCGTCGCACGGGCACGGGCGGTGCGCGGCCGATGAGAGCGGGCGGGGACAGCCCGGCGGTCAGGTGTCCGGACGGCCGAGAGGCAGCGCTACCTGTCCGGCCGGCCGGGCCGGTGCCGGGCGTCCCCCGCCTCCGCGTCCAGCACGTCCGCCGAGGTGCGCGGGCGATCGGTACCGGGGGCCGCCGCCGTCAGGCTGCCCAGGAGGGCGAGCGCGTGTGCGGAGGGGCTGCCGGGTTCCGCCCGGTAGACGACGAGCTGCTGGGCGGTGGCGCCGTTCACCGAGAGCGCCTGGAAGGCCAGGTGGAGCTCGCCGACGAGTGGGTGCTGGAAGCGTTTGGCCTCGCGGGTCTTGTGCCGTACGTCGTGTCGCGCCCAGAGCCGGCGGAACGGTTCGCTGCGCAGGCTCAGCTCACCCACCAGGTCGATGAGGCCCGGGTCGTCGGCACGGTCACCCGCCGAGGCGCGGAGTTCGGCGACGGTGTTCGCCGCGACCTGGTCCCAGTCGGCGTAGAACGCGCGGGCCTCCGGGTCCAGGAAGACCAGGCGGGCGAGGTCGTCGCTGTGGGCGTGGCCCGCGTACAGGGCCCGGCCCAGGTGGTTGTGCGCCAGTACGTTCAGATACGGGCCCAGCACGATCGCCGGGGTGTCCGCCCACGCGTCCATCGTGAGGAGCAGGCCCTCGTCCACACGCTCCCGGCGGGCGGACCCGGGACGGCGGGCGGGCGGGGCGGCCAGCCGCCCGAGGTGCGCGGTCGCCTCCTCGTCGAGCATCAGCACCCGTGCGAGCGCGCCCACGACCTGCGCGGACGGGTGGCGCTCACGGCCCTGTTCCAGGCGCGTGTAGTAGTCGGTGCTCATGCCCGCGAGCATCGCCACCTCCTCACGCCGCAGGCCCGGCACCCGGCGCCGGACACCGGGCGCCAGCCCCAGGTCCTGCGGCCGTACGAGCTGTCGGCGGGCCCGCAGGTACTGCCCGATCAGGTTCTCGTTGTCCGTGCGGTCCATGGGATCCACCGTAGGACGCCCCGGGCCGCCCAGGGGGGCCGTGCCACTCCTACGTTGAGGAGGCCCAGGTGAGAGGCGGCCTGGCAGGGGGCACACCGCCGCCCCACGGTGGGGTCATGACTTCTTCTTCGACCTCGTCCTCCGCCGCTTCCACCCCTGCCGCCCCCACCTCCGACCCCGGTCGCCCCCTCGCCGGACGCGTCGCCGTGGTGACGGGGGCCACCAGTGGGATCGGTGCCGCCGTCGCCCGGCGACTGGCGCTCGGCGGCGCGGGGGTCGCCCTGATGGGCCGCCGCGAGCAGAGGCTCACCGGACTCGCCGACGAACTGGGTGCGGACGCTCCCGGCCGGATCCTGCCGGTGGCCGTGGACCTCACCGACCCCGAGGCCCTCGCCCGCGCCACCTCGTCCGTGCACGCGGTACTCGGCCGGGTCGATCTGGTGGTGGCCAACGCCGGAGCGATGCTCGGCGCCCCCTTCGAGACCGCCGACACCGCCGAGTGGGACCGCATGCTCGACGTGAACCTGCGCGGCCTGCTGCGTACCGGCCGCGCGTTCGTGGACGACCTGCTCGGCTCGGCGGAGACCGGCCCGGCGGACCTCGTTCACATCGGCTCCATCGCCGGCCACAGCCTCTACCCCGACTGGTCCGTCTACAGCGCCACCAAGGCCGCGGTGGCCCACCTGACCCGCAACCTGCGGGCCGAGCTCGGACCGCGCGGCGTGCGGGTGCACACCGTCGAACCCGGCGTCACGGCGACCGAACTGGGGGACGACATGGCCGACGCGCAGATGCGTACCGCTCTGGAGCGGATGCGCACCGGCCTGCCCCCGCTGTCCGCCGGGGACATCGCCGAATCCGTGGCCTTCGCCGTGGCGGCCCCCGCCAACGTGAACATCGCCGAGATGGTCGTGGTCCCGGTGCGGCTCGGCTGAGCCCGGCCGGCACACGTGCGCCCTCGGCCCGGGAGGGCGCACGCGCACCGTGGCCGCTTCCGCTCCCGGCTACGGGGCGGGAGGGTGAGACGGCGTAGGCTCGTCCGCATGGTGCGGAGCACGGCGGAGGACGTCGACGGATACCTGGCCGAGGCCCCGGCGGAGCGCAGGGACGCCCTGAGCGACCTGCGGCGGCTGTGCCGCGCGGAGCTCAAGGGGTTCGACGAGGTGATGGCCTACGGCATGCCCGCGTACGAGCGGGACGGCGTCGCGGAAGTCGCGTTCGCGAGCCAGAAGCAGTACATCTCCTTCTACCTCATGCGCGGTGACGTACGGGAGGCGTTCGAGGAGCGGCTGGCCGGACAGGACATGGGCAAGGGCTGCCTGAGGTTCCGCAGGCCCGACACCATCGACCTCGACCTGGTGCGCGATCTGCTGAAGGCGACGGCGGCTTCACCGGGCACCGTCTGCTGACGACAGGTCAGGGGTGTGACGGCTCCCGTGCTCATCCTGAACGGAGAGAAGGACACCGTCTTCCGGTCCGGCGAGAGGGACTTCGCCCGTGCGCACCCGCACGCACGGATCGAGTTGGCCCCTCGGGCCCGGCATCTCGCGAACTTCGACGCCGCCGGACGCCTTCAGCGACGCGGTCCGCCGTTTCGCGCGGCAGCTGCCCGCCCACGGCTGAGGGCCAGGGGGGCGGATCCGGTCAGAGCGGCTTCAGCCGGTCGCGCAGGAGACAGAACTCGTTGCCCTCGGGGTCGGCCAGGACGTGCCAGCTCTCCTCTCCGCTCTGGCCGACGTCGACGGGAACGGCACCGAGGGCCAGCAGCCGAGCCAGCTCGGCGTCCTGGTCACGGTCGGTGGCGTTGACGTCGACGTGCAGCGGGAGTTTGCCGCTCCGGGGGTCGCGGCCCGCGTTGATCACGAGGGTCGGCTGTCCGCTGCCGGGTCCGGCGCCGGGCGGACCGATCTGGATGCTGCCGTCGTCCTCCCGGTCCAGCTCCACGTAGCCGAGGACGTCGCTCCAGAACGCGGCCAGCCGCCCCGGGTCCTCCGCGTCGATGACGATCTCGCTGATGCGGCATGCCATGCGGCAAGGATAGGCGCGCGTCCCGGTCCCTCGATGCGGAACGGTCCCCCGCAGATCCCCGTTCCGTTCGGACGGTCCCCCCGCCGTCGTCCTCCGGCCGGGCGCGGCCGGCGAGGAGCGGGAGGGGACGGCGTCAGGCGGCCGGGGCGGTGTTCACGTCGTGGTCAGCACGCGTCCTTCGGCGTCGAGCTCGACCACCGTGCCGGTGGTGCGCGCCCGTTCCGCGGCCCAGACGACGCGGTGTGTCGCCAGGCTCTCGGCGGCGTCGGAGAGCAGCAGTGAGGCGTCACCGGCGGCGACCGCGGCGAAGAAGGCGTCGGTCAGGGCCTCGTCGCCGCCGCCGTGGCCGTCTTCGGCCGAGGGCCCCGCGCTGCCCGCCGTCCCCGTCCGGGTGTCGACGGTCCGTTCGGATCCGTCGCGGAAGTCGACGAGCCGCATCGTCGTCCCGTCGCCGTCGATGAAACCGTGCGTGCCCATGAGACGGGTGTGCCGCTGTTCCATCGGGGTGAAGGCGCTCATGGTGAACGAGCAGGTGGCTCCGGAGTCGAACTCCATGCCGACGACCTGGTTGTCGACCACGTCGTTGTCACAGGCGTACGCGCAGCGCCCGTAGGGCCCCGTCCGCAGTGCCTCCAGCACGCCGGCCTCGGTGTGGTCGTCGGTCACGGCCGACAGCGGCCAGAACTCCTGGTCCGCGTCTCCGAGGCACCCCAGGTAGAGCCGCTTGGCCGAGTACGGGCAGCCGGCCTCCACGGGGCAGTCGAGGCAGCGGTCCGTCGCGCCGGGCGGCGCCTGGCCGGGCCGGAGATGGGTCAGGCTGCCGAAGGAGGTGACCCTCCGGGGAAGGCGTCCGAAGAGGTGGACCAGCCAGTCGAGGTCGTGGCAGGACTTGGTCAGCAGCATGGGCGCCGAGGTGCCCTCGGCGCGCCAGTTGCCCCGTACGAAGGAGTGGGCGTGGTGCCACCAGCCGACGGGCTCCAGGTGCTGGACGCTGACCAGACGGCCGATGGCGCCGCTGTCCAGCAGCTCTTTCAGACGCCGCGTGTACGACGTGTAGCGCAGTACGTGGCAGACGGCGAGCAGGATGCCGTTGCGCCGGGCCGCCTCCGCGATCGCCGACGCGTCCTCCTCGTCCGTCGCCATGGGCTTCTCCAGGAGGATGTGGTAGCCGAGATCGGCCATCGCCACCGCGGGTGCGACGTGCATCCGGTCCTGGGTGGCGATCACGCACGCGTCGGCCAGCTTCCCGGCCGCCGCGGCGTCGGTCCAGTCGGCGTACACCCGGTCCGGGGGCACCCCGAACTCCTCGGCCGCCCTGGCGCGGCGGCCGGGGTCGGGCTCGGCCACCGCGACCACCCGCCCCGCCCCCGTGGCCAGGGCGTGCCGCGCGTAGGTCATACCGCGGAGCCCGGCTCCGACGAGCACCGTCGTCACTTCGGACATGAGGTTCCTCCTCGTGGTTCACCGCCCCGCGTCTGCGGTGCGGGGCGGCGGTCGTCGGCTGTGCGGGGGTGGGGGCCGGCGTCGGCGGGCTCCCCGGACGGGCGGGGGCAGGTGGCCCGGTCGCCCGTGGGTACGGCGCCGGGTCAGTGGCCCAGCAGCGTCCGCAGCGAGGGTTGCAGCAGGTCGGCGTGCGCGGTCACCATCTCGTCGCAGAGGTCCCAGATGCGTTCGACCGGCAGGGCCGCGGCGGTGGCCGGGTCGGCCATGGCCGCCTGCCGGATGGACCGGGGGTCGTCCTCCAGGGCGGCGCGGACGACCAGCTCGTTCATGCTGAGGTAGCCGCGGTTGAGGGCGGCGAGCTGGGCGGGCAGCGGGCCGACGCGGGTGGGCTGCACCCCCAGCGCGTCGACCAGGCACGGCACTTCGACGGTCCCGGTCGAGGGGAGGTTGTCGATGAGCCCGTGGTTCGGGACGTTGCCGTAGATCGTGCGGGGTGTCCCGGTGACGATGCTGTGGATGAGCTGGGGGGCGTACTCCATCGTGCCCTCGACGTCGAGGGCGGATCCCGCGGCCAGTGTGTCGCGGGTCCGCTCGTAGGCCGCGATGTTCTCGTCCACGATGCCGAGGTAGGCGCCGACGGGGAGGCGCAGCCGGTCGATCTCGCTGTCGTGGTGCAGGTACCAGGGCACGTACTCGGAGGAGTGCTCACTGGTCTCGGTCGGGTAGTAGCCCAGTCGCCGGTACATGTCGACGCGCACCCGGCGGCGCAGCTCGGGGTCCTTCTCGATGAGGGAGTCGAGGCGGGGGTAGAGGTCGGCCCCGTCGTGCTCCAGCCGCAGGACCCATGCCTGGTGGTTGACCCCGGCGGCCCGGTAGACGACCTCCTCGTGCGGTACGCCGAGCAGGTCGGCGAGGTCGCGGACGGTCCAGTACACCGAGTGGCACAGTCCGACGACGCGCGTCAGCCCGGTGGCCCTGGTGAGGTACTGGATGTTCATCGCCATCGGGTTGGTGTAGTTCAGCAGCCAGGCGTCGGGGCACACCTCGGCGATGTCCTCGCCGAGTTCCTTGAGCAGGGGGAAGGTGCGCAGCGCGCGGAAGATCCCGCCGACGCCGAGAGTGTCGCCGATGGTCTGGCGCACGCCGTGGCGGGCGGGTATGTCGAAGTCGACGCGGGTCGATTCGCGCATGCCGACCTGGACGATGTTGATGACGAAGTCCGCGCCTTCGAGGGCGGCCCGCCGCTCGGCGTGGGCGGTGATGCGGGGGACGCCGCCGCCGTCGCCGGTCAGCCGGTCGGCGATCTGGCGTGCGGCTCCGTGCGCGGTGGCGAGGCGCTCCGCGTCGATGTCGTGCAGGGCGATGTGGGCGCCCTTGAGCTCCGGGAACACGAAGAGGTCGGCCAGGAGTCCCTGGGTGAACACGACGCTTCCCGCGCCGATGAACGCGATCTTGGGTGTGCTGTGGGTCATTTTCAGGAGTTCTTTCCGTTGCGGGCGACGGCCGTGCGGGCCTCGTCCCAGGTCGGCTGGGCCGGGGTGCCACCGTGTGCGCGGGTGGACAGGGCGCCGCAGGCTGCGGCGAATTCAAGGGCGTCGGGGAGTGGGAGGCCGCGCAGGAGCGCGGCGACGAATCCGGCGTCGAAGCTGTCTCCCGCGCCGACGGTGTCCAGGGGCCGGGCGGGGATCCCGGGGGTGCGGAGCAGGGTCGCGCCGTCGTGCAGGAGGGCGCCGTCGGCACCGTTCTTGACGACCACGCGGGGTCCGTGTGCGGCGAGTACGGCGGCTGCGGCGTCCAGGGTGCCGGCGGACCCGGCCGCCTCGTCCGCGGGGGCGGTGGCGCGGGCGAGGGCCAGCGCCTCCTGCGCGTTGGGCAGCAGGAAGTCGGTGACGGCGAGGGTCGCGGCGATTCCTCCGGCTCCGGGTGCCCAGGTGCCCGCGGGGTCGTCGTTGGTGTCGAGGGAGGTCGTGGCGCCGCACGCGCGCGCCGTCGCGAGCAGTTCGGGAAGCGCCTCGGCGAGCCGGGGCAGCAGGAAGTAGGAGGCGGCGTGCACGTGTCTGCTGCGGGTGAGCAGCGTCTCGGGGACGTCCTCGGGCCCGCCGGCGGAGAGGGTGCCGGGCGACGTGAGGATCGCGCGGTCGCCGTCCGCCCGGGTCACGACCACCGTGAGCGGTGTCGGCAGGACGGGATCGACGCGGAGGGCTTCGGTGTCGACCCCGCGGGCGGTCAGGGCGCTACGGACGAAGCGTCCGGCCTCGTCGTCGCCGACCCGTCCGGCGAAGGCGACCTTGAGCCCGAGGCGGGCGGCGCCGCAGGCCATGATGGCGCCGGACCCGCCGAGGGTGAGCAGGCCGGTGTCGACGAGTTGTTCGCGCTGTCCGAAGGCCGGCGGTGTGTCGAGGGGGCCGATGACGATGTCGGGGTTGACGTCCCCGATGACGAGCAGGTCGAAAGTGTGCTGCATGCTGCTTCCTGTGATCGCGGACTCCGGGTGGCGGAGCGCGGTGGGTGGCGGGAGCCGGGCGGGGTGTCGGGGGCGGAGCTCCGGTGGTCCGCGGCGCCCCGGCTCAGCCCTTGATGCCGCTGGAGGTGATGGACTGGATGAAGGACTTCTGCGCGAGGAGGAACGCGAGGAGGACGGGCAGCACGGTGATCACGTTCCCCGCCATGACGGCGGACCAGCGGGTGTGGTGCTGCCCCTGGAAGGTCGTCAGTCCGAGCTGAAGGGTGTACTGCGTGTCGTGGTTGATGGCGATCAGCGGCCAGGTCAGGTCGTTCCAGGTGGTCAGGAACGTCAGGACGGCCACGGTGCTCAGGGCCGGTTTCGAGAGCGGCAGGATGACGAGGAACAAAACCCGGAGCCGGGAACAGCCGTCGATCCAGGCCGCTTCCTCCAGCTCTCTCGGCAGGGAGAGGAAGAACTGGCGGAACAGGAACACGGCGAAGGGCGTGACCAGTGAGGGGACGATCAGCGCGCCCAGGGTGTCGATGAGCCCGAGCTGCTTCATCACCAGGAACGTGGGGATCATGGTGAGTTGGAAGGGGATGGCCATCGTGGCCAGCATCAGCCCCAGCAGGAGGCGGGAGCCGACGAACCGCATCCGGGCGAACGCGTATCCGCCGAGGGCGCCCAGCAGCAGGTTGGAGGCCACGGCGGCGACCGAGACGATCAGCGAGTTGGCGAACCAGCGCGGGAACATCGCGTTGCCGAGCACGTAGCGGTAGCCGCCCGGATCGATCCCCGACGGCCACAGGGCCGGTGGGAAGCGGTTGATCTCGGCGTCGCTCATCACGGAGCTGAGGAGCAGCCAGATCAGCGGGATCGCGAAGACCAGGGCGAGCGGGGCCAGCAGCAGGTGCCAGGCGCTGAACGGGAGCCGGATCCGGCCGCGCCGGGGGCTGCCCGACCGCCGCGCCGAGGAGGGGAAGGGGGGACGGGACGTGGTGACGCTCATCGTGCGGCTCCTTCGGGGCGGCGGATCCCGCGCGATCGGCCCCGGACGGCCCGTACGAGGCGCGGGACGGCGAAGACGAGGAACAGGACGACCGCCAGCGCGTAGGCCGCCGCGGCGCCGTAGCCGGCGGTGAAGTTCTTGAACGCCTGCTCCCAGATGAAGTAGACGATCACCGTGGTGGAGCCGAGCGGTCCGCCCTTGGTCGTGACGTACACCAGGTCGAAGACCTGGAGGGCGTTGATGGTCTGCCACAGCAGCAGGAAGGTGAGGACGGGGGCGAGCGCGGGCAGGATGACGTGCCGCAGCAGGTGCCACCGCCCGGCCCCGTCGAGCCGGGCCGCCTCGATCAGCGAGGGAGGTACGTCCTGCAGGGCGGCGAGGATGACCACTACGCAGAAGCCGGTTCCGCTCCACAGGGAGATCGCGACGAGCACGGGCAGTGCCTGGCCGGGGTCCGTGAGGAAGCCCTGGGGGGACACTCCGAGCTTGTGCAGTACGGAGTTGGCGACCCCGAACTCCGGGTCGAGGACGAAGGAGAACAGCACCCCCTGCGCCGTCGCCGAGATGACGAACGGCACGAAGATCAGCGTGCGGTAGAGGCCCACCAGCCGGATACGCCGGTTCAGCACGAGGGCGAGGGCGAGCCCCAGGCCGATGCTCAGCGGCACGTACAGCACGGTGTAGAGGATCGTGTTGCGCACGGCCTGGCCGAAGTGCGGGTCCTGCACCAGGGCGCGGTAGTTGCCGAGGCCGACCCAGCGGCTGGGGGTGACCAGGTCGTCGGCCCGGAAGGACAGCAGCAGGGACCAGGCGACGGGGACGACGCTCAGGCCCAGGATGATCAGGACCGAGGGCGAGACGAAGAGCCAGGCGGTCGCCTGTTCGCCGCGCAGACGGCGCTGCCAGGGTCCGGGCGGTGGCCGTCTCGGTGTGCCGCCGGGCGTGGCACCGCTCGTGAGGTCGTCACCGCGCTCGGCATCGCCGTTGTCCGCGCGGGTGTGGTGGTGGCGCTCCGCGAGCGTGAGCGGGGCGGGCAGACGCGGCATCGTTTTCCTCTCAACGCGGTATGAGCAGGGCGGCGTTGGCCTCGTCCGCGCAGGTGCGCAGGGCCTTGACGGGGGTACTCCGGCCGAGGAGTACGGAGGAGATGGCTCGTCCGAGCGCCTGCGAGATCTGTGGGTAGGCCGCGTGCACGGGACGTACGCGCGCCGATTCCAGGGCCTTGGTGAACACCGGCAGCCCGGTGGTGCCGGCCTCCTGCGCCTGCCAGGCGGGCAGTGCCTGTGTGGCGCGGCTCAGCGGCAGGCTGCCCGCCTGGACGTCCCAGCGCACGTCCTGCGCGGGTTTCGACAGCCAGGACACGAAGGTGCGTGCCGCCTCGACGCGTGCCGGGCCGTTGTCGAACACGGTCCAGGTGTCGGGCCCCGAGATGGTCATCGGCCTGCCGCTGTAGCTGGGCAGCGGAACGACGTGGTAGTCGATCTCCGCCTGCTGGATGTCGGGCAGCTGCCACGGTCCGGTGACGGCCATGCCCATCCGGCCGGACATGAAGACCTGGTACATCTGCTCGCTGCCCGGCTTGGGATCGACGTAGACGCTTCCGTCCTTCGCGAGCGCCGCCACCGTCTCCAGCGCCCGTGCGCCGACGTCCGCGAACCCGATCCGCTTGCCGTCCTCGCTGACGACGTCACCCCCCAGGTCCCACACCATGGGCCACAGGCGCCACACCGTGTCCTCGTCGCCCACTCCGGGCCAGCCGGTGCCGAACCTGCCGCTGCCGCCGGCGGTCAGCTTCGCGGCCGTCTCCACGAACTCGTCCCAGGTCCAGCCGGGGCGCGGAAGCGGCAGGCCGATGTCGTCGAAGAGCTTCTTGTTGCAGACGACGGCAAGCGCGTCGAGCAGGGCGGGGGCGGCCCGTACCTGCCCGTTGAGTGTGACGGCCTCGCGTGCGGGGTCCCAGAAGTCGTTCCAGGAGCCCGAGCGCATCGTGTCGGTCAGGTCCACCACCGACGGGCTGCGCGCGACGCTGGCCAGGTCCGAGCCGAAGATGTAGGCGACGTCGGGGAAGGAGCCGGAGGCCAGTGCCGCGGTGATCTTCTGGAGCATCGCGTCCGCCAGCACACCGCCACCGGGATCGACGCGGATACCGGGGTGGGTGCGGTTGAACTCCGCGACCAGCTTCTCGACGGCGGCGCGGCCGGTGTCCGTCTGCCCGTGCCAGAGTTCGACGACGACCCGCCCGTCGGCCCCGATGCCGTCGTCGGCACCGCCGCCGCAGCCGGGCAGGGCCGCCATGGCGCCGACGGCCAGACCCGTGCCGCGCAGCAGAGCGGTCCGGCGGGTGAGTCCGGCGGTCACGCCGGAGGTACGAGGTGTTCGGGCCATCTGGGCTCCCATGGGAATGCGCGGTGCGGCACGGGATGTCACGCCGGGCGTCGACGGCGCGGCGGAGGATGTGCTGTGGGTGGGTACCGGGAGGCGTGGTGCACGGCTGGAGCGTGCAGGACGCGTCGGGAAGCTCCGTGCGGGGCGCGGGGGAAGACACGCCCCCCGCACGGAGTCTGAAGTACGCCGAACCGGTCGGGGCGGGTCAGTGCACCGGCCCCCGGAATCGGCTCAGCAGGTCTTGCGGACGTACTTGCTGCTGCCCGGGGCGCTGACGTCGACGTCGCGCAGAACGACGCTGAGCCGGCTGCCGAAGGCGGCGCACGTGGCCTTGAAGGCCGACGCCTTGTACTCGATCACGATGACGTTGTCACCGAATCCCTCGGTGTAGTCACCGCACTCGTCCCACTCGCCGCACTCCTCGGCGACGGCGAAGTCGAGGCCCGTCTCGGCGCGGGAGAGCGAGAACTCCGAGGTGTTCTTCTGTGCGATGGCCAGGCCCTTCTGGTGGGCGTGGTCGGCGAGCAGCCTGACGAACGCCTTCGCGTTCGCCTTGCTGATCAGGTCGGTCCGGGAGAACGTGTCGAGGTTGTCGGGCTCGACGGCCTTGAAGCCCTTGGTCGCGCACGTGTCGATCCAGGCGTTCACCTTGGCGGCGATCCGCTGGCGCTTGGCGTCGGTCCTGATGTCCAGGATCGCCTCGCCCCAGCCGTCGTCGTACACGACGTTGCCCTTGGCGTCCCGCAGCAGCAGGTCGCCCCACTCGTTCTCGGCTCCCGGCTGGGCCTGGAAGGCGTTGACGTAACAGATGTTGTAGAGGCCCGCCGCGGGCGAGGCGGTGTGGTCACGGCTGACGACCTTCACCCCGGAGGGTGGGGTGTACGGCTCCCCGATCTGGTAGTCGAAGTTGGCGTGCGTGGGCGGAACGGTGACCGCCTGGGTCGCGCCGCTCGCGGTGGAGGAGAGGAACAGGGGGGTGATCAGTGCCGCTGCCGCGGCGACTGCCACAGGAACCCGTCCGTAGGACCGGACGCGGTTGATGAGGGACATCTGGAGCTCCCGAAGGGTGGGGGGTACGTCCCCGCCTCGGACCCCGCGAAGTGCGTGGATCCTGGCGACTCAGTCCGGACTGACGGCGCGGGGACCGCGATACCGGTTGGGCGTACCTCTGGCGCCGAGTGCTCAACTCCGGCGTTGGATGGAGTAAAGCGAGCCGTGATCCGCATGTCAACAGGTCACAACTGACCAGCTTGCCGCGACGGGTGACGCACGGGCGGGCCACGGCACCCCCTGGTGGGAGGGCCGGTACCCGTGATCGACGGGCGTGACCGGGGGTACGCCGCGCGGTGCGGGGCGCGCACACCTCGGGCGGCTCGGCACCGGCCCGCTGTTCCTCCGTCAGATGTGTGCCCCGCTCCCCCGGCGCGATGACCCGGCCGGAATCGCACACCTCGGGGAAACGCGCCCGAGACACCGCGGACAGCCGCGCCGCGGACCTCGGAGCGGGGCACGTCGTGGCGGCGGGCGGAACGCGGCACCGCCTCCCGGCCGTGCCGTCGGGGCCGCGCCGCCCGCGAGGGGCGGCCCCGGACGTGGGTGTCCGCGCTGCCGGAACACCGGGCCGGGTCCGACAACCGGTGCCGGACATCGGCACCGCTCCCGGTCGGCCGTCGTATACGGTTCTCCTCCCACACAGCTGTGGCCGAGGGGGCGAAACGGCCGGACACACCCTTGTGCCACGGCCGACGGCCCACGGCCCTGTCCCGGGCGGGGCGTCCTCGGCGGCGGGCCCTCAGTGCGGTGCCGGTACCGGGTCAAGGGCGTTGCCGACGGAGCAGCCGGCCTCTCCGGGCATCCGCTGCGCCCGGGGCGGGACCCACACCGCCGTGTCGCCGGGCCCCACCCGTGCGAGCAGGCAGTCCTGCGCGTCGTAACCGTTGCCCTGGAGCGACAGGAGCACGCCGACCCTGCCGCCGTCCGACTCGACCTGGCTGCGGATCGCCGGATGCAGGTCGAGGGCGGCGAGCGTACGGCGCACCTCGGCCTCGTCCGCACGCCCGCCCCGCGGCACCCGGGGAAGCTTCGCGCGGAGCTCTTCGTAGGGCAGCTCCGGCGGTTCGGGTGGCGGGGCGAAGACCAGCGGGGGCCCGTCCGGGCAGTCCGCGTCACGGGGTTCCTCGTCCCACTCCGACCTGGGCGACACGCGCACCGTGAAGCAGCGGCGCACCGCGACCTCCTCGGCGTCGAAGCCCTTGGTGTACGCCGTGCCGGAGGTGCGGACCAGCACGTCGATGCCATGCCCTTCGTGCGTCGAGGTACCGGTCACCCGCAGTACCTCCACCCCGTCGATGCCGGAGGCGGAACGCCCGACATCCTCCGCCGTGCGCGGGCGCTGGCCGTAGAGCCGCTCCCCCGCCGTCCTGGCCACCTCCCGTGCGGCGTCCGCCGCCTCCTCCTCGGGGGACGGCACCAGCCCGCAGCCCAGGGTGAGCAGCAGCGGCGTGACGAACAGCAGCAGTCGGCGCATGGGCCCCACCCTTCCGGCACCCGTGTGCGGCGGGCATCGGTTCGCGTACTCGGACCGGCCGAGGCGATCGTACTCGGTCCGCACGGCGGGCCGGGGACGAACAACCGTGCGGTGCGGGCCCGTTGAGGATCGCGGCCGCTCACTCGCGGAGGGCGACGGACTCAAGCACGGTGTGCGCACCGGGCCGTGGCGCACCGGGGAACTCCGGTCCCGTCGCCACCGATTGCCGCACCCCAGCGGTTGTCGTGGACGGCCTTTGCCCTGACGATGGGGAGGGTATGCCGCCACGGACGGGAGGCCAACTTGACGGACCCCTGGGTGGCTCTGGCCGCCGACGCGAATCCCGGTGCCCGGCTCGGTGAACTGCACCGCGCGCACCAGGTGTTCACCTCCGACGGACGGCTGGAGAAGCCGGTGCGCTCCGTGGTGGGCCAGTCGTGGCGCCGCTCCGCGCAGGCACGGGTCAGCCCGGACGGCGCGGCGCTGGTGGAGCTCCGCGCGGACGAACTCGGCCCCTACCGGGACGCGCACCCCCTGGCGCGCGTCATGCCGGTGATCCGCGAACTCATGACCGCCTACGCCGTGGACGGCGGGCATCTGCTCGCGGTCTGCGACGCGCACGGCCGGCTGCTGTGGGTCGAGGGACACGCACGGGCCCGCAGGCGCGCGGAGCGGATGAACTTCGTGGAGGGAGCCCGCTGGGCGGAGTCGGAGGCCGGGACGAACGCCCCCGGTACGGCGCTCGCGGTGGACCGCCCGGTCCAGGTGTTCGCCGCCGAGCACTTCCTCAGGCCGGTCCAGCAGTGGACGTGCGCGGCCGCCCCGCTGCACGACCCGCTCACGGGCCGGGTCCTCGGCGCCGTCGACATCACCGGCGGGAACGGGCTCGCGCATCCACACAGCCTGGCGTTCGTCCAGGCGGTGGCGCGCGCCGCCGAGTCCCAGCTCGCACTCGCCGCACCGCCGCCCGCCGCCGGATCGGCTCGGCTCTCCGCGCTCGGGAGGGACGAGGCGCTCCTCGTGCTGGACGGGCGCCGGATCCGGCTCAGCCGACGCCACAGCGAGATCCTGCTGGCACTGGCCCTCCACCCGGAGGGCCTCGGCGGTGACGAGCTGCTGATCGAGGTGTACGAGGACGAGTGCGTCCCGGCGGTGACGTTGCGGGCCGAACTCGCCCGGCTGCGGCGGCTCCTGGGGCCCGAGCTGCTGCACTCGCGTCCGTACCGGCTCGGCGCGCGGGTGGAGTCCGACTTCGACACCGTCGTACGCAGGCTGGAGTCCGGGGCGGTGTCGGCGGCGCTCGGCGCGTACACCGGTCCCCTGCTGCCGCGTTCGCAGGCACCGGCGGTGGTCCGGCTGCGGCACCGGATCGCCGGACAGCTGCGGGCCGCCCTCATCGCCCGGGCTGATCCGGGGCTGCTCTCGGACTGGGCGTACAGCCCGTGGGGCGCGGAGGACCTCGCCGTCTGGCGGGCCCTCGCGGCGGCGGCTCCCCCGGAACGGCGTCCGGCGCTCCTGGCCAGGGCGCGGGTGCTCGACGCGGAGCAGCGCGCGTAGGCCGTCCCTTCGCAGCGGCCCGTGCAACGGCGTCGCAACGTCGCGCCGCCTAGCCTCACGCCGAGTGCCGTCCAACGGCGGGCGGCACCGGATCCGGGAGGCCACAGAGATGACCCGTTACGCCGCGCCGGGCACCGAGGGCGCCATCGTCTCGTACGAGTCCCGCTACGACCACTGGATCGGTGGCGCCTACGTCCCGCCGGCCCGTGGCCAGTACTTCGAGAACCCGAGCCCCGTCAACGGCCGCCCCTTCACCGAGATCGCCCGGGGCACCGAGGACGACGTGGAGCGCGCCCTGGACGCCGCGCACGCGGCGGCCCCGGCCTGGGGCGCCGTGTCGGCCGGTGACCGTGCGGTCGTCCTGAACCGGATCGCCGACCGCATGGAGGAGCATCTGGAGGAGCTGGCGGTCGCCGAGAGCTGGGAGAACGGCAAGCCGGTCCGCGAGACGCTGGCCGCGGACATCCCGCTGGCCATCGACCACTTCCGCTACTTCGCGGGTGCGCTGCGCGCCCAGGAGGGCTCGCTGAGCGAGCTCGACGACGACACCGTCGCGTACCACTTCCACGAGCCGCTGGGTGTGGTGGCCCAGATCATCCCGTGGAACTTCCCGATCCTGATGGCGGTCTGGAAGCTCGCCCCCGCGCTGGCCGCCGGGAACGCGGTGGTCCTCAAGCCGGCCGAGCAGACCCCCGCGTCGATCCACGTGTGGATGAGCCTGGTCGCCGACCTGCTGCCGCCGGGCGTGGTCAACATCCTCAACGGGTTCGGCGCGGAGGCGGGCAAGCCGCTCGCCTCCAGCCCGCGCGTCGCGAAGATCGCCTTCACGGGCGAGACCACGACGGGGCGCCTGATCATGCGGTACGCCTCGGAGAACCTCAAGCCCGTCACCCTGGAGCTGGGCGGCAAGTCGCCGAACCTCTTCTTCGACGACGTATGGGCGCTGGACGACGACTTCCGTGACAAGGCGCTCGAGGGGTTCACCATGTTCGCCCTCAACCAGGGCGAGGTGTGCACCTGTCCGTCGCGGGCGCTGATCCAGCGGGGACACTACAGCGAGTTCCTCGAGGCGGGCATCGCGCGGACCGAACAGATCGTGCCGGGGCACCCGTTGGACACCGACACGATGATCGGCGCGCAGGCCTCCGACGAACAGCTGAAGAAGATCCTCTCGTACCTGGAGATCGGCCAGCAGGAGGGGGCGAAGATCCTGACGGGGGGTCAGCGGGTGGAGCACGGGGGTGAACTGGAGGGCGGCTTCTACGTCCAGCCGACGATCTTCGAGGGTGACAACCGTATGCGGGTCTTCCAGGAGGAGATCTTCGGCCCGGTGGTCGCCGTGACGTCCTTCTCGGACTTCGACGAGGGCATCAGGACGGCGAACGACACGCTGTACGGACTCGGCGCGGGCGTGTGGACCCGGGACACCAACACCGCGTACCGGGCGGGCCGTGCCATCAAGGCGGGCAGGGTCTGGACGAACTGCTACCACGCCTATCCGGCGCACGCCGCTTTCGGCGGATACAAGCAGTCGGGAATCGGCAGGGAGAACCACAAGATGATGCTGGAGCACTACCAGCAGACGAAGAACCTTCTGGTGTCGTACTCGCCGAAGAAGCTGGGCTTCTTCTAGACGCCGCAAAGGGGCGCCTGACCAGGTGTTTCACCGGTCAGGCGCCCTCCCTGAGCGCGTCCGGGGCCGGGGTGGGGTGCGGGGCGGCTTCCGCTGTCTCCCGCTGCCGGCCCGTCCTCCGCCCCGGGGCTCCGGGGCGGTTCCGGGCCTGCGGGCCCGGCCTGTGTGCCACATGCCGTGTGCTGTGGTCCGTGTGCCACGTGCCGTGTGCTGTGGTCCGTGTGCCGCGTGTGCACCGGGATGCCGCCCGTGTTCACCTCACGCAGCGACGCCCGCTGTCACCTCCGGCCGGCGCCATCGGATCCTCGCCGTCTCGAACGGGTCCGTCGAACGGGTCGCCCCGCCGACTCCGCTCCGGCCCGGCACCGCACCGGCCTCCGGAGGGCAGCGCCCGTCAGTGGTTCGTGCCGGCGGCCCAGAGGGCCGTCGTGCCGTCGAGGATCGTGATGTTTCCGTCGCTCTGGAGCTTCAGCACCGCGTTCTCGTGCCCGTCCGTCCGGCTGGCCCACACGGCCTGGCCGTTCGCGTCGTAGACGACGAGGTTGCCGTCGGGCTGGAAGTCGACGCGCGCCCCGGTGTCCTTGGTCTGACTGTCCCAGCGCGCCTGGTTCGTCTCGTCGTAGGCGACGAGGTTGCCGTCCCGCTGGAGGGCGAGCGAGACTCTCGCCGCCGCCATCTCCTCACCCGGCCGCAGACTCATCGGCGGGGTGACGATCCTCTCCATCGGCAACGTCCCGTCCGCGTCGTCCGAGACGTTGTCCGCCGAGGTGTCCGAGCCGTCCGAGGCATCGCCCGCCGAGCCGTCCGAGCTGTCGTCGGGCTCGGCGTCCTCCCCCGCCGGCGCGGAACTCGCTCCGGCCTCGGCCTTCCGCCCGTCGGCACCCTTCGCGCTCTCCCAGGGCTGGAGGACCAGCAGGGCCCCCGTCACCGCGCACACGACCGCGACCGCGCTGACGGCCATGACGGCCGGGCGACGCCACACACGGCGGCTGCCGGCTCCCCCGAGGGGCGGCGCGGAGGCGGGAGGGATGTGAGCCGGCGCCACCTCCGTCGGTGCCGGCAGGAGGGCCGGGACTGTCGGAGCCGCCGAGGGCCGGACATCGGGGGCCACGGTGAGGGCGTCGGGTGCGGTGGGTACCGGGGCCGGGCCGGGGACGCCCTCCGCCACGTCGGGGGTGGCGATCCTCCGGTAGGCCGGATCGTTCGCCAGGGAGACGGGCGACTGGCACAGTTCCACGATCTCCGCGGGTGTCGGCCGCCGGGCCGGGTCGCGATCGGTACAGGACTTGATGATCTCGGCGAGTCCGGCGTCGACCGCGTCCAGGTCGATGTCGCCGTGGACGGTGCGGTAGGAGACCACCGGGAAGGCGCCGTCACCGTACGGGGGGCGGCCGGTCGCGGCGAAGGCGAGGGCGGCGCCCAGCGCGAACACGTCTGCGGCGACACCGACTTCTTCGCCTTGCAGTGCCTCGGGAGCCGTGAAGCCGGGGCTGCCTGCGGTGTGACCGACCTGCGTCAGCGCGGTCTGCCCGGCCCCGCGGGCTATGCCGAAATCGATGAGCTGCGGGCCGACCGGCGACAGGATGATGTTCTGCGGCTTGACGTCCCGGTGCAGTACACCGTGGACGTGGATGTCCGACAGACCCTCGGCGAGTGCGGCCAGGATGCCGAGGCAGAGCCGCGCGGGCAGCGCGCCGGACGCGTGCACCGCGGAGTCCAGGGTGCGGCCGGGCACGTACTCGGTGGCGAACCAGTAGGGCGGGGATTCCAGACCGCAGTCGATCAGCGAGGCGGTGTACGCGCTGCGCACGGTGTGCAGGGTGCCTACCTCGCGCCGGAACCGCTCCAGAGCCTGGTCCTCGTACCGGAACCGGTCACTGATGACCTTGACCGCGACCGGTCGGCCGCCGGGGGTGGTACCGAGGTAGACGGTGCCCATACCGCCCTCGCCGAGACGACCGGTGAGGCGGTAGCGACCGATGCTGGCAGGATCGGAGTCAGTAAGGGGGTGCACGGCGGGGAATTCCTCCTGGGATGACCTGCCCGCCCGCACGGTCCGCACCCTCCTGGGGGCCGGTGGCCTTCCCGGGCAGGATGCGGCATGCGCTGCAACGTGCCTAGCTGAAATGCCGTGCTGACGAGGGCGGTTGCCTATCTGAATATACGTCAGATTCTATGACTGCCCTGCGGTGGCATGTGGGGTGGGCCGCCGTCAGGCCGCTCCCGGTCGTGACGTCGGCACGGCGTACCGGCCGACGGGAATCCGGCGGGCTCGCGCACGCCCGCCACGGGGCCGCCCTTGACGCAGGGGCCCGCCGGTTCGAGGTGGAGCGCGCCATCGTCGCCGGGGCCGACGGCGGGGTGCACCCTCGTCCTGCTCGCGAAGCGTGGATACGCCGTCAGACCCGGCCTGCGGCTGCCCACCCTGGGCCGAGGTGCTGCCGGCCTCGGCACGACCGGGGCGACCGGGAAAAAGACGCAGCTGGACCAGGAAGCCAGAGAAGACCGGGAAGACCGGGAAGACCGGCACCGGGATCCGTGTCCGCCGCCCGGCAGCCGGCCGCGAACGACCGGGAGAAGTCCACCTCGGGCAGGGGCGAGCAGCGCGCCGTGAAGGCGCTGCTCCGCACGCTCGGGGACGGAGGGACCCGGGGCCCGGCCCGGGGGACGCGGTCGTGACCTGGCGGCGGCGGAAGCCGCCCTGCGGCACCATCCGGATCGCCTGACCCGTCCGAGCCATGGACACCCGGGCCTGCGCCACCCGTGTGCGACACCCCGTCAACATGGAAAAGATTGCACGAAAAGACCGCCGGAACGCGTTCACGGTCCAGGCGTCGAAGCATGCAATCCAGTGGGCGAGGAAAGGAATTACTTATCAGTATCGTTCAGGGGTCTATTCGTCCGCCGCCATCCCCGGCGGGTCGCATGTCGCAGCGAATAGCACCCGCACCGTACGCCGCCCGTGCCGGGACGTGTTCCCACGTCAGCCGACTCGGCGAAGTAGCACGGAGTTGCCGGCCCCACGAGGAGTGTCCGGGGCCAGGAGCGAATCGGCCCGCAGGCCCCTCGGCAACACTCTGAGCAGGCATAACACAGGGTTTCGCACTCCTGACGCAGGCCGGCCAGCGCCCCGGAGGGGTATCCGGCCGCTCTTGTTGACGTCGGGAAACTGCCAGAAGGTTGCTCCTGTCCCTGCTGCAATAGTGCTCACACTTCTTTGTGACGCCCCACAACAGGACGGGATTCGTGTCCACAGCAACGACTGCTTCCATCGGCTCCACCGAACATCCGACCAGGTCCCCACTCGTCTCGTGGCTGGCCGTGATTTCGGTGATGCTGGGAATCTTCTCCATCGTCACCACCGAGATCCTGCCCATCGGATTGCTGACATCCATCGGGTCGAGTTTCACCATCTCCGACGGAATGGCTGGTCTGATGATGACCATGCCGGGATTCCTGGCAGCCATCTCCGCCCCCTTGGTCACGGTGGCCACGGGGCGTATCGACCGGCGCCTCATGCTGGGGGCCTTCATCCTCCTGCTGGCCCTGGCGAACTTCCTGGCGGCCGCCGCCTCCAGCTACTGGCTCGTCCTGGTCTCCCGTGTGATGGTCGGCATCACCATCGGGGGGTTCTGGTCGATCGGGGCCGGACTGGCCGGCCGGCTGGTGCCCCCGGAGTCGGTCGGGCGGGCCACCGCGGTCATCTTCTCCGCCGTCCCGCTCGGATCCGTGCTCGGGGTACCGATGGGCACGCTGATCGGCGACATCGCGGGGTGGCGGACCGCCTTCCTGGTCATGGGGGGCCTGACGCTCGCCGTCTTCGTCCTGCTGGTCCTGGTGGTCCCCCCGCTGCCCGCGGAGGAGCCGACCCGGCTGCGCGTGCTCACCGACATGCTCAAGAGCGTCAACACCCGGTTCGCGCTGCTGATCACCTTCCTGGTCGTGCTCGCCCACTTCGGCGCCTACACCTACGTCACCCCGTTCCTGGAGCAGGTGACCCACGTGGGCGCCGGCGCCATCACGGTCTTCCTGCTCATCTACGGGGCAGCGGGTATCGGCGGCAACTTCCTGGGCGGGTCCCTGGTGTCGCGTCATCCCAGGACCACGTTCATGGCGGCTGCCGCGATGATCGCCGGGGCGACTCTCCTGCTGCCCGTACTCGGCGGCAGCCGGCCGGGCGCGGTGATCCTGCTGATCCTCTGGGGCGTCGCGTACGGCGCCGTCCCGGTCTGTTCCCAGACCTGGTTCGCCAAGGCCTGTCCCGACTCCCCCGAGGCGTCGTCGGTGCTCTTCACCGCGTCGTTCCAGGCCACCATCTCGATGGGAGCCCTGGCCGGAGGGGTGGTCGTCGACCGGTCCTCCCCGTCCATGGTGATGGCCCTCGCCGGCACGGCCGCGGTCCTCACGGTGGTCGCGATCGGCGCCCACTACGCACGGAAGCTCACCTGGCCCGAGCCGGCTCACCAGTCGTAAGGCCTCAGCTCCCCACCGGGCCTCCCGCCCGGCATCCGGTCCGCCGCGGCAACCGCCGCGACGGGCCGGAACAGCGATCGGTACACGCACCCCCTGTCCCCTGGGCCACGGGCGCCCGCTCGAGCCGGCGCCCGCCGTTCTTCTGTTCATCGACCGAAGGAGTACGTCGCTTATGTGCGGCATTGCGGGCTGGATAGATTTCACGCGTGACCTCGGAGAGGAGCGCTCCGTCGTCGATGCCATGACCCGGACGATGGCGTGCCGCGGTCCGGACGACGAAGGGGTGTGGATCGACCGGCACGCCGCGATCGGCCACCGCAGGCTGTCGGTCATCGACCTGGAGGGCGGGCGTCAGCCGATGACCGCCGAGGAGGACGGACGCACACTCGCCGTTCTCACCTTCAGCGGCGAGATCTACAACTTCCGCGAGCTCAGATCCGACCTCGTGTCCCGCGGGCACCGCTTCCGCACCCGGAGCGACACCGAAGTGGTGCTGCGGGGCTACCTGGAGTGGGGCGAGGGGGTCGTCGACAAGCTCAACGGCATGTTCGCCTTCGCCGTGTGGGACGTACGGAGCCAGGAACTGCTCCTGGTGCGCGACCGAATGGGCGTCAAGCCCCTGTACTACTACCCGACGGCCGACGGGGTCCTGTTCGGTTCCGAGCCCAAGACGATCCTGGCGCACCCGGGTATCCCTCGCCGTATCAACACCGACGGCCTGCGCGAGCTCCTGGACATGGTCAAGACGCCCGAGCACGCGATCTTCACGGGGATGCACGAGGTCCGGCCCGGCCACACGGTGCGGGTCCGCCGCGAGGGGCTGGTCAAGCGCTGCTACTGGGCGCTGGAGGCCCACGAGCACACGGACACGCTGCAACAGACCATCGACACGGTGCGCGGCCTGCTCGAGGACACCGTGTGCCGGCAGCTCATCTCGGACGTGCCCCTGTGCAGTCTGCTCTCCGGCGGACTCGACTCCTCCGCGATCACCGCCCTCGCCGCCAAGGCCCTGGCCGCCGAGGGGGGCGGGCCGGTCCGCTCCTTCTCGGTCGACTTCGTGGGCGCGGAGGAGAACTTCGTCCCCGACCCCCTGCGCAGTACGCCCGACGCGCCGTTCGTGCGGGACCTCGTGCAGCACGTGGCCGCCGAGCACAAGGAGATCCTCCTCAACAGCGACGACCTGAGCGACCCCGGGGTGCGGGCGGCCGTGCTGGCCGCCACCGACCTGCCCCCCATGTGGTACGGGGACCTGTGGCCCTCGTTGTACCTCCTCTTCCAGGCGGTGCGGGAGCGTTCCACGGTCGCGCTGTCCGGCGAGTCCGCCGACGAACTCTTCGGCGGTTACAGCTGGTTCCACGACCCGGAGGTCCTCACCGCCGAGACGTTTCCCTGGCTCACCACGACCCCCGGCCCGTTCTACGACGGCACCCCGCTGTTCGACGGCGGCCTGCTGAGCACCCTCGACATCCCCGGCTACCGGCGGTCCAGCTACGGCGACGCCATCGCCGAGGTTCCCGTCCTGGCCGGGGAGACCGGCCTGGAGAAGCGGATGAGGGAGATCAGCTACCTCAACCTCACGCGCTTCCTCAACACGCTCCTGGACCGCAAGGACCGGATGAGCATGGCGGTCGGGCTGGAGGTGCGCGTCCCGTTCTGCGACCACCGTCTCGTGGAGTACGTCTTCAACGCTCCCTGGGCCATGAAGACGTTCGACGGACGTGAGAAGAGCCTCCTGCGCGCGGCGACCCGCGACGTGCTCCCCGAGTCCATAGCCAAGCGGGTGAAGGCCCCCTACCCCAGCACCCAGGACTCCGGGTACGAGAAGAAGCTCCGCGACAGGCTCGCCGAGGTCATCGGCCGGGGCGACGCGCCGATCCTGCCGCTCCTCGACCTGCAACGGACCCGGGGCCGTCTCGACGGGAGCATCAGCACGGCCAGCACCCAGATCACCCGCATCGACCTGGAAGTGCCCCTCTGGCTCAACGCCTGGCTGGAGTCGTACGACGTCTCGCTCGATCTCTAGCACCTCGCTCCCTCGTGGCCGGGCCCCGGCCGCGGCCCCCGTACCCCCGGCGGCCCTCCACATCCCCCAGAGGGCCGCCGGGCCCTTCCCCGTTCGCACCGCTTTCGCGTTAGGAACCCTCGATGGCTTCCTCGTACGGCCCGCCTCCGGCTGCCACGGGCCCGGAGCACACACCCGAAGCCGGCTGGAGCGACAAGGTGTCGGAACTGGCAGGCCGGCTGGAGGGCATCATGGCCGGCCTGCGGGCACTCGACCTCGACGGCGTTCCCCCGGCGTCGGTCTACCACGTCTCGGGCGCGGACCGCCGTGCCGACCGGGAGACGGCCGATGCTGCCCTGTGAACTGACGGTCAAGGAGGCCGGTTCCGCAGTCGGCAGGCGTGAGCTGTCGCCGGTCGAGCTCCTGGAGTCCGTACTGGCCCGTTGCGACGCGAGCGAAGGGCGCCTCAACGCCTACGCCACCGTCGACGCCGACCGCGCGCGCAAGGCGGCCGCACAGGCGGAGCGCGACATCCGCCGGGGTGACTACCGCGGCCCGCTGCACGGTCTTCCCTACGGCCTCAAGGATCTGATCGACACCGCCGGCGTGCCGACCACCGCCGGTTCACGGGTGTGGGAGGGACGTGTCCCGAGCGTGGACAGCCCGGTGGCCGCCCGGCTCGCGCGGGCGGGTGCCGTCCTCGTCGGCAAGACCCACACGCATGAATTCGCCTACGGGCTTCTCACCCCGCAGACGTTCAATCCGTGGCGGGCGGAACGCACCGCCGGTGGCTCCAGCGGGGGTTCGGCCGTAGCGGTCGCCGCCGGATCCGCGCTGTTCTGCCTGGGCACGGACACCGGTGGCTCCATACGGGTCCCGGCGGCGCTGAACGGTGTCGTCGGCCTCAAGCCCACCTACGGGCTGGTCCCCTGCGCGGGCGTGGCGCCGTTGTCGTGGTCACTGGACACGGTCGGCCCGCTGACCAGGACGGCCGAGGACGCGGGCATCGTGCTGAGGGCCCTCACCGATCCCCGGCGTCCGGCCCCGGCAGGCCTCGAACCGTCGCCGCCCGCGCCCGGTGGCGACCTGCTGGGCCTGCGCGTCGGAGTGCCTGCCGCGTTCTTCTTCGAGCACGTCGATCCGCAGGTGGAAGGGGCGGTCCGGCGGGCCATCGACGAGCTGCGCAGTCTGGGTGCCACGACCGTCCCGGTGGTCCCGCCCCTGACCGGTCACATGGAGGCCGCCCACTGGGGGCTCATGGCTCCGGAGGCGTCGTCCGTGCACGAACGCGCGTTGCGGCAGACGCCCCACCTCTACGGGTCCGATGTGCGCCTCCTGCTGGAGGCGGGAGCGCGCGTCACGGCCCTGGACTACCTCCGTGCCCAGCGCGCCCGCACCCTGATCCACGAGGCCTGGCTCCGCCTGTTCGACGAGGTCGACGTGATCGCCGCCCCGACCGTTCCGCTCACCGCGGTGCCGCGGGACCAGGAGACGGTCGGCTGGCCGGACGGCGTCACCGAGTCGGTCACCTCCGCGTACGTGAGGCTCTCCGCCCCGGGCAACCTGACGGGGTTCCCCACGCTCTCCCTGCCCGTCGCGTGGGACAGCGACGGGATGCCGATCGGCATGCAGTTGATGGCCCGCCCGTTCGACGAGCCCACCCTTCTGCACACCGGCTCCGTGTTCGAGAACTCCAGGGACGCCACGGGACGGCTCGCCCCGCTCCACGGTTCCGGGGAGAGTGCGCCGGCCGATCGGTAGAAACCGCGTACGCGTCGGGCACCCCACCCGCATACTGCCGCTACGCCCCCGCCCGCCAGGTCTCCGAGCACCGAAAGGGTTCCTGTATGAATGCCGAACCATCGCCACTGTCCGCCGCGACGGCCGACGCCTTCTACCTCGACCTGGGCGATGGCCGCTTCGCGAGCACGCCGGCCACGGCGGGGCCCTGGAGCGCCAAGACGCAGCACGGCGGTCCGCCCTCCGCGCTCATGGGCCGCGCCATGGAGAGGCACGCCCCCCGGCCCGGCATGCGCATCGCCCGCGTCACGGTGGAACTGCTGCGCCCCGTGCCCGTGGCGGACCTGCGGATCGACGTGCGCACCGTCCGCTCCGGCGGCCGTACGGAGATCCTCGAGGGCGAGATGACCTCGGGAGGCGACCTGGTGCTGGTGGCCCGCGCCTGGCGGCTGGTGGCCAGTCCGCCCGAGACCCCGTCGCTGTGCCCCGGCCCGACGGCCCCCGCGCGGCCGGGCCCGCAGCCCCCGCACACCATGGCCGGCGCCCACCTCGACGGGTACGTGTCCGCCATGGAGTGGCGCTTCGAACCCGGCAAGGGGTTCGACTCGCTCGGGCCCGGGACCGCCTGGGTGCGCCAGCGTGTCGGCCTGGTGGGCGGTGAGCAGGACACACCGCTGACCCGGGCGCTCACCGTGGCCGACAGCAGTTGGGCCGTCGCGTTCGAACTCGACCACCACGCGGGGCTCGTCATCAACACGGACATCACACTCGCCCTGCACCGTGACCCGGTGGGCGAGTGGCTGTGCCTGCGCTCGGACACCGCGGCCAGCCCCGCCGGTTCGGGCCTGGCCCTGGGGCAGCTCGACGACGCCGCCGGCGACTGCGGCCGGGTCCTGCAGACCCTGCTGGTCACCGAACGCGCGACCGGACGCTGAACGAGGGGACCGGGCCCGGCCGGCCGCGAGCCGGGGGCTCGCAGCCGCCGGGCCGGCGGGGGCCGGTCAGCCGGGCCAGTCGACGAGCAGGCTGCGGGGCCCGCGGAAGGAGACGTTGGCCGGGAAGTCGAAGTCCTGGCCGGCCACCATCCGCAGGTCCGGGGCCCGTTGCGCGAGCAGGTCGAGCGCGATCCGTGCCTCCATCCGCGCCAGCGGAGCACCGATGCAGTAGTGGATGCCCTTCCCGAAGGCGAGGTGGCGTCGGGCGTCGCCCCGGAGGATGTCGAAGCTCTCCGGCTCCTCGAAGTGCTTGGGGTCCCGGTTGGCCGCTCCCAGGAGGATCAGGACCTTGGCCTCGGCCGGGATCCGCACGCCCCCGACGTCGACCGCCCTGGTGGTGATGCGCCGCCAGGCGGGGATGCTGCTGTCGTAGCGCAGCAGTTCCTCGATCGCCTTGGTGATGAGCGAGCGGTCGGCGCATATGGCCGCCCACTGCTCCGGGTTGGACAGCAGCTGGCGTATCGCGTTGCCGGTGAAACTCGTGGTGGTCTCGTGGCCGGCGAAGCTCAGGCCGTAGGCGACGTTCGTGATGTCGGCGAGCGACAGCGCGTCCGGATCGGCCAGGTGGATCCTGATGAGGTCGCTGGTGAAGTCGTCCACCGGCTCGGCCGCACGCCGGGCGACGAAGTCCTCGCAGTACTTCCAGTAGTGCGTCATGTTGGTCGCGATCTCGCGCTGCTCGTCGGCGCTCGGACGCCCCCAGCTGAACGCGATGCGGTTGCCGCACCAGCTCTTCAGCATGTCCATGTCCTCGTCGGGGAACCCGATGAAGGTGAAGATCATGTACGCGGGAAGCGGGTAGGTCAGCGCCGCCACCAGGTCCACCTGACCGGGCTTGACGGCGTCCACCAGTTCGGTCGCCTTCGCCCAGACCTTCGGCTCCAGCGTGGCGATGCGGCGGGGCGAGAACCCCGTCATGTTGTGCTTCCGTATCCGCGTGTGACGGGGCGGGTCGCAGTCCGACATCACCGGGTAGGCGTGGAAACCCTCCTTGAGGATGCCCTGTGCCTCCTGCGACATCGGGAAGACGGGGCGCTGCCCCACGGCCGCGGAGAAGGTGCCCGGGTCCTTGAGGACCGCTTCGATGTCGTCGTACCGGGTGATCACCCACATGTCGATCGCCGAAGCGTAGAAGGCCGGGGCTTCCTCGCGCACCGCGGAGTGGATCGGGTACGGGTCGGCGACGTACTCCTCACCCAGCGGGTCGAAACTGTGATGTACCGGGCACGTTGCCGCCGTGTTGGTCGGTGTCATTGCACAACCTCCTGGACTCGGTCATTCAATTGTCCTGATTTTCGGCCCACTTGAAAACGTCATAATGGTGAAGCTCGTTATAGAATTCATTCATGACCGACAGAATAAGTCTGCGTCAGCTGCACTATTTCGTCGCCTGCGCGGAAGCCGGGACCATGACCGGGGCGGCCCGCCGGCTGTTCGTCTCCCAAGGCGCCGTTTCCGTCGCGATCGCCCAGCTGGAATCCCGGACGGGGGTCCAACTGCTCCTTCGCTCCAAGGCCAAGGGCCTCACCCTCACCGAGGCCGGACGGCTCCTCCTCCCGGAAGCGCGCTCACTGCTCGCCCGCACGGACGAACTCCAGGCAGGTATGCGGGACATCGGCCGGATACCTGCCGGACGGCTGGTGATCGGCTGCTTCACGACCATCGCGCCGTTCCTGATCCCACCGCTCCTGGAGGACTTCCAGGCCGCCCACTCACGTGTGGCGGTCGACTTCGTGGAGGGCTCCCTCACCGATCTGCAGGGTCTCCTGCGCGAGGGACGGTGCGAACTCGCCGTGCTGTACGGCGTGGACATCCAGGCCGGAGTCGACTTCGACACGCTCTACGAAACGCGACCGCACGTCCTGCTCCCACCCGGGCACCCCTTGGCGGAACAGGAGGAGATCCGGCTGGCGGACCTGGCCGGCCACGACATGATCGCGCTCGACGTGCCGCCCAGCCTGAGCTACTTCACCGACGTACTGGCCTCCGCCGGCGTCACCCCGGCCGTGCGCCACCGCACCGAGAGCTTCGAGATGGTCCGCAGTCTCGTCGCCCGGGGTGTCGGCTACTCACTGCTCATCCAGCGCCCCCGGCCCGACGTCAGCTACGAGGGGCGCGGGCTTTCGGTACGGCGCATCAAGGACGTGGTGCGCCCGCTTCCCGTCGTGCTGGCCCGCCCGGCGGGAAGCCGGCTCACCCACCGGGCGGCTGCTTTCGCGGCGTTCTGCCAGGAAAGGGCCGCGGCGTACGCGGAGGCGCCATGATTTCGGACCCGGAAATTCCCGGAAAGCAGCCCCACCCGTACACGCGGACCACCGAAGGGAATCACCCGGCGACGCCGAGGAATTCACCACGGCCTTTCCGGTACGCCCGTCAGACGGCGGACTTCCGGGGCTCCGCCTCGACGGTGGCATGGTCCGCGGGCAGCATTTCGGCACCGCGTGAACTGCCGGGAGATCCCAGGGCGTCGAAGATCTCACGGTCGGCCACACGATAGGGATGGAACGCCTCCGGGAGATCGTCTTCGTAGAAGACCGCCTCCACCGGGCAGACCGGCTCGCACGCCCCGCAGTCGACGCATTCGTCGGGCTGGATGTACAGCTTGCGGGGGCCCTCGTAGATGCAGTCGACAGGGCACTCGTCGATGCACGCCTTGTCCTTGATGTCGACGCACGGCTGCGCGATCACATAGGTCATGACTCACTCCAGATTCGATGGACCGGTTGACTGACGGGCCGGCCGTCCGTTCACGGCCGCGAGAGGGGCGGTCGCCGTCGGGCGTTCCGTCACCCGGGTCACCCCGCGCGGCGGATGACGACCCGGGCCGGACGGCCGGTCCGTCTCCCGCTGTGTTCAGCCGAGGGGCCCGGATCGCGGTGCGCCAGCCGCCCGGGCGCCGGGGCCGGAGGGCGAGGGGGGACGCAGACCGACGGAGCCGTCCCACACCTCGGCCCGCGTGCCGTCCCGGAGCGTGACGAGGTGGTGGCGGTCCGCCGTGGAACCGGACAGCCTTTCCCCGTACGCGCTCTCCAGCGGCACGCTCGTCACCAGGGCCAGGCGGACGTCGGCGCTCCGGGTGAACTCGGGACCGTCGGTGCCGACGACCAGAAGACCGCCGATCAGCGCCAGTTCGACCGGGAAGGCGCCGTCCAGCCGGACGCGGACGTGGCTGGGGGTGTCCAGGGCCGACTCGTAGCGGGCGACCGTCGCCGCGAAGTCCGCGGCGCTCACCGCCCGGCGGACCAGCAGGTCCGGTGTCGTGTCGCCGGCCACGGAGTACGGCGCGGGACGGGGGTGCTCACCGGGCAGCGGCCGGTGCTCGACCAGCTCGGCGATCGTCCCGTCGCCGAGGCGCACCCGGGCGCGGCTGCCGGGAAGGATGTTCTCGGCGGGTTCGAGGACCGTCGCCCCGGCGTCGAGCAGACGGTCCAGCTGCTCCTTCAGGGAGGGCACGATGACGGAGTGCGCGGTTCGCCGTTGGATGTCGGTGAACGGCCGGATGCTGGCGATGAGCAGGATGTTCCCCACCGCGGCGAGTTCGAGGCCGCCGAAGTCGGGGATGGGCATGCGCAGATCGGCGGCCGTCCCGGTCAGCCCCTCGTAGAAGCGGATCCGCTCGTCGAGAACCGACAGCGGGATGAGGGAGCGGGTCAGCAGGCGGGAGCGGGAGAGCCCGGAGGAGTCCGGAGTCGCTCTGAACCACCTGTCGGGCACGGGCGCGGCCGTGGGTGCTGCCGGCATAGGTCATGACCTTCCTTCTTCGGTCGGGCTGGGTGAAGGTGCGAGCGGCTGGTGCGAGCGGGACCGCGGCGGCGGGAGCCTTCGGCCGGGCCCGTGCCGGGGCGGGCCCCCCGTGGTCCCGGGGGTCGAGGGGCGCTTCTAGTCGTCATCCGCACCCGGCGTCGGTCCGGCGCCCCACCACCGGTCCACGCCCAGGCCCCAGGCGGACAGTTCCGCGGCCACCAGCCGGCCCAGGGACGGGCCGTCACCGAAGTGGTCCGGCATCCCGGTGACGGTCACCGCCATCCTCTCGCCGGTGCGGACCAGGCAGAGCGATGCGCGGATCCGTGCCCGGCCCGCCAGCACACCGGGCACGTTCATGGTGCGTACGGCGACGGCGTCCGCCGGCCGTCCCGCGAAACGGGCCACGGCGTCGGGCGTCCGGCCGAAGTTGGAGGCGACGGCGTCGGTCTGCTGCGCCCCGGGTCTCAGCAGCCGGTGAGCCCGGCGGGCGGGAAGCAGATGCCACAGGGCCTCCGGAACAAGGGTGCTGCCGCGGTCTCCCTCGGTGCTCAGCAACCGCCTGGTCGCGTCCCTGGTCGGCCGCAGGTCGGCGTGCCGGGCGGGTCCGCCGGGGACCGTCAGCGGCAGGACGACCAGGGCGTTGGCCCGCCCGTCGTCGTCCGCCTCCCGCAGGGTCCTCGGCAGCCCTATCTCGATCGGCGCGGGGGAACCCCGGCGGACGGCGGTGCGGACCAGGTTGGCCGCGATCTCGATGAACAGGCCGTTCACCGTCCCCCCGTGGGCGCGGGCCCGCTCCTCCCAGGCGCCCGCGTCCGTTTCGAGGATCGAGGACGTGAAGAAGCGCGGCTCGTCGGCGGCCGGTGGTCCCGTCGGCGGCCGGCGCAGCGCCGCGGCGAGGCTCTTCCGCTCGGCAGGGCTGCCCACGAGGCGGGGCAGTCCCAGAACGGTCCCGGTCCCGGCCCGTACCGCCTGCCGCAGGACGTCGGCCACGTCGGCCAACGGCCCGGGGGCGCTCCGGCCGGGGTGGTCCGCCAGGTGCCCGGAAGCGATGGCGGCGAAGATGCCGAGCCCGTCGCAGCGGAAGTGCGGCACGGTCAACGAGACGACGCTCCCGGGGCCGTACGGTGCGGCGGCCAGCCTCCACAGCGCGTCCGACCCGGGTGGCAGGGGCACCCGGACCTGCCGGTCGGCCCACTCCATCAGCGTGGCGCCCGTCACCGGCTCCCCGGCGACGTCCAGCCGCTCCGCGTTGTGCGCCGGGACCCAGGTACGCCGTGCTCCGGGGACGCGTGACGAGGCGGCCACGCGGCTCAGGCGGCCGTGGTCCAGACGTTCCCACTCCGCTTCCAGCGCGGGGACGGGCACCGGACGGTCGTAGGACCACAGGACCTGCACGATGCGGCTGGAGCCGAGGGTGCCGGCCGCGCCGTGCAGCATCTCGTCGGTGGGGTTGAGGCGTACGACGCCGGGCATCAGGCCATCACCTTCCGCAGCATGCCGGCGGCGCGCTCGCCCACGGCGGGCGCCAGTTTGAAGCCGCCGCCGTTCCATCCGGTCGCGGTGACCAGACCGTCGGCCCCGGGCCAGACGTCCACCGAGGCGGCGCCGCCGGGCGACATCGCGTCATGGGCCGTCACACCGCCCACGGCCGGGGCTCCGGCCAGTTGCGGAAGGCGCGGGAGCAGAACGCGGCGGACCCGTTCCACCTCGTGGTCCGGAACACCGTGGACCACGGTCGCGGGGACGTCCACGAGGGGTGAGTGGACGCCCGCGAGGACGACCGACGCGGTGTTCCACGGGCGCAGCCAGGCGCCGGTGGCGCGGTCGACGACGGCGGGCAGCGCGGGGGCGGGGCCGTCCAGCCGGAAGAGGCAGTAGCCCACCGCCCGGGTGCGCAGGGGCAGGGTGATGCCCACGCCGGCGGCCAGGGGGGTGCTTCCGGTACCGGCGGCGAGCAGGACGGCTCGTGCCTCGACCGTCCCGGTGTCCGTCCGCACCCCGACGACACGGGTACCGGACGTGAGCAGGCGTGTGGCCCGGGCCTGTACGACGCGCAGCAGCGGTCCGGCGTCGCGGACCATGGCCGCGGCGACCTCGCGGACGGGCAGCCAGCCGGCCTCCGGCTCGTGGACGGCAAACTCGCCGGGCGCCGTGCGCAGTCCGGGGAAACGGGCGGTGATCGCGTCGGCGGTGAGGAGTTCCGCCTCGTGTCCCGCTGCCCGCAGCGACGCCACCCGGGACGAGGCCCCGGCACGGTCGCCGGGCGCCAGGAAGGTCAGGCCGCCCCCGCCCCGTACGGCGGGCCAGAGACCCCGCCACCCCCGCTTCCGGTAGACGGTCAGCCCGGCGGCGGCGAAGCCCTGGTCGTCGTCGGACGGGGCGAAGGCGCGGACGAGACCGCCGGAGGCGCCCGTGGCGCCTCCGGCGATGCCCAGCTCGTCGACCACGACCACGGTGAGTCCGGCGGCGGTCAGCCGCTCGGCCGTGGCCAGCCCGATGATGCCGCCGCCGACCACGGCGATGTCCGCGGTGGTGACGGGGTGGCTCATGTGGGCGTCCCGTGGGCCACGAGTTCCTCGTGGTCGCGCGCCTCGTCGCGCTGGAGCGAGTCGGCGATGTCGGTGGCCCGGACGGAGAGCATGGCCAGGGCGCCGGCGTCACCCATGCCGTGGCTCGCCTCGCAGAGCCCGTTCAGATAGACGCGGAGCGGGCGCGGGCTGTCCGCCTGGGACTTGAGCTCGATCGAGTAGTCCCGGGCGACGACGGGCACGCCGTCCGCGTCGAGGGGCAGCCGGTGCGCGATGCCTTCCAGAAGCGGGTGGTACGGCTCGTCGCCCTGTTCACTGCCGAAGTCCCGGAAGCCGGTGGCCAGAACGACCACGTCGGCGTCGAGGGTCTCCTCGGTGAGGTGGTTGACGTCGCGCAGCACCAGGCGCTGGCCCTGGCCCTCGGGCCGGCTGACGACGACTTCGGAGAACGGTTTCATCAGCAGCCGGTCGGATCCGGTCAGCTCGTACTCCCGCTGCACGCCGGCCAGTCGGTCGATGACGTCCTGGTCGCAGGCCGCGTAGTTGATGGAGCGCAGTTCGCTGCGCAGCCTGCGCTTCTTCGCACTGGACAGGGGGTGGAAGTAGTCCACGAACTCGGGAAGGAAGACCCGGCGGCTGTACGGGCTGGTGTCCTTGAGGCGGAAACCGATGCTGCGGTGGACGGAGACGACCTGGCGCACCTGGGGGCGCGCCAGGAGGTCGAGGATGATCTCGATGGCACTCTGGCTCGCGCCGACCACGGCGACGCGCAGGGGCCGGTCCCCCAGCCGCGCGAGGGACGAGAGGTATCGCGTGGAGTGGAAGACGCGCGGTCCGAGACTCCGGTGGAAGGCCGGCGGGACGCGGGGGGAGCGGCCGGTGCCCACGGACACCGTCCGGCCGAAGTACTCGCCGCCGCCGTCGGTCTCCACCCGGAACACCTCGGCGCCGTCGTCCCCCTGGACGAGGGAGAGGCCGACGGCGGAGCGGCCGTAGTCCACCTGCTGCTGGAAGGCTCCGGCCACCCAGGTGAGGTAGTCGGCGTACTCACGGCGCAGGGGGAACTTCGCGTTCAGGTGCAGATAGTCCGTCAGCGCACCCCGGGCGGCGAGGTACTTGACGAAGGTGTGCGGGCTGGCCGGGTTGCGTGGCATGGCCAGGTCCCGGAAGGGATTGTTCTGGATGTCCGCCCCTGACAGCAGTTGCTCGCGCTGCCACTGGAACGCGGTGGATCGTTCGATGAAATGGGCGCTCCCGGCGCGGCCGCGCTCTTCGAGCGCGACCGCCAGGGAGAGGTTGGCGGGACCGAACCCCACCCCCAGTACCGGATGGATCGTTTGGCTTGTCACGGTTCACGCATCCTCGACTCGTCGTGCATGCAGGAACGTCGTACGGAATCGGTGATCGTGCCGGTCAGGTGCTCAGCAGCGCCGTCTCGGTGATGGTGTTGGTGTCGTCCACGTGGACGACCCGGGACTTGTGGTCGGCGACCTCGTCCGGGGTCAGCTGGGCGTAGCTGATGATGATGACCTTGTCGCCGGTCTCGACCAGGCGGGCCGCCGCTCCGTTGACGACCACCTCGTTGGCGGCGGGTCGGCCGAGGATCGTGTAGGTCTCGAACCGGGCGCCGTTGTTGATGTTGACGACGTGGACGAGCTCGTGGATCCCGATGCCGGCCGCGTCGAGGAGTTCGGGGGAGACGGTGATGGAGCCGACGTAGTTGAGGTTGCTGTCGGTGACGGTGGCGCGGTGGATCTTCGCGTTCATGAAGGTGCGCAGCATGGTGGGACTCCTGTCGGTGAGGGAAGCGGTGGGGCGGGTGGTGTGGACCGGGGGCGGGGGCCGTTCAGCGGGCCGCCGCCGCGGCCGGCGGCCTGGGGGCGGTGCCGGCGGTGGGGGCGGGAGGTACGGTCAGGCCGCGGAAGGCTCCCACCGGCAGGGTGGCGAGGCCGGAGAGCAGGGGCGGCTTGCCGACGGTGGACTCGGCCGAGAACGCGGTGGAGATGTGTTCGCTCAGGTCGGGGGTGACGGGCCAGCCCAGGGTGCGCAGCGTCCAGAGGAAGTGCAGCGCTCCCGCCACGTCGCTGTCGTCGTCGGGCTGGATCTGGTGGCAGCGCAGCGCCAGCACCTCCAGGTGCAGGGCCACCGCCTCGGCCGCCTTGCGGACGCTGAAGGTCTCCAGCCGGTAGGCGTCCTCGAACCGTCCGCGCGAGGCCTTGACGGCGGCGGCCCACCACGGCGAGGGGGCCGCGTCGACGGTCCGGCCCGCCAGGGGGGCGAGGGCGGCGGCGATGGCCCGCAGGGGGGTGTCGTAACGTGCCTCGATCGTGGCGGCGGCGATGGGCTCGCTGAACTCGGCCTGCTGGAGTTCCGGGCTCGTGAGGCCGAGTACGAACCGGGCACGGTCGCGTCCCACGGTTTCGAGGTAGTCCTTCGCCCACCGCACGTCGCCCTTGCTGGTGGAGAACTTGCGCCCCTCCAGCATGTAGTACTGGTTGGTGAGGGTGCGGGTCTTCGGCAGCGAGATCGACATGCCGTGGCGGGCGGCGAGCAGCGCGAGTGTCACGTAGACGAACGCGTTGTAGAAGCCGTTGTCGATGCCGATGAACTGGACGAGTTCGTCGCATGCGGCGAAGGGGTCCATGCGCGCCTGCTGGAGCCAGTACACGTGGCCGACGTAGATCTCCGGCCAGGCGTTGATGGCCTGCGGCTGGACGTTGGGGCCCTCCCAGTCCACCGTGATGCCCCAGGCCGTCGGGTAGGTGAGGGGGATGGAGGGGAGGCGGCCGGCGAGGGTGTCGTCGACGACCTTGGCCAGGTCGGGCCGCAGCTGCACGTCCGTCGTCCGGTACCAGTTCGTGATCATCGACCGGTAGCGCTCGAGGTCCAGGACCCAGACGGAGACGGCCTTGACCGGCAGGGCGGAGGCGGTGTCCGCGACCGGGAGCAGGGCCCCGGGCAGGTTGTAGAGGCCGCAGGCCTCGCACACCCCCGCACGCGCGTGGGCCAGGCAGGTGGGGCAGCGGCCGGTGACGAACGCCTCGGCCTTGTACTCGCCGGTCTCCGCGTCGTACGGCAGCTCGATCTCGCGCAGGTCGAACGCGCCGTGTTCCCACAGCAGGGTGAAGAAGCCGCGTACGAACTCCGTGTACTCGGCGTCGGGCCTCTCGAAGAGGTCGACGTCGACGCCGGCGAGTTCGAGGGAGGCGGTGACGCTGTCCATCGCGTGCTGGATGAGGGCCTCGGGGATGGTGCCGAGCCGTTCGGCGGTGGTGACGACGTAGGTCTGGTTGTCGTCGGTGCTCGTCGCGAAAGCCACGTCGTGTCCCAGGATCTTCTGGGAGCGGGCGCAGATGTCGCTGTTCAACACGGGGCCGGCCAGATGGCCCAGGTGCAGGTCGCCGTTGGGCGTGGGGGGCGAGAACGTGACGTTGACGCGCCGCCGCGGGGGCAGGGCGTCGTCGGGACCGGTCATCACGCGTCCTGCTTGTCGCCGGCGGGCTGGAGCCAGTAGATGGAGACGAACGACAGCGGTTCGGAGCCGCTGGTGTTCGTGACGATGTGGTCGGTGTCGTGCGGGATGTAGACGACGTCCCCCGGCGTGATCGTCCGCTCCTCCGTGCCGACCCGCAGGTGTCCCTCGCCGCTGATGAAGATGAACGTCTCGTCGGTGGCGTGGCCGTGCGGGGTGCTGGACTCCGTCGGGCGGATCGAGCACAGGGTGCTGTTCCAGGGCGGCGTGACGACGCCGTTCCAGGGGTAGAGCTCACGGATGTCGCAGCCGTTCTTGCGGATCCGTGCGTCAGCGGCATCGGTCTTGACGTGCATGAGTGGTTGCCTTCCTGGTCGGCACCGGCGGCCCGGGGCGGGCACCGGTGTGGGGACGGACGGGCTACTTCAGCGCGAACAGGGTCTGGATGGTCGCGGGGTCGAACGATTCGGCGGGGACTCCGAAGGCCCCTCTGAACGTGGCGAGGCGGGAGCCGGCCAGGACCGGGTCGTTGGGCCAGGCCTTGGCGTAGGCCTTGCGGCGGGCGGCGCCCTCGGGTCCGAACGTCATGTTCATCGTGGTCCGCACCGAGCCGGAGATGCGCAGCCGGCGCATCCGCTCCTCGCGCTCCTCCCGGTACGGCGCGAGGGTGTCGCAGGACCAGTCGGGGCGCTCGCGCAGGGCGTCCCGCACCATGCGGGCGTCCCTCAGCGCGATGGACAGGCCCTGTCCCACGACCGGGTCGGTCCATCCGGCCGCGTCGCCGATCAGTACGCCGCCGGGGACCACGGGTGAGTCGGTCCACGCGTCGTTCATCGGGTAGAAGGCGCACGACTCGGACGGGGTCGCCGAGCCGAACATCCCGCTGTCGGGGATGCAGCGGAACTGGAAGGCCTCCAGGAAGTCGGCCTGGCGCGTGGGTCCGGTGAAGCGGCCCTTCTGGGCGACGTCGTGGAGCAGGTAGAGCCGCGCCTTCGCGCCTTCGCGGGGGAAGACGAAGTAGAGGAGGTCCCCCTCGGTGCCGATCGAGGTGACGTTGACGGGCCAGTCGGGCAGGTCCTCGACGAGCATGCCGCCGCCGAGCGAGTTGGGCGGTGTCTGGGTCAGGGAGACGCCGAGCTGACGCCGCACGGTCGAGGTGCGGCCGTCCGCCCCCACGATCAGCCGGCACGGGACGTCGTACTCGACGTCGTTGTACTCGTAGCGCACGACGGGATCCGCGCCGCCGGTCACGGTGACGTCCCCGATCCCGCGTACGACGGTGGCCCCCGCTTCGGCCGCGGCGGTCGCGAGCGCCTCGCAGGCCTCGGGGTGGCCCACGTCGATCACTCCGCGGATCCCGGGAATCATCTCGTCCAGCGGGAGGGCGTTGGCCCGGGCGACCTCGGGGTCGACGATCTCGTCGTACCCGATGAAGCGGTCGACGTAGCTGCCGCCGGCCTTCAGGAGGCATTCCTCCAGCCCGAGCCGGAGGAGTTCCACGACGCCCCAGCAGTTGATCACCTCGCCGCGGACCTTGTCCCGGTAGACGGTCTGCCGCTCCAGGAGCAGCACCTCGTAGCCGTCTCCCGCCAGTGCCGCGGCGAGGGCGGAGCCGGCTATTCCGCCTCCGACCACCACCACGTCCATACGTTCGCCTGTCGCCATGGAACCCTCCCGAAGAGACTTTTCGAGGCGTGACTGCGCGGGCTGTCCCGAGAACGGGCAGCCGAAGATCCGAGCTGGTGGGGCTGATGGGCCGTCACGGGTGCGTGGCGGCGCATGACGCGAGGCCGCTCGGGGCGGTCTCTCCTGCGGTACGGGCACGTGCGGACGCGGGACCGGACGGAGGGAAGGTCCGTGGTCCCGCTACGGGAGGACGGCGGTCAGCCCGGCCGAGAAGTACCGCGCGGCCGCTTCCCGGTGCCCCGAGCGCCGCCGGCGGAAGGTGGGTCCGCGGCGGGGACTGCGGGAGTGCGGCGGCGGGCCGTGTCCGGTGAGGGCTTGCTCGTTGGATCCGTCGCCACCACGCTCACTCCTCGTAGGTGTGTCGTTCGCGGTAACACCATCCCGGGGAGACGGTTGGAGCGGCAATGCCGACTTGACTAAATCGTCCATGAGTTTCGCACTGTCATACGAGTCATCCGGACATGTGCGCGATCAGAGGCTGGTGGCGGGACGGCGGCTGATGCCGTACTGGATCATGTCCCAGAGCTGTCTGAGTTCGTCGACCGCGCCCGGCTCACGGTCCGCGGCCAGCGGGTCCTCGTGTTCGGCCCGCGCCCGGCACTCCACGCCCACCGTGAGGTACGCCGACAGCGACACCAGCGACGCGGGGCGCACCCCCGCGTTCAACTGGCCCTCCAGATAGGCGTCCTCGAACAGATCCTGGGCGGAGATGAGCCAGGAGGCGGTCCACGCCAGGGCCGGCTCCGGGCGCTCCCGGCTCAGCCGGGCCGCGGAGCGGACGGTGGACTCCGCCTCCAGCAACCGGGCGAGTTCGAGCATGAGGTCGACGGCGCGGTGCAGTGCGGGGGCCGGGCGGGCCGGCATCCTCCCCAGCGCCGCCCTGGTGATGATCTGCCCCTGCGTCTGCACGGCGTCCGCCAACTCGGCCTTGGTCGAGAAGTGGAAGGTCAGGGCGCCGATGGTGATTCCGGCCGCACGGCAGACGCGGTTGAGTGACGTTCCGTCGTAGCCATGGCGGTCGAACTCCTCCGCGGCGGCGTCCAGCAAGGCCTGCCGGGTGCGTACAGCTCGTTCCTGCCTCACCATGCGTATCTCCGCTTGCGCTTGTCGGCCATGGGCGAGAGATCGCCGCCTTCCGTCGCCGGCCCGACGCGCGGACGCGCGCCACCGCGCTCCTCGGGCCAGGGCCGCGCCCGGCCGGCGCGGTCTGGTGGTGCACAGCCGCGAAGCCGTCCCGGAGGGGCCGCACCGGCAGGGTCCGTCGCGCGGACGCGACTGCGGGCCGATCCGGGTGTCCGGTCGTCGTGACGGACAGTGTGCGGCCGCAGGTCAGCCACATCAAGGGAGGCCATTCGGGTTGGCTGGTTCACGTGTACAGCGGGAGCGGGAGGTGGAGCGCGCGAGCCGCGCTATGGGGTTGGCTGGTTCGATGCACGAAAATAATAGCGAACTCTATTATTTTCTTGTCGTCCCGAACCGCCAGGAGGCAATCACCCATGGCCAGTGCCGTACACAATCCGGACCACGTCCTCGCCGCCGGACGCAGGGTCACCCAGTTCGCCGATCAGGTCTTCACGCACTTGCCCAGAGCGGACCAACGGCGCTGGGCCGCCGCCTACTTACTCGGCCTGCTCGCCGTCTCGGGCAGAAAATCCGTACGCAGCCTCGCGGCGGCGGTCACCGACTCGCCCACCGCGTCCCAGTCGATGCACCGGTTCGTCAACGCCAGCCCGTGGGAGTGGCAGCCGGCCCGGGCCGAGCTGACCCGCTGGGTCGAACAGCGACTCAGACCCACGGCCTGGACCGTGGGAACCGCTGTGGTGCCCAAGCGCGGGAACCAGTCGTGCGGTGTGCACCGCCGCTTCGACCACGCGGCGGGGCGGATCATCAACTGCCAGGTCGGCACGGGGCTGTTCCTCGCGTCCGGCCGCCAGCAGATCCCGGTCGACTGGCGCCTGCACCTCCCCGGCGCGTGGCTCGACGCACCGCTGCGCGAGCGCGCCCGCATCCCCGAGTCCGTGCAACCCGTCCCCGACTGGGTGCACATCCTCGATCTGGCCGACACCCTGGCCTCCTCCCTCGCCACCCCGCTCCCCCTGGTGACGGACCTCCGTGGCGTCGAGCAGCCGGATCGGCTGCTGCACGGCCTGCGGCAGCGCGGCCACGACTTCGTCGTGGCCGTCCCCGACACACTCCCCCTGGTGCTTCCCCTGGCGAAGGAGCACACGGGCGGGAGCGATGCCGCACCCCTGATGAGCGCGCGCCGTTTCCTCGACAGCCACGGCGAGGTCCTGCGCACGGTCCTGGCCTCGCCGCACGGCAGCGCCGCGGGGACGAAGAGGGTGGTGACCACCGTGGCCAGCCTGCCGCGCGGGCTGCGCGCGCCGCGCTTCTGCCGGCTGTTCGCCGAGTACCGGGCCGACGGCCGGGGAACCCCGTCGGTCTGGATGACCAGCCTGGTGCACCGGCCCCTGGCGGAGCTGCTGGAGCTGGCCGGAGCGCATGCCTGGACGCCCGGCGCGCTGCGCCGCATAGAGGGCGGCTTCGGGCTCCAGGATTTCGAGGGCAGGTCCTACCCGGGCTGGCACCGCAACGTGACACTGGTCTCCGCTGCCTGCGCGTACAGCCGGCTGGCCGAAGCGGATCCCACGCCGCCGCCCCCTTTCGGGACCGGCCTCGCCCGGCCGCCCCACAGCAGGCATCCGGGCCCGCGGTCCGCCCTGACCCCGCCCGCGCGTGCGGGAGCCCTGCCCGCGCTGAGCTGACGACGGTGAGGGGGGCGCCTCGGAGCCCCCCCTCACCCCTTCGCTCACGCGCCTCCGCCGGCGCTCACGCCGCGCTCCAGCCCCCGTCGACGGGAACGGCCCCGCCGGTGACGAACGAGGCGCGGTCGCTGCACAGCCACACGGCGGCCTGGGCCACCTCGCAGGGGTCGGCCAGCCGCTTCTGTATGGCCCTCCGCGTCATCTCGGCCTCGACCTGGGGGGCGTTCGCGATGTACGGCTCCAGCAGGTCGGTGCGGGTGCTGCCGGCCATGAGCGCGTTCACCCGTACACCCCGGTCGCCGTACTCGGCGGCGGCCGCGCGGGTGAGTCCGAGGACCGCGTGCTTGGCGGCCACGTAGGGCGCACTCGCGCCGGTCGCGGAGTACCCGGCGACGCTGGACATGTTGACGACGGCGCCGCCGCTCGCCTGACCGAGCATGACGGGAATCTGCTGGCGCATGCAGTTCCAGACCCCCCGGACGTTCACGTCCATCGCCGCGTCGTAGGCACTGTCGTCCAGTTCGTGGAGCACGGGGCCGACCGATCCCCAGCCGGCGTTGTTGAACGCGGCGTCGAGTCCGCCGAACTCCTCCACGGCCCGCGTGACAGCCCGCACCACGTCGGCGGGTCTTCGCACGTCGCCGGGGACCGCCACCGCGCGGCCCCCTCTCGCGCCGATCTCCTCGACCAGCGCCTCCAGCCGCTCCTTGCGACGGGCCATCAGGACGACGGAGGCACCCTCCTCGGCGAAGAGCCGGGCGGCCGCGGCCCCTATGCCCCCCGAGGCGCCCGTGATCATGACTGTCCTGCCCTGTAACATCCCAGAAACGTTGACCATGGGCAGATTCAACCGTACGGGGCCACTTCATGCGCCCCTACGGACAGGCCCGATCCGGCCACTCCTCGCGTTCACCGCCCGGTCATATGCCGGACCGCTGGGACATGACGATGCGCCCGGCGCCCTCCTCCGTCGCGATCAGCGGCAGCAGGAACCGCCACATCTCCCTGACCTTGTCCGGGAGATGGCGCCGGCCGGTGGAGAGCTGCTCGTTCATCTGGAGCCCCGTCGCCGCGTTGACCACGAGCCGCGCCAGCGCCTCCGGGTCCACCCCCTCCCTCAGGTCGCCGCTCCCGGCCGCCTCCCGCAGGAACGGGAGCAGCACATCCACCCACTGCTGGTAGGAGTTGTCCTCCTGGGGATCGACGAAGTACTCCTGGTCCATGACCAGCCTGGCCCCCGCCAGCAGTACGGGGTCCTCCAGGAGGCGCGTGGCCCACAGGACCGAGGTGTCGACCGCCGCCTGGAGTCCGTGCGCGGCGGGAGCCACCGGCACCTGCTCCGGCTGCGCGCGCACGATCTCGCGGGCCAGCTCCTCCTTCGACTGGAAGTGGAAGTACAGGGCCCCCAGGGTGAGGCCGGCGCGGCGGGCGATGCGGCTGACGCTCGCGCCCGCGAAACCCGCCTCCGCGAACACCTCGGCCCCGGCCCTGAGGATGGCGGCGCGGGTGCGCGCGCTGCGTTGCTGCTTCAGTTCACGTGGTGGCACTAGCCGGTCTCCGTCACCCCTCGACAAGCAAAATAGTAATCTCTATGTTAATTCACACGGTTACTCGAACGCATGTGCAGCAGCTGTCGACCAACGCCCGTACGGCTTCCGGGGGGAACCCGAATGACAGTCACAACTGGCTCAATCATGCCCGCAGTCAGCATCCAGCCCGTGTCAACTCACCTGGCCCGCAAGGTATATGCCGATCAAGTGCTCCTCACCGGCTGGGGCAGTCACGGCGACGGCGTCTCCCACACGGTCCTCGCCGCCTGGCCGAAGCACCACAGCCTCTACACCTCCCACCGCGGGGTCTACCACCCGCTGCTCCTCGCCGAGACGATCCGGCAGGCGCTCACGGTGCTCTCCCACACGGTCCACGGAATACCGCTGGACCACCGTCTGGGGTGGGAGACGTTCGACACCTCCATCGTCACCGCGGCTCTGAGCACCCGGCCGGACCACGGCACCGTCCGGCTGACGATCACGCACACGGAAGTGGAACGCCGCCGCAGGGGATCCGCACGACTCGCCGCGCAGATCATGATCACCCGCGACGACGAACCCCTGGGGATAGCCAGAGTCCGCTACATCGCCCACCCTCCGGCCATATACGACCGTCTGAGAGGCGTCCACGCCGACGCCAGGGCCGCGGTTGCCCGCTCCCTGCCCCTCGGCCCGGCCCTCGACCCCTCCGTACGCGGCGACCAGACCCCGCTGGAACACGCGGTGCTGACTCCGCTGGGTGAGCCGCACCGGTGGCAGCTGCGCGTCGACGTCACCAATCGCATCTTCTTCGACCACGACCACGACCACGTCCCGGGGTTCGTCCTGCTGGAAGCGGCCGCCCAGGCCGCGCACGCCGAGTCGGGAGCGCTCGAAACGCTGCCCACCGCCTTCGACGCGCGCTTCCTCCGGTACGTCGAACTGGACTCCCCCTGCCTCATCGAATCGGTTCCCGTGCGCCGGAAGGAACTCGGCATCATCACCACCCTGGTCACGGGCCGGCAGAACGGACAGGAGGTCTTCTCGATCCGCGTCTCCGCCACGGAGCGCACCTGACCCCGGCTCAGGATCCCCTCCCGGGTGTCCTGACCCCGGCTCAGGACACCCGGGAGGGGACGGCGCCCCGGCGTACCGGTCCGGGATCCTCACGCTCGCAGGTACCGCCGCCCACACCACCGGGCACATGGCCCCGGACCCTCCGCCGTGCGCGACGGAGGCAGCCGGTCCGGACCGGGGCAGCAGGTCGCGGGGTACGCCGGGGACGGCCGGACGAGTCCGACGGGCCGGGTGGCGGCGGCATCCCGAGCGCGGCACGGTCCGCGACACCGGACCCACGCCCACGCCTGCGGGCGGCGTGGGCCCGGCAGGGACGGGAGACTCCGCCGCGTACGTGATCCGGGGCTCGGGCTCGGCGCGCGTTCCGCACCGGCGCCCGGTGGGCCCACGGCATGCGCGCCACGCCGTGGCCCGCCCGGCCGGCCTCCGTGAGGTACGGCAGCGGCCGTCCCCGGGAGTCGGGCTCGGTGCACCGAGCCCGGCTCCCCCGCCCCGCAAGGGGTCGACGGCACACCCGCCCGTGGCAGGACCAGGGCCGGTGAGACCCGGCCGTCACGGCGGGCGCCGTCGCCGCGTTACCGCGCGGCCCTGGGACGCAGTACCTCCCCGATGGACTCCTCGCGCCACCGCTTGAGCAGTTCGTGGAACGCGGCGGCCCCGTGGGGGTAGGCGCTCGCGGTGTTCGGGCGGCCCAGTCCCTCGCGGTTGTAGTAGCCGGGCGTGCACTCGGCGTGGAACCACTCGTGGTCCGCGGCGTCCTTGGCCATGACGGCCATCCAGGCGTCCTCCGCCTCGGCGGACGGTTCGATGAGGGCCGACCCGGATTCGGCCGCGGCGACGAGGGCGGCGGCGTGGACGGCCTGCTCGTCGAGCACGTGCGTGAAGTTGACGCTGCTGGCGTTGTGCAGGGACCCCATGTGGATCAGGTTCGGGAAACCGTTGCTGGAGAAGCCGTGCAGGGTTCGCGGACCCTGCCGCGCCCACGCGTGCAGGAGCTGGGCGCCGCCCCGGCCCTGGACGGGGAGCTTGCCGGAGAGGATGCCGGAGACCCCTACGGAGAACCCCGTGGCGAAGATCAGGCAGTCGAGTTCGTAGGTGTCGTCACCGACGACGGCGCCGTCCTCGGTGATGCGCTCGATGCCGTGCGTGTCCGCCGTGTCGACCAGGGAGACGTTGTCGCGGTTGAACGCCGCGTAGTACTTGTCGGAGAAGGTGGGGCGCTTGCAGGCGTACCGGTACCAGGGCTTGAGCTTCTCCGCCGTGTCCGGGTCGGTGACGGACTGCTCGACACGGGTGCGCAGTTCGTTCATCTTCGCCGCGTCGGCCGCTTCGTAGGCGGCTTCGAAGGCCGCCCCCGCCTGGTCCCGGCTGAAGCTGGGCAGGAGCTTTTCCAGGAGGCCGGCCGAGGCGGTCCAGCCGTCCGCCACCAGGTCCTGGCCGGCCGTCTCGCCGGAGACGATGCGCAGGAAGTTCTCGCGGCGCTCACGGGCCCAGCCGTCGTGATCGGCGCCGACGTCCTCGGCCGTGGTGCGGCGGTTGGCGCGCACGTCCACGCTGGAAGGGGTGCGCTGGAACACGTAGACGTGCTGGGCGTCCTCGGCCAGCACCGGGATGGCCTGGACACCGGTGGCGCCGGTGCCGACGATGCCGACCCGCTTGCCGCTCAGGCCGGTCATGCCGCCCTCCGGGGTGCCACCCGTGTAGGAGTAGTCCCAGCGCGACGTGTGGAAGGTGTGGCCCCGGAACGTCTCGATGCCGGGTATCCCGGGAAGTTTCGGTTCGGACAGGGTCCCGGTGGAGGTCACGACGTACGTGGCGTGGAACGCGTCGCCGCGGTCGGTGGCCACGAGCCACGTCCCGGACGCCTCGTCCCAGGTGAGCGACGTGACCGCGGTGGAGAACAGGGCGTCGGGATAGAGGTCGTACTTCCGCGCGATGCGCATGGCGTGCTGGCGGATCTCCTCGCCGGGAGCGTACTTCCACTCCGGCACGTAGCCCGTCTCGTCGAGCATCGGCAGGTAGACGTGCGACTCGATGTCGCAGTGGATTCCGGGGTAGCGGTTCCAGTACCAGGTGCCCCCGAAGTCGCCGCCCTTCTCGACGATCCGCACGCGTGCCACACCCTGCTGACGCATCCGCGCACCGGCGAGGATGCCGCCGAACCCGCCACCGACCACGGCGACGTCGACGGTGTCCCGCAACGGCTCGCGACCGGCCGTCCCGTCCACATAGGGATCGGCGGCGTAGTAGCCGAACTCGGCCTCGGCCGACTGGTATTGGCCGGCCCCGTCGGGCCGCACCCGGCGTTCACGCTCGAAGCGGTAGCGCTCCCTCAGTGCGCCGAGGTCCATGGGTTCCGACGCTTGAGTGGTTGTCATGTGGGGGTCTCACTCCTGTGGACGGGCCGCACCGGATCGAGCGGCCATCCGCTACCGTAGCAACTACCGGACAACGCTGTCCGGTTGCGGCACGGGTGCGCCAAGACACCCGTGCAGGGCGCCTCCGTGCCCCCGTGCGCGCCATGCGAACCACGTGGCCGACGGGCTCCCCCCAGACAGGAAGAGTGATCCCCCCATGCCACGACTCCCGGTCCGGTCCCTCGCGGTGCTCGCCGCCGTCGGCACCCTGGCCCTCACCGGATGCGGTACGGAGACGAGCGGCTCTGCCGTCGGCGCACCGGCCTCCGCCGGCCCTGACAGGGTCATCCGCGCCCACCAGCTCATGCGGTTGACGAAGGTGCACGAGGAGACCGGGATGACCCTGCTGGAGGGCCCGGTCTTCGACGGGAACGGCAAGCTGATCGTCGTCGACGTCACCGCACCGGCGGGGAAGCCGAAGGTGATGCGGGTCGACGTGAAGAGGAAGACGTCGCAGGCCGTCCACTCCGACGACCGGGGGGCGTACACCTCGGCGCAGTTCAGCCCGTACGACGGCCGGCTGTACCTGACCGACTACGCCCACGGCGAGGTCGTCAGCCTCGCCCCCGACGGCAGCGACCCGCGGACCTTCTTCTCCGGCGAAGTGGACGGGGCGAAGATGAATCCGGACGACATCGCGTTCGACGAGGAGGGCAACCTGTACGTCAGCGACTCGCGCAGCCTCTCCCCGGGCGACGCACGGGGACGTGTGGTGCGCATCGGGCGGGACGGCGACCGGCCCACCGTCGTCGCCGACGGGCTGGCCGCGACGAACGGAATCTCCTTCGACGCGGAGTACCGGGGACTGTGGGTCAGCGAACTCACCCAGAACCGGATCTCCTACCTCCGCCTCGACGCCGAGGGGCGTTCGACCTCCCGGCACACCGCGATCCGCGTGGACGGCGGGATCGCCCAGACCGACTCGATCGCGGTGGACGCGGACGGCAACCTCTACCAGGCACTCCACGGCCGGGCCGCCATGATCGTGTACGACCGGCACGGCGAGCGCCTGGCGACCGTCGAGATCCCCGGCGGCACCAAGGGGCTCGAGTCGGCGACGAACGTGGCGATCACACCCGGCGGGACCAAGGCCTACATGACCGTCAGCGGACCGGCCGGCGGCTACCTGTACACCTTCGACGCCCTGGGCAGGGGCACCCGCCAGTCCAACGGGGGCTGACACCCCCGGCTCTCACCCCTCGAAGGGCCGGACGGGACCCACTTCGACGTGGAGGAGCCCCCACGCGGCCCTCGCCCGGCGTTCCCGCACCTCGCGTGTGGGACCGCTGGTCGCGCCGGAGACCATGGCGACGGCCAGCATGAGGTCGTCGGCCCCGGCCAGCCGGTGTCCGGCGGGCAGGTGCCGGCGCAGGGCCGACTCGACCCGGCCGGACAGGACCAGGGCGTGGGCGAGGGCGTCCGTGTGGCCGGTGGCCCCGTTGGCGTGCAGCAGGCCGAGGAACGCGGCCGACTCCTTCAGGTGCCAGGTCAGCACACCGAGGACGTCGGCGAAGAGCGCGCCCTCGGCTGCGGCCGCCTGTTCCACCTGCCGTACGTTCTCCTCCAGGACGGCGATCGCCACGGCTGCCCGGTCGGGGAAATGCCGGTACAGCACACCTTGGCCGACCCCGGCACGGCGGGCGATGGCGGACAGCGGGGCGTCCAGCCCCTGGGTCCCGAAGATCTCACGCGCGGCGACGATGAGGGCGTCCCGGTTGCGGGCAGCCGCCTTCGGCCCGTGATTCGCGGGCCGCCGCTCGGTGGGCATAAGGGTCTGGGCCATCCCGAAAGGGTACCGGCCCACCGGCGGAAGGGACCGCCGCCCGCACGGCTCTTCCACCGCCGGCCCACGGGCGGACCCCGGCGCGGCCGGCCCCGTCGGTCCGGCCCGCCCGGTCTCCGCGCGGACGGCCGGCTCGTCGTCACGCCGCGGCGGGAGCACGCGTCGGGGCCCTCATCGGCGGCCCGGGCTCCCGGCCCCGAGCCGTGCCCGCGGCGTGTACCGCGGACCGCGTCCGGGGCGTCGGCGCGTGCCCGTACGACCATGCGGACGGAGCCCGAACTCATTGTCAGTGCGGCCGCCTAGAGTCTCTCCCACTCGTCACGGTGCGTTGCCGCCGACGGGTCTCATCAGCGTGCCGCCGGACCGGCGGCGTCGGGAACAACGGGGAGAACAGCGCATGGGGTGGGTAGCGGCGGGCGACTACGAAGTCGCCCTGGAGGCGGGCACGGTGGTGTGCCGCAACGGCAAGGGCCGTCGGCTGAAGTCCGTCCCGGCCAGGCTGAAGGACGATCCGGCGGTCGTCGGGCTCAGGCAGTTGACGGAGTGGCTGGAGCGGCACGAACACCGCTGCCTGGCCGACGTCGAGCAGTGGATGGTGCGTTCACTGCCCGTTCCCACCGCGGTCCTCGCCCGGGTGTGGCCCGATCCGGCGTGGCGGAGCGCCCTGCGGGACGTGGTGGTGACGGGCGCGGACGGCGGGGTCGCCGGTTTCCTGCGCGATGTCGACCCCGTGCGCGGTCTCGGCCTGGTCGACCTGGACGGCGACACGGTCCGCATCACCCCGGACGTCGTCAGAGTGCCCCACCCCGTCCTCCTCGACGACCTGGACGACCTGCGGGAGTTCGCGGTCGAGCTGGGGGTGGGCCAGAGCGTGGAGCAGCTGTTCCGCGAGGTGTGGCACCGCCCCCGGCCACTGGCCCCGGACATCGCCTCCGTCGACACCTACGCCGGCGGGGCGTTCAAGGAACTGCGCTTCCTGCACGGCCGCGCCACCCAGCTCGGATACCGGTCACGCGGCGGGTACGCGGTCTGCCCGGTCGTCGAGGACGGGGCCACCACCGAGGCCCGCGTCTGGATCGGCGAGCACGACGGATACGACGAGTACGGCACGGAGACGGGACCCCTGGGCTGGACCGACCCCGCGGGGCGGGCCCTGAGGGCCGACGAGGTCGGACCTGTCACCTGGTCCGAGGGCATGCGCATGGCGGCGGCGCTCCACGCGGGCCGCGACGTGGCGGACGAGGAGCGGGCGGCATGAGCACCACGACGACGAGCACGAGGACGAGCACCGACATGAACACCACCGCGACGGGCCCGGTGTCCCTCCCGGCCGGGGGCGGCAGCGCTCCGGCCCCCGCCACCGAGGCCCGCGTGGCGGCCCTGCTGGAGGCGGGCGCGGTCCTCCCCGCCGGCAGCACCGACCGGGACGACGCCGACGCGCTGACCGCCCGCACCTACACGCACACCGCCCTCGGGGACCGCCCCGTGGTCCGGCTCGTGCCCGGCACGCTCGGCGAAGCCGAGGACCTGGCCCTGGAGTTCCTCGGGCTGGCCCGGACCGCCGAGGCCCCCGTGGTGGGCCAAGTGCGCCGCGAGACCCTGGGCTTCCCGGCCTGGGCCCTGGTCAACGACCCGGCCAACGGTCACCACGCCCTGGCCCTGGTCAAGGACATCGAGCGGCTGGGCCGGCAGGCCAGGAGCCGCGCCGGAGCGGCCAAGGAGGGCTTCGACGCACTCGGCACCCGGCTCGGCCGCGCCGTACCGCACTTCCTGCCCACCTACTACGAGCAGGTGGCGCGCCTCTTCCTCCAGGCGGAGAACACCGGTTACGCCGCCTCGTTCTTCGGCAAGGCCCGCGAGGCCGAACGGGTCCACGGGCTGGCGGTGGACGAGGACCGGCAGCGGGCCGTCTTCCTGGAGTTCGCGTTCGCCGGGGCGCTGACCGTCAAGGCGCTGCGGCAGTACGTGCGCGACCTGGTCGCCCGGCTGGCACCGGCGGACGCCTGGGCGCAGTTCCGCCGTCTGCTGATCGAGCGGTGCGCCGCCGGCATGCCTCCGTACGCGGCTCTTCCGCAGGACGTACGCGCGCTGGTCAAGGCCGCCGGGGTGGACCGCGAGGACGCCGAACGCGAGCTGGTGGCCGATCTGGTCGGCTCTCCGGGCATCGTCCGCGCCCCCGCCTCGTTCTGGACCGCCTACCGCTCCGCGCTCGTCACCCTCGCCCGGCGGGACCCCGCCGTGCGCGCCCGGCTCCTCGGTTTCTTCCCGGAGACCTTCGACGAGAGCGGCCGGGACACCGAAGGGGAACACGGCTGGCTCCTGCTGCTGGCCGAGTCCGGCGCCGAGGACCTGCTGACCGCCTCCCCCGAGCCCTCCGGTCCCGCCGCCTCCGGTGACACCTCGGTCTCCCCGGCGGACTGGCTCGCCCGCTGGGAGGCGCACCGCAGGCGCAACCGGGCCACCTCCGGCCGCAGCCCGCAGACCCTCGCCCTCGCCGCCCGGATGGCCGGACGGCTGCGTGCCGACGGGCGGCCCGTCGAGCTGTTCCAGGGCCGCTGGCAGCGCACCGCCGATCTGGACCTCCTCGACCTCTGCCTGGCCTCGGGCGTCCCCGTCGCCGAGCCGGACAGCCAGGACACGGAGACCCGGTACGGCCCCGGCATTCCGCTCGACCCGTGGCTCACCGACCGGGCGCCCGGGGAGCGGGATCTCGCCGCCGTCGCCGAACACCCCTTCTTCCGCGCCCTGTTGGGCCGGACCGTCGGCGGCCTCGGCGACGGGCACGGCCGGCATCCGGGCGACGCCGGCCTGGCGAAGCTGGCGGCGCACCCGGTGCTCTCCGGGATCCTGCGGGAGTGGCTGACCGCCTGCGCCGAGGAGTACACGGCCGCGCACGGGCTTCCGGGCCTGCGGACCGCCCTCGACAAGCTCTCGGCGTACCGTTCCGTCGTCGCGGAGAACGCCCCGGCCGCGGTGCGGCTCCTGGAGGGGCACGATGTCGTCCCGCTGCTCGCCTCGACCCTGCGCACCGGGGTCCTGGACGAACTGGGCTGGCCCGCGCTGGACGATGCCTACGCCGAGCTGGCTGCGGAGGCGGCCGCCGCACGGGTGGGGCGTGACCGGTCGGAGGGCGTCGGTGTGACCGGCGCCTGGCCCGCACTGATCCTGAACACCCGTGAACGCGCCGTCGTCGTCGGCCCGGAAGGCGTTCTGCTGCACCACGCCCTGCGGCTGCCCGCCTCCGTCGACCACTGGCGGCAGCTCGCCTTCCGTTACGCCGACGGCGAGCTGCTCGTCCTGTGGTGGGAGGACGGCAAGCAGTGCGGCTACTGGTCGCACCGCCCCGCCGAGGTGTTCACCGTCGGCGGCGAGCAGATCCCCCGCTGGGGTGCGTCGAGCCCCTCCGACGACGTCTGTGTGCCCCTGCCGGGCGGTGGCCGGGCGACCGGCGGCAAGGCCCTGCACGCGGGTGACACCTCCCTCCCGGCACAGCGCGCCGTCCTGTCCGACGGGACCGGTCTCTGGCGGGAGGGGCACGAGGGCACGCGGCGGGTCTGGCTGGAGTACGACCCGGCAGGCGGCACGCACGGCCGTGCCTCGCTGCCCGCCTTCCTCGACTCGGGGGTGCGGGACGGCAGTCGGCTGCTCGCCGAGCACTGCCAGGTGCTGCCCCTCCAGCCCGGTCTGGAGCACACCCCGTTCGGCACCGACGGCAGGGTCCTGGGCCGCTGGGTCCGGCACACGGTCCCGGAGGCGGGTATGCCCGAACCCGAGGGCGGGCACCGGATCACGGCCGGCAGCCCCGACGGCGGCACGGTGACCCTGGCGCACCCACTGCCCGACGGCTCCCGGGTGCCGCTCGGCGCCCTCACCCTCCCCGGCGGTTCACGCCCCGTCATGGCGCTCGCCGGGCGGTCCGTCGAGGCCTACCCGGCGGACACGGAGGGCAGCGGCGGAAGCCTGTGGTCGGTCCTTCCCGGTTCCTCGGGCGGCAACGCGGCCGCGGGCACCCCTTACCTCCCTCCCGTGGCCTACTGGCACGCCATGCGGCCCAGGGACGAGCGGGGCTCCGCCGCCCTGCGGAATCTGGCCGGCTCCCGGGCGGCCGAGCTGTTCGGGGAGGTCGCCACCGCGGTCGCCCGGCATCGGGAAGCCTTCCGGGCCGTGAAGGAGTACACCGGGCCCTCGTCGCGTGAGGTGAGCCGGGAAGCGGTCGCCCGGGTGCTGCCCGAGGTGTCCGACCCGCGGCTGCTCGAAGGTGTCACCGCGGTCGTGCGGGACGCCGTGGACAGGGCCGCCGCGGCCGTCCGTTACCTGGAGCCGCCTCAGCCGGCCGCTCCGCGCGGCACCACGCGCACCCAGGGCATGTTCTGCGACCACTCTCCCGAGCACGGTGACGACTCGACCCTCCTGCACGCCACCGCCTGGGGTTCCGAGCGGCTGTACGGCGGATGGTGGGGCGGGGGCAGCCGGTGGACCGTGATCCGGCAGATCCTGGCCGTCAACCACGTCCTCGGCGGACAGCCGGCGTTCGGTCCGCCCGTGCCTTCCAAGGTCCCCTTCACCTCCGTGGACGGCTGGCAGCGCGACGAGTACACCGTTCCCGGTCAGTCCCAGGACTGGACCGCCCTGCTCGGCCAACTGCCCGAACTGGCCTACCGAGCGGCCTCGGCGACCACCTCGCCCGAGCACCGCGCCGGCCTCGTGGTCCTGCTCGACGCGCTCGCCGGGGGCCCGCTGGCGGACCCCGCGGGCACGGTCCGGCTGGTGGAGCTCGCCGAGCCGTACGGGGGAACGCCCGGGCAGGGGCGCCACGAAGCCGTGCACCGGCTCGGCCAGGTGCTGCGCAAGGGCGCCCGCACCGTCGTGGTCCTCACCGAACGCGGCCGGAACCACGGGAAGGACACGGCGCTCTGGCTCGCCCTGGACCACGATCCCACCGGCGTCTTCGGGCCGGTTCCCGGCTTCACCCTGGACCACGAGCACGTGCACCGGCAGGGCATCGCCCGCGACCGGCTGACCCGGCTCACCGCCCTGGTGCGGGAGAAGGGCCCGGCGCCCTGGCGGCCCGAGGCCGCCGAGGCCTTCCACGCGGCCACCGGGATCGGTCCCCTCCAGTCCGCCGCCCTCGTGTCGGCCGCCGTCGACGAGCCGGGCGCCGAGGCGCTCGCGCTGCTCGGGGCCAGGCCCCGTGCCTTCGAGGGGGCCCTGACCAGGCTGGACGCCCTTCCCCGTGCCGACCGCCACGCTCTGGTCCAGGCCCTGCTGCCCGCCGATCCGGCCGAGCTGTGGTCCGCGGGCCCGGACGTCCGGGCCGCCGCCGAGGTCTGGCAGGCCCGCCTGGGCTCGCTCGTCCGCGTCCCCGAGGAACTGGACCTCGACCTGTCGGGCACCACCCCCGGCGCCGTCGACCTGGTCCTCAACCCGGCCTCCCGGACATGGCTGGGCCAGGGCTCCCGGGCCGAGGACGGCACCGGCCCGCGCCGGGTGAGTGCGCACGGTTCGCTGTCCGCCGCCCTGACGGCGCTGCGGACCCTCGCCTACGTCCTGCCGTACGGGCACCCCCTGCGGGCGCACCTGCCCGTCGGGCTCGCGGCCCTGCGCGGTGCCCTCGCCGATCCGGACCTGGTGCTGGACCTCGGGCTGGACTGGACCGAGGCGGGCGGCTCGATCGGCCCCGTGGTCCGGGCCGCCCACCAGCTCCCCGAGACCGGCGGCGCCGGGCCCGACGGCCTGGTCCGGGCGGGCGCGGCGCTGCTCCTGGTACCGGGACACGGACACGAGAAGCTCCTGATCCGCCCGGCCGCCCTGGAAGGCCCCGACGACCCGGTGTTCGGCCTGGTCGAGGGGACCGTCGCCCGGTACCGGGTGGGTGAACTCCGCGCTCTGCGTGCGCTGCTGAGCGGGGAGACCGACGCGTTGTTCTCGGCGGGCGCCCCGGACGGAACCCCGCACCGTTCGGCCCAGGACCCGGCACACTCGGTGCCGGACCTGGTGGACGAGGCAGCCGCGGCTCTCGGCCTCAGCGCCGATGCCGCCGCCCTGTACCTGATGCTGCTCGCCCTGCCCGATCCGACGGACCGCAACTGCGCCCGCTGGACGGGGTGGAAGCCGGCGCGGATGAAGAGGGCCCGGGTGGAACTCGCGGCCACCGACCGGGTGGTGGAGGCACGGCGCTCCCGCGCCGGCCGTACCCTCTTCCTCCCCTGCGGCTGGCTCGAACGCGCCGCGCCCGGGCTGCCGCTGGAGACCTGGAAGGAACGGCTGTACCCCGTCGACGGGTCCGCCAGGACCCTGCCGGACACCCCCGTGCCCGAACTGTTCGCCGCCGCCTGGGCACGGGCCCGGGGCGGCGACGCCCCCGCCTTCGAAGAACTGCACACCCGCGCACCCCGGAAGGGCCGCCGCCGATGACGAGCGACACCACGACCACCACCGAGAGCACCGGCACGGGCGGGGTCCCGGACCGGACGACGCCTCCCGCCGGTGCCGGCGACCGGGCGAACCGCCAGGTCACCCCGCCGGAGGACCGGTACGGCACCGAGCTGGCCTTCCTGGCCGCCCACGACGCGGGACCGCGCCCGCCCGGCTGGCTGCTCACCCCGCGCGCCGTCGTCACGTTCGTGATGGGCAGCGCGGGCGAGGCACTCGGCCTGCCGAAGTCCGCGCGGCCCGGTGCGGGGGTGCCGCGCCGCCTGGTGATCGAGCAGAAGTTCGTGGGCGAACGCGCCCTGGTGGAACGCTGCGTGGTCACCCTCGCCGGGGAGCGCGGCCTGCTGCTGGTGGGTGAACCCGGTACCGCCAAGTCCATGCTCTCCGAACTGCTGTCGGCGGCCGTCTGCGGGACCAGCGCACTCACCGTGCAGGGCACCGCGGGCACCACCGAGGACCAGCTCAAGTACGGCTGGAACTACGCGCTGCTGCTCGCCCAGGGCCCCAGCGAGCAGGCCCTGGTGCCCTCCCCGGTGCTCAGCGCCATGACGCGGGGCGCCGTCGCCCGCGTCGAGGAGGTCACCCGGTGCCTGCCCGAAGTCCAGGACGCACTCGTCTCCCTGTTGTCCGAACGGCGCGTCTCGGTGCCCGAACTCGCGGGCGGCGAGGGCTCCCACGTGCACGCGGCACCCGGGTTCACCCTCATCGCCACGGCCAACCTGCGGGACCGGGGCGTCTCGGAGATGTCGGCCGCGCTGAAGCGGCGCTTCAACTTCGAGACGGTGGGCCCGATCGGGGACGTGGACGCCGAGACCGCGCTCGTCCGGCGCCAGTCGCGGGCGGCCGTCGAACGGGCTGGTGCCGCCTACCAGGTGGACGACGCGGTCCTCGAAGCCCTCGTCACCGCCTTCCGGGACCTGCGTGACGGCCGTTCCGTGGAGGGCTGGGAGGTCGAGCGCCCGTCCACGGTGATGAGCACGGCCGAGGCGGTCTCCGTGGCGGGGTCGCTCGCACTGGCCACCGCCTACTTCCCCGGCGACCGGGACGTGCTGTCCCTCCTGCCCGGCCATCTGCTCGGCGTCGTACGCAAGGACGACCCGGCCGACGCGGCACGGCTGCTGGGGTACTGGGACGGGCCGGTGCGCAGGCGTGCGGAGCAGGGGTCGGCCACCTGGCGTGCCCTGTGGGAGCTCCGCGCGGTACTGGAGAGCTGAGGGATGAACCAGTCGATCAACGCCGGGGCGTCGCCGGCCGGTTCACCGCCGGTCCCGGCGGACGGGCCCACCACTCCGGAGGCCGCGGTCGCGGCGCTCGCGGCGACCGGTCCGGGGCTGCCGTTCCTGATCGGGGTGCGCCACCACGCGCCCTCGCTGGCGGCCGCCCTGCCGGCGCTCCTGGACGCGGCGGCCCCCGATGTCCTCCTCGTCGAACTGCCCGCCGAGTTCCAGCCCTGGCTGGGCTGGCTGGCCCATGAGGAGACCCGGGCTCCGGTGGCGCTGGCCGCCGTGCCCGCCGACGGGACGGGCGAGGCCGGTGAACGGGGGCCGGCCTTCTACCCGTTCGCGGACTTCTCGCCCGAACTCGTCGCCCTGCGCTGGGCGGCGCGGAACGGCGTCCCGGCGGTGGCCTGCGATCTTCCGCTGGCCGACCGGGCCTGGGCACGGGGCGGGCCGGCGGCCTCGGCGCCCGTCCCGGACACCGGCCCCCTGCCCGTACGCGGGGAAGGGGACGGGTTGTCCGCAGCGCTGCGGTCCCGGCTCACCGGCCGCGACGGCGACGACCTCTGGGACCGGCTGGTGGAGGCCCCGGCTCCCGGTTCGACACCCGAGGCACTCCGCCGCGCCGCCCTGCTCACCGGCTGGGCGCTGCGGTACGAGGCCGGGGCACGGGGCGGCGTGGACGCCGGGGACCTGACGCGCGAGGCCTGTATGCGCGGGCATGTCGCCGAGGCCCTGGCGGGCGGACGGCGTCCCGCCGTGGTGGTGGGGGCCTTCCACACCCCGGCGCTGCTGGCGTACGCCCGCGAGGCACCGGCCTCGCGGGAGCCCGACGTGTCCGCCGTCCCGCCGGAGGCAGACACCGGGGCCCACGTGACCGGCGCCGCCGCGCCGGAGGCCTGCACGGTCTCCCTGATCCCGTACACGTATCCGCTCCTGGACTCACGGTCCGGGTATCCGGCCGGCATCCGGGACCCGGAGTGGCAGCACCTGGTCCTGGAGGCCGCAGGCTCGCCGCCCGCGACGCACGAGGCACTGATCCGCACCGCGGTCCGTGTCTGCGCGGCCCTGCGCGAACAGGGCCACCCCTACGGCCCGGCGGACGGCAGGGAGGTCGTCCGGGTCGCCGGTGACCTGGCGCGCCTGCGCGATCTGCCCGCCCCCGGCCGCGGCGAGTTCCTGGAGGCCGTGACGACGGTGCTCGGGCGTGGCGAGACCTACGGCACCGGCCGGGCCGTCGCCCGGGCCCTCGAACGCGTACTCGTCGGGGACCGCACCGGACGGCCCGCTCCCGCCGCTCCGCGCGGCGGCCTGGGTCCGGCCGTGGAGGCCGAGACGGCGGCGCTGTCGCTCCCGGGGCCGCAGGACGCGCACGAGCGGACGCCGCGTGATCTCCGGCTCGACCCGGTCCGCTCCCCCCTCGACCGGCGGCGCGAACTGCTGCTGCGCAGGCTGGCGGTGTGCGGTATCCCGTACGCGAACGAGCTGGAGGTGACGGGTGCCGCGGGCTCGGAGGGACTGACGACCCGCTGGCAGGTGGGATGGACGCCTGCGACGGCCGCGATGCTCGTGGCGGCCGGGGCCCGCGGTGTCACCCCGGCCCAGGCGGCCGAAGGGGTGCTGCGGCAGCGGCACTCGGCCGAGCGTGCGCAGGGCGGCCCCACGGCGGCCCAGGTGATGAGGGGTCTCACGGAGGCCGCCGGGTGCGGGCTCCCCGGCCTGGCCGACGAACGGCTCGCGGAACTGGCGGCCGTGCTCCCGTCCAGCGGCACCCTGCCCGAGATCCTCACCGGGCTCGGACTCCTGGACCGTGTGGGCGCCGGCCACCTGCCGGGGCTCGCCGCTCCCGACGCGCCGTCGGCTTCCGGGGCCGCCACGGACTCCGTCGCCCCCGCTCCCGTCCGTGCCGCCCGCATCGCGCACGCGGCGGAGCTCCTGACCTCGGCGGCGGTCCGCCAGGTGGACGGCCTGACCGGGTCCGAGGAGCCCGAGGACGCCCGCGCCCTGCTCGAACTGTCCCAGCGCGCCGACCGGGTGGGCGGCATCCGGCTCACCGACGCCCTGGCCCGGCTGGCCGCCGACGGCACCCCGCTGATCGCCGCGGCTGCCGGGGCCGTCCGGGTGCTCACGGGCCACGAGGAGGCCGAGGCCTTCGGGGTGCGCGTCGCCTCCTGGGTGGACGGCGCCGTCGACAGCGCCTCCCGTACCGCGCTCACCGCCCGCCTCACCGGCGTCCTGACGGCGGCGGGCCCGCTCCTGACCGTCGGATCGGCCACGCTGGATCCCCTGCTCACCCGCGTCGTCGAGCTGGACGACGCCGGGTTCCTGGTCCGGCTGCCCGCCCTGCGCGGCGGCTTCGACACCCTCAGCCCGGCCGCGCGTGACCGGCTGCTGGACACCGTCGAGGAGAGGCTCGGTGCGCGGGTCGACGGTCTCGACGCCGACGACCCCGCCGAACTGGCGGCCAGGACGGCCGCCGACCTCTCGGCCCGCGAGCTCCTGACCGGGCTCGGCCTGCCCGTACCGTCCGGCGCGCACGACGGCCGTTTCCCGCCGGGGCCGGACCGTCTCACCCCTCCCCCGGCACCGTTCGCCGGGGCGGGCACCCCGGCCGCCCCCGCGCGGACCCTCGCGCCCGCCGACCGGTGGCGGCTCGTCCTCGGACGGCGCCCCGACCGGCTGCCGTCCGGTGCGGCCCGGCTGGCGACCGCACTGGACGAGCTCTACGGGGAGGGGCGCGGCGAGGGCTCACGCGGCGGTCTTCCCGGTCCGGGCAGGAACGGCGGGCGCGAGGCGTCGTTCCCAGGAGTCCGCGAATGGTCGGAGGAGCTGGCCGCCCTGTTCGGTCCCGGCGTCCGCGAGGAGGTCCTGGCCGCCGCTGCCGCGACGGGCCGGCAGGACGTCCTCGCCGAGATCGACCCGGCGGCGGCGACCCCTTCGGTGGAGCTGCTCCGTACGGTCCTGCGCTACGCCGGCGGCCTGCCCGAGGCACGTCTGGCGGCGCTGCGGCCCCTGGTCCGCCGGCTGGTCGACGAACTGACCCGGGAGCTCGCCACCCGGCTGCGGCCCGCCCTCACCGGCACCGTGCTGGCCCGGCCCACCCGGCGCCCGGGCGGCCGGCTGGACCTGCCGCGCACGCTGCGCGCCAATCTGGCCACCGCCCGCCGGACGGCCGGGGGCACGGTCCAGGTGATCCCCGAGAAGCCGGTGTTCCGCAGCCGCGCCCGCCGTTCGGCCGACTGGCGGCTGATCCTGGTCACCGATGTGTCCGGATCCATGGAGGCGTCCACGATCTGGTCCGCGCTGACCGCGTCCGTACTGGCGGGTGTACCGGCCTTGAGCACCCACTTCCTCGCCTTCTCCACGGAGGTCGTCGACCTCACGGGCCATGTCCACGACCCCCTCTCGCTCCTGCTGGAGGTGAGCGTGGGCGGCGGCACGCACATCGCCGCCGGGCTGCGGCACGCGCGCGGCCTCGTCACGGTGCCCACCCGCACGCTCGTCGTCGTCATCAGCGACTTCGAGGAGGGCGCCCCGCTCGGCGGACTGCTGGCCGAGGTGCGGGCCCTGGTGGCCACCGGGGCGCACGTCCTGGGGTGTGCGAGTCTCGACGACGCGGGCCGCCCCCGCTACTCGACGGGCGTCGCCGGACAGCTCGTGGCCGCCGGTATGCCCGTGGCCGCGCTCAGCCCGCTCGAACTGGCCCGCTGGATAGGGGAGAAGACCGCATGACCGCCGCCCAGTTGCCGCCCGTCGCGCCGGATGTCACGGCCACCCTGGTGGAGGACCTCTCGCCCCGGCTGCGCAAGCGGCTGGACGCGGCGGTCACCAAGCTCGGCGCCCGTCCGGCGCGCCGCGACGGGGACACGGTGACGATCGCGGTCGACGAGGAGACCGATCTGCGTCTGCACGCCCCGGGCGGGGTGGTGGCGACGGCGGACGCCATCACCTGTGGCTGTCTTCTCGCCCCGGCCTGCGTCCACCGCGCGGCCGCCGCCTGTGCCGCGCCGGCCTCGGACCCGGCCCCCGGGCCGGCCGGGCAGCCGGCCCCGGCCGCGCCGCTGCCCGCACCGCACCCCGACGGCACCGCCCCGGCACCCGAGGTGGCGAGCCCCGCCCAGCGCGCGGCGGCCGAGGCCGTGTGGTCGGCGGCCGCTGCCGTGCTGGAGGCCGGCGTCGACGGGGCCGGTGCCGTCGCCCAGGCGGCACTCCTCCGTGCCGCGCACACCGCCCGGCTCGAACACCTGCCACGTGCCGCGGGCGCCGCTCTGTCCGTCGTCACGCTGCTGCGCGCGGCCCGTGCCGGTGACCCGTCCTACCGCACCGCCGACCTCGTCACCGCGCTGGCCGAAGTCCTGGGCACCGCGCACCGGGTGGGGACGGCGTCCGGCGAGGAGCTGGCCGCCGTCCGGGGCCGGGCACGCCGCCCGTACAGCCCGGACGGCTCGCTGCGCCTGTACGGCCTGTTCACCGAACCCGTGGTGACCGCCTCGGGGCACGGCGGCGCCCGTACCTGGGTCGCCGGGGCCGACGGCCGTCTCTGCACGGTCGGCGACGTGGCACCCGGCGGCGTCGGACGCGCCCTGGGCGTGGCCGACCGGGCGGTCCGCCTCGGGGAGAGCGCGCTCACCCACCGGGAACTGGGCCGGGCCGGGCTGGCCGTCTCGGGGGCCACGGTCTCGCCGGACGGCCGGCTGGGCGCCGGCAAGGGGGTCAGGGCCGTGACCGCCCGGGGCGCGGCGTGGACGGAGCCGCCGCTCGCCGCCCTGTGGGAGGTACCGCCCTCCGAGCAGGCCGCACGGGCTCTGGCGGCCGTGTCGCGTTACGGGGACCCGGACGGCGGCGGCAGCGACCTGCTCTTCCTGGACGTCGAACTCCTGGGCGCCGTACGGGATCCGGGCGGTACCTGCCTGCTCGCCCTGTGCGACGGTGGCATCCCCGTCCGGCTCACGGTCGCCGACGACGACCCCGCCCTGGCCCACCGGGACAACGTGATGCTCCTGGCCACGGCGCCGGGGACGCGGCTGCGGGTCATCGGCCGCCTGGTACCCGCGCCCCATCCCCGGCTCGCACTCCTCGCCTGCTCGCACCCCACCGGTGAGGGCACGGTCGACCTCGGCTTCGACCGTCTGCGCCGTGCCGACCTTCCCGCCCCGGCCGCTCGCGTGCACCCGGTGCCGCCGGGGCCCGGCGACCGCGACGCGGGCTCACCCCTGCACCTCCTGGAGCGACGTGTCGAACAGGCCGTCCCCGGGGGCCGGGCCGCACTCGGCATGCTCGGTGACCTCTCCGCCGAGGCCCGCCGCCTCCGCACGGCGGGCCTTCCCACGGCCGCCGGCCTGCTCTCGGCCCTGTGCGACTCGGCGGCCCGGCGCGGTCGCGACCCCTTCGGCCGCCTGCTGCCCGCCGACCCCGACGGCTTCGCCACCCACTGGCTCTCCGCCGCCCGTTACGTGTCCGCCGTGTCCGACTCGCTGTGCGCGGCGGCCTGGGACGCCGCACGGGCGGGGACGGCCGCACCGGACATACTCCCCGCCCCCGCCTGACCAGCCCTCTCCGGGAAGCGGGCGGACGGCGGCCCTCTTCCCGGCCGGGCCGGGAAGCACACCCGGCCGGCGGGAACACCGTGGGACGGCCTCCTGTTGTCACGCCCGTAGGGCTGGGCGACCCACCGTTGGAGGGCTGAGTGCCACTCACATCACGACCGCTGCGCAAGCTGGGGTTCCTGACCATAGGACTGTTCGACGGGACCGACCCGGGCCGGGGACACGAGTCCACGCTCCAGCTGATCGAGCTGGGCGAGCGGCTCGGTTTCGACAGTGCCTGGGTCCGCCACCGCCATCTGCAGTACGGCATCTCCTCCCCCGTCGCCGTGCTGGCGGCCGCCACGCAGCGCACCCGGCGCATCGAGCTCGGCACCGCGGTCACCCCGCTCGGCTGGGAGAACCCGTTGCGGCTCGCCGAGGACCTGGCCACGGTGGACGTCCTGTCGGGCGGCCGCCTCAATCCAGGTGTCAGCGTCGGTCCTCCGATGTTCTACGACCGGGTCAAGGACGCCCTCTACCCGGAGACCGGGGACGCCGAGGACTTCGGTTACGGGCGGGTGGAAAGGCTGCTGGACCTGGTGCGGGGCGAACCCGCCACCGGATCCGGCGGCACGGAGGGCTTCGAGGTCTTCTCCGACCGGGTGCAGCCGCACGCACCGGGGCTGTCCCGGCGGATGTGGTACGGCGGCGGCAGCCTGCGGTCGGCCCGGTGGGCGGGTGAGCACGGGATGAACCTGCTGACCAGCAGCGTCGTCAAGGCCGAGACACCCGCCGACGAGCCGGCCGACTTCGCCGCGATCCAGCTCTCGCACATCCGCGCCTTCCGGGCCGCCCACCCCGACGGGGAGGCCGCCCGCGTCTCCCAGGGCCTGGTCGTCGTTCCCACCGACTCGGCGTCACCGGAGCAGCGGGCCAGGTACGAGCGGTACGCCGCCGAGCGGCTGCCCCGTACGACGGCGCCGCAGGGCCCGGCACGCATGATGTTCGCGCCCGACCTGGTCGGTACCTCGGACATGATCGCCGAGCGGTTGCAGGCGCACGCGGCGTTCCGTGAGGTGGACGAGGTGGCCTTCGCGCTTCCCTTCACCTTCGAGCACGAGGACTACGAGCAGATACTCACCGACATCGCGATGAAGCTGGCCCCTGCGCTCGGCCGCACATCCGGCCCCTGACGCAGGGCCACCCCGGGGCCGGACCGGTCGTACGCGGACGGGCCGCGGGGCGTTCCGTGGCCACGGCGAGGAACAGGCCGGACGGAACGCACCGCCCGGCCGGCCTCGTGGGCGGACGCGGTGAACGGGCGCGGGCCGGGAGCACCGGGCGCACGCACGCGTCCCGGCGCCCCCGGCCCGGCAGCCGGACCCACCCCGTCCGCCCGATCGGCACCGCTCGCACACCGCTCGCACACCGCGGGCGGACACCGCGTCCCGCGCGGGCGGTTCCTCCGCCGCTTCGGCCGGACGGCCCGGCGCCGCACGGTCCTGACGTCCCATCGGTGCCGCACGGCCCCGACGGCCGGCCCGGCGACGTCGCCGGGCCGGCCGGTCAGGTCAGGTCAGGTCAGGTCACGTCAGCCGAGTGCGCCGTCGTCGTGGACGACCCGGCCGCCGATCACCGTGGCCCCGACGGACAGACCGGCGATCCGGTCCGGAGCGACGGTCAGCAGGTCGTCCGAGAGGACGGCGAAGTCCGCCAGCATGCCCCGCGCCAGCCTGCCCTTGCGGTCCTCGGCATGCTCGGCGTAGGCGGAACCCACGGTATAGGCGTACAGCGCCTGTGCGGGGGTGACCGCCTCGGCGGGTGCCAGGGGGACTCCGGTGGCCGTGCGGCGGTTGACCATGTCGTGGATGCCGAGCAGCGGGCTGCCGTGCGCGACCGGTGCGTCGCTGCTGCCGGGGAGGACGGCTCCGGCGTCCAGGAGACTGCGCATCCGGTAGCAGAGGGCGGAGCGCTCGGGGCCCAGGGCCGTGATCATGCCGTCGCCGATCTCGGAGACGAAACGTCCCTGCGGGACGGGGACGACGCCGTTGGCGACGAGGCGGCGGACCTGTGCGTCGGAGGCGACGGCGAAGTGCTCGATGCGGTGGCGTGCGTCCGGGCGCGGGTGTGCGGCCTGCGCCGCTTCGAAGGCGTCCAGGACGACGTCGATGGCGGCGTCCCCGATGGCGTGGGCGGCGACCTGCCAGCCGCACCGGTGCGCCTCGGTGATCGTGCGGTGCAGCCAGTCCTCGTCGAACTGCAGGAACCCGGAGTTCTCCGGTTCGTCGTGGTACCCGCAGCACATGTGCGCGGAGCGGCCGATGAGGGAGCCGTCCGTGGCTATCTTGGTGGCGCCGATCTTCAGGCGGTCGTCGCCGAAGCCGCTGCGCAGCCCCAGGTCGAGTCCGAACCAGGTGTCCCCGTCACCGACGGCGCCCAGGTCGTGCAGCACGGTCATGTAGGGCATGACCGTGGTGCGGATGTCCAGCACGCCCTCCTGCACGGCACGGTGGAAGGCGTGCAGGTCGGCGGGCCCGTGCCCGACGTGTTCGGCGGCGGCGATCCCCGGTTCGGTGATGCTGGTGATGCCCTCCGTCACGCCCTGGTCGTTGCCGGCCTTGATGGCGGCGACGACCGCGTCCACGGGCGTGGGGCGGAACGCCCGGGTCACCAGGTGCTGCGCGGTCTCCTGGAGCAGACCGGTCGCGCGGCCGTCCGGGGCGCGTTCGACGTGGCCTCCGTCGATGTCGGGAACGCCGGTCCGGTCGGTGTATCCGGCGCGGGCGAAGGCGGCGGTGTTGGCCACTCCCATGTGGCAGGAGACGTGCTCCAGCCATACGGGGTGTCCCTGGGCCGCTGCGTCGAGTGCCTCGGCCGTGGGGTGGGCACCGATCTTGTTCTGGTCGTAGCCCGCTCCGAAGAGCCATTCGCCGGGGCCGAGGCGCGACGCCCGTTCCCGTACCGCGGCGTAGAGGGCGTCGAGCGTGGGGACGGTGCCCGCGTGCAGGTCGAGCTGGAGGAGGCGGCGGCCACGCAGGCTCAGGTGCTGGTGGGCGTCGTTGAAGCCGGGGACCGCGGGGGCGCCCCGCAGGTCGTGGACGTGGTCGGCGGTACATCCGGAGACCTCGTCGTCGAGGCCGACGACGCGTCCGGCGACGACTCCGACGGTGTGGGCGGTGGGCCGGTCCGCGTCGAGCGTGGTGAAGCGGCCGTTGGTGAACAGTGCGTCCAGGTGCATGGCTGGTTCCCTCCGGGGGAGTTCGTGCGTGCGGCGGGAGTTACGCGACGGTGGGCACGTCCTCCGGCTCCCGGGTGCCGGATCCGGCGGCCTCGGGGCGGCCGGAGCTCCGCCGGGCCAGGGCCAGTACGCAGACCGTGGTCAGCAGCAGGAGCGTGATGTAGTACCCGACCACCGGCCAGTGGCCGCCTCCCCGGGTGAGCAGCCACTGGGCGACGAAGGGCGTGGAGCCGCCGATGATGGTGCTGCACAGCTGGTACGCCAGCGAGACCCCCGTGTAGCGGACCTTGACCGGGAACGCCTGGGACAGGAAGCCGGCCAGCAGCGCGTAGTAGCTGCACCCGGTGAGTACGCCCAGGGCGAGCCCCACCCCGATGAGCGTGCTGTCGCGGGTGGCGATCAGGAGGAACATCGGCACCGCGACGACGATGTTGGCGATCAAGGCGCCCGCCATCAGGCGTACGGTTCCCACCCGTTGGGCGAGCAGCGCCGCGAGGGGCTGCCACAGGAACTGCATGACGGCGAGGACCAGGAGGATGTTGAGCATCGTTCCCCGGTGCACGCCCAGGTCGCTCGTGGCCCACGACAGGACGAAGGTGTTCGTGAAGTAGGCGGACGAGATGCCCATGGCGCTGGCGCCCACACCGAGCAGGACGAGCGGCCAGGAGCTGCGGAACAGCTCGACCACGGGAATCTTCGGAGCGGCGTCCTCCTGCCGCTTGGCCGCCTCGAACTCGGCGGACTCCGTGACCTTCAGCCGGATGACCAGGCCGATGACCACCAGCAGGGCGGAGAGCAGGAAGGGCACGCGCCAGCCCCAGGTCATGAACGCGTCGTCGGGCAGGCGGCCCACGGCGATGAAGACGAGGGTGGCCAGGATGGACCCGGCCGGTGAGCCCTGCTGGACCCACATGCCGGCGATGCCGCGGCGTTCGCGGTCGCTGTTCTCGGTGGCCATGAGCACGGCACCGCCCCACTCACCCCCGACCGCGATGCCCTGGATGGCGCGCAGCAGGACCAGCAGGACCGGTGCGGCGACGCCGATGCTGGCGTGGGTGGGCAGCAGGCCGATGAGGGTGGTGGCGGTCCCCATCAGGACCAGGGTGGTGACGAGGACGTTCTTGCGTCCCACCCGGTCGCCGATGTGGCCGAAGATCAGCCCGCCGAGAGGGCGGGCGAGGAAGCCGACCCAGAAGGTGGCGAAGGCCGCGAGCGTACCGGCGGCGGGGCTCGCGCCGGGGAAGAACAGCTTGCCGAACACCAGGGCGGTGGCGGTGCCGTAGATGTAGAAGTCGTACCACTCGACGGCGGTCCCGATGAAGGACGCGGTGGTGGCGCGTCTGGCGTTGCGGCTGGGTGTGGCTTGGGGCATGGCTGACTCCGGGAGTGAGCTGCGGTTCCGGCGGATTCGACCGGTGCGGGGCGCGAGGTGCGATGGGCTGGGCCCTGCGCTGACCGCGACGCTGCGGGTGCCCGTTCGATCTGCGTTGTCCGGTTCGCCATAGTGTCGTGGCGGACCGGCCATACAGTCCAGTACCTTCTGAGCTGCACGGCCATAGCCCGGAGGCATGGCCCTCGCCGAGTGCAGCCGACCGGGGCTGCGAGGGCGCCGGGAAGGCGAACCTGCCCGGCATGAGGAGGCACTGTGGAACTGCGGGTCCTGCGCTATTTTCTGGCGGTGGTCGACACCGGCTCCATGACGGCGGCCGCCTCACGCGTCCACGTGGCCCAGCCCTCCATCTCCCGGCAGCTGCGGTCCCTGGAGCGCGAACTGGGCGCGGAACTGCTCAGGCGGACGAGCGCGGGGGTCCAGCTGACGGCCGCCGGACGGCGCTTCGTACCCGTGGCGAGGGACCTCACCCTGCGCGCCGCCCGCGGTACGGAACTGCTGCAAGCCGTTTCGGGGCAGAGCCCGCTCCAGTTCCGGGTGGCCTGCCCCGCCTCCACCATCGCGCACGTCATCGCTCCGTTCGTCGCCGAACTCGGCGGCCCCTTCGCCGACGCCCGGGCCTGCGAACCCGATCAGGTCTACGACCGGCTGGCGGCCGGGGACGTCGACATCGGCATCTCGACCGGTCCGCCGCCCGGGGGTATGGCCGCGCGGCGCCTCGGCGGCCGGAGGATCAGCGTCCAGATTCCCTCCTCCCACCCCCTGGCCCTGGAGGGGAGCGGCGACCTGGAGCTGGTGAGCGTGCTCGGCCACCCGGTCATCGTGAGCAGCCGGGCCAGCGCCGTACGCCGCGCCCTCGACGGCGCCCTGTACGAGCAGGGCACACCGCTGCGCCCCGCGTTCGAGCCGCAGTCCGAGGCCATGGCCCAGGCGCTGGCCGCCGCGGGCCACGGCGTCTGCGTCGTCGTCGACCACCCGCAGTTCGACCTGCGCACCCGCGGCCTGACCTGCCTGGGCCGTCCGCTCACCATCTCCCTGTACGCCGGATGGGACCCCGACCACTACGCGCACGACGAGATCGACGCGGCCATGCGGGAGCTGTCGAGCTGGCTCATGGCCAACGACGGCGGCAGGAGGCCCGGCAGCCGCGCGAACCCGGCCGACGACCGGCACCGACCCGGCCCCGGCGCCTGAGGACCGTTCGACGGATCGGCGGCACCGTTCGACGGACGGTGATCGCCGGGGGGGGTGGGCACGCCCGTGGCAGGGTGCTGCTGCTGCCCGACCGCGCCGTCCATGGCCGGAGGGCGGGGGACGCCACCGCCCCGGGAAGCCCGGAGGCCCCGAGGCCCGGAGGTCTGCGGCAACGCTCTGCGCGAGGCGCGGTTCAGCCACCCCGGGTGGAACGGCGGGCGGTCACACGTCGGCCCGGCGCCCCGGGAGGCTGCCGGGCGAGGACCGGGCCGACGCCGGGTGAGCGAGACTGGCCGTGGTGGCCGCCTCGACGCTTTCGCCGTACGGGACCGCGCACGGGGCTGCCACCGTGAGCACCCCGCCCGTGGCACCGGCCCGAGCACCACCGGATACAGTGCGCGCGACGGCAGCCCGGCAACTTCCGGAGGGGAAGCGTGACCGACACCAGCGAGACCCGGCCCAGCGACAGCACGGCGGACGCGAATCGGCGGACCCTGCTGGGCCGCCTGATGCGGTACATCCCCCTGATCGCCCCCGTCCTGCTGTGGGCCGTGCCCTGCTGGGTGCTGCTCCACACCGGCCAGCGCTGGCCGCTCCCCGTCGCACTGACCGGCACCGCCCTGTTCGCCCTCGGCCTGATCGGCATGCCCATCGCGATGATGCGCGGCCACGGCCGGCGGCAGCAGGACCGGGCCGCGATCGTCGGGGACACGTTGCTGGGCGCCGTCTGGGTCCTGTTCACCTGGTCCGTCCTTTTCGGCGTCCTGCTGCGTCCCGCCCTGGCCGTGGCCGGCGTAGGGGACGGCCAGGACCGGGCCCGCATCGTCACCTGGGCGGTCCTCGGCACCTCGGCCGTGCTGCTCGCCTGGGGGTACGCCGAGGCCCGCCGAGTGCCACGGGTACGCCGGCTCGACGTCGAACTCCCGCGCCTGGGGGCCGGGTTGGACGGCACACGGGTCGCCCTGATCACCGACACCCACTACGGCCCGCTCGACCGCGCACGCTGGTCGGCACGGGTCTGCGAGACGGTGAACACGCTGGAGGCCGACCTGGTCTGCCACACCGGCGACATCGCGGACGGCACGGCCGAACGCCGCCGCGCCCAGGCCGCGCCGCTCGCCACCGTACGAGCCACGCGGGCCCTGGTCTACGTCACCGGAAACCACGAGTACTACAGCGAGGCCCAGGGCTGGGTCGACCTGATGGACGAACTGGGCTGGGAGCCGCTGCGCAACCGCCATCTGCTGCTCGAACGCGGCGGCGACACCCTCGTGGTCGCCGGGGTGGACGACGTCACCGCCGAGTCCTCCGGCCTGGCCGGCCACCGCGCCCACCTTGCCGGAGCCCTCGACGGGGCCGACCCCGACCTGCCCGTGCTGCTCCTGGCCCACCAGCCCAAGTTCATCGACCAGGCAGCGGCCGGCGGTGTCGACCTCCAGCTCTCCGGCCACACCCACGGCGGCCAGATCTGGCCCTTCCACCACCTGGTCCGCATCGACCAGCCCGCCCTCGCCGGCCTCAGCCGCCACGGCGCCCGCACGCTCCTCTACACCAGCCGCGGCACCGGCTTCTGGGGCCCGCCGTTCCGCGTCTTCGCCCCCAGCGAGATCACCCTGCTCGTCCTGCGCTCCCCTCAGCGGCCTCCCGCCCCGTAACGGAAGGCGGGCCCGCGTTCCGCCCGAAGCGCTCCACGGGGCTACGGGGCTACGGGGCTACGGGGCTACGGGGCATCGTCAGCTCCCCACCCGGTCCGGAGCGGGAGCCGGTCTACCCTCGCTCCCGTGACGAACGACTGGATCGCGGAAGCAGAACGCCTGGCCCGGGGGCGGCGGTTCGCGCAGTCCAGCTCTCCCCCATCGGTGCGGAGTTCCTGCCGGGCGGCGCCGCTGTCCGAAGCGGAGATCGGCGAAGCGGAGGCGGCGCTGGGCATCGCGTTCCCGGACCAGTACCGTCAGTACCTGCTCCGGCAGGAGGTGCGCGGCACGGTGAACCACCTGTGCCGATCCGCGGCGGGGTGGGGCTGGCACGGGGACACGCACACCAACTACGGGCTTCTCGCCACGGCCTTCCCGCATCCCGACTCGTACCGCGCCCATGAGGACGACCTGGACGCGCGCGAGCCCCTGCCGGACCATTTCCCGGACCACAGCGGCTACCGGGCGGCGTACGAACAGTGGGACGCCGAATACGCGGTGCTCCAGGAACGCAAGACGTCCGGAGCCGTCTTCCTCCAGGACAACGGCTGCGGCTTCTCGACCCTGCTCGTCGTCACCGGTCCGCACTCCGGCTCCCTGTGGTTCGACGGCCGGGCCACTTGTGACCAGATCCTGCCTCTGCACCTGGACGGTGAGCCCGTGTCGTTCACGGACTGGCTCGTTCGACGTTCCACGGACCTCGTCGGCTGGTGAACCCGGCCGGGACACCCCGAGAGGCCGGGCACCCTGCGGGCGGCAACGCCGTCCTCACGTGGCCCCGAACCTCCGCCCGGGACCACACCCGCCCCCACCTCCATGGGACTACGGCGAGCTGCGGAGGACCGGGCGCAGGGGAGGGAGCACGGACGTCGCCGCACCGCCGCCCGGCCTCCCTCCCGTACGGGACCTCGGACGGCCGCCCGCAACGCGATCCCGTGCCTCGCGCGGCAGGCCGCTCAGCGTCCGAGGCCGTCGCCGGGCACCGCGCGCTCCCCCGTCACCGCTCGCCCGCGAGGTCCACCTCTTCCTGCTGCACCGGTGCGGTCTCCGCGACCTCCGCACGGCGCCAGTGGGGCGCGATGGGCGCCGAGACGGCACGCCACCAGGCGTCCGCGGGCAGCTTCCCCGCAGGTTCGAACGGCTCACCCGGACGGGGAAGCGCCACCGCCTGCCCGACCTCGGCGGCGGCCTCCCGCATCCACTCCCCGGGCTCGGACCACGGGTGCGGGGCGAGGTTGAACGTGCCCCAGTGGATCGGCAGCAGCGCACCGTGCGCCTTGCCCCCCTGGAGGTCCAGGTGTGCCCGCAGCCCCTCGGCCGGTGTCATGTGGATGTCGGGCCAGTACTCCGAGTAGGCGCCGACCTGGATCATGGTCACGTCGAAGGGGCCGTGCGCGGCACCGATGTCCTGGAAGCCGGAGAAGTACCCCGTGTCCCCGCTGTGGTAGACCCGGTGCTCCGGCCCCGTCACGACCCACGACGCCCAGAGTGTGTGCTGCTGGTTGCGCAGGCCCCGGCCGCAGAAGTGCCGCGCGGGGGTGGCGGTCAGGCCGATGCCCGCGACGCGGGCGGTCTCGTTCCAGTCGAGCTCGTGGATGCGGTCCAGGGGGACGCCCCATCGCTCCAGGTGGGCGCCAACCCCGAGGGGCACGGCGAAGACCGTGTCCGTCCCCGCCAGGGCCTTGATCGTCGGCAGGTCCAGGTGGTCGTAGTGGTCGTGGGAGATCACGACTGCGTCGACGGGTCCCAGGGAGGCGAGCGGCAGCGGTACGGGGTGCAGCCGCTTGGGTCCCGCGAACGGGAACGGCGAGCAGCGCTCCCCCCAGACCGGATCGAACAGCACCCGGCGTCCGTCGATCTCGACGAGCACGCTGGAGTGGCCCAGCCAGGTCACCCTCAGGCCCGTCGCCGCCGGAGCGGCCAGGTCGGCGAGGGTCGTGGCGTGGACGGGCACGGTACCGAGCGGGGACCTGCGCGCCCGCTCCTCCTTCTGGAAGTACACCTTGGCGAATTCGAGCATGGAGCCCGTGGGCCTGGTCCGGGCCCCTTCCGGGTTCTGGAAGACTCCGTCGGCGAAATTGGGCGAGCGGCGGATCCGCTCCATCCGCGCCCCCGCCGGGTCCGCTCCGAAGGAGTCGGGGCGCAGCGAGCGCAGTCTTGTACGGAGCGAGGGCTGGTTGTCTGCGCCGGTCACAACATCTCCTGAGGGAGTCGGTGTCGTCTCATTATGGTCGGGAGGTACGACAGAGCGAGAGCACGACGGTGAACGGAGCAACGTTCGCGCCCTCCCCGGAGCCGTGTCGCGGGTGCGGCGTCAGGCACGCGGCTGGCCGTATACGTGTTCGATTCTCAGGGTCAGGAGGACTCTGCGGTCCTCGACCATCGCCCTGCGGTAGTCGTCCCAGTCGGGGTGCTCGCCCCGGACGTCCCGGTAGAGGGCGATCAGCTGCTCCACGACCGCGTCGTGGGGGTCCGCGGCGGGCGGCGTGAGCTCGGCGGTGACGTCGGCGACCGTCCAGGCCCAGCGGTCGTCGCTGGTCACGTGGTAGCCGGCCCGGGGATCCCGACGGAGGTTACGGGTCTTCGCACGGCCTTCCGTGATGGATACACGGATCACCCCTTCGTCGGGGTAGTAGGCGTGGTTCACGTTGGACAGCTGGGGCCTGCCGTCACGCTTGAGGGTGACCAGCACTCCGCCGTCGTACTCCCCGAAGAGCCGGAGCAGCGCTTCGCGCGCGGATTCGATGTCCGTCATGCCGACTCCAACGTCCGTACCAGCCGAAGGATTCCTCGTTCCGCCGCACGGCGATGTCACCCCCGCCCTCCGGACCGCGTTGACAGCGGTGCGGCGCTTCCCGATACTGACTCGCTGTTCAGTAGATCGACTCAGGCCACCCAGGAGCCGCGCCGTGCCGTCCCCCGCCCCCGCCCCGCTGATCTCCCTGACCTGGACGGACCACGTCACCGGCACCAGGGGGTACCTCGTCGTCGACCGGCTGGTGCGCGGTGTGTCGAGCGGGGGGCTGCGGATGCGGGAGGGCTGCACCCTCGCGGAGGTGGCGGGCCTGGCACGGGGCATGACGATGAAGGAGGCGCTGCACTTCGACGCCGACGCCCCGCGGGCGCGCTACATCCCCCTGGGCGGCGCCAAGGGAGGCATCGACTGCGACCCGCGGGACCCGGCCGCCTACGGGGTGCTCGTCCGTTTCCTGCGGGCCGTGCGCCCGTACGTGGAGAGCGTCTGGACGACCGGCGAGGATCTCGGGCTCCGCCAGGACCTCGTCGACCGGGCCGCGGCGGAGGCCGGGCTCGTCTCCACGGTCCAGGCCGTCTACCCCTTGCTGGACGACGAGGCGGAGGCACGGCGGCGCCTCGCGGACGCCTTCGCGGTCACGGTGGACGGGATCGGGCTGGACGAGCTGGTCGGCGGCTGCGGGGTCGCGGAATCCGCCCTCGCCGCACTGGAGCGGGCGGGTGTGGCCCACGGCGGTGCCCGGGTGTCCCTCCAGGGGTTCGGCACCATGGGCGGGGCGACGGCGCGCTTCCTCTCGGAGGCCGGCCTGACCGTCGTCGCGGTCGCCGACGTCAAGGGCACGATCGCCAATCCCGCGGGCCTGGACGTCGAGGCGCTGCTCGCCGCGCGGGATGCCTACGGGACGGTGGACCGCGGCGCGCTGCGCGCGCGGGACCTGGAGCTGCCCGCCGACGCCTGGCTGGCCGCGGACGCCGAGATCCTGGTTCCGGCGGCCGTGTCCTACGCCGTGGATGCCGTGAATCAGGCTCTGGTCAAGGCTCGTTGGGTGGTCGAGGCGGCGAACATGCCGGTGCTTCCGGAGGCGGAGGCGCTGCTCGCCGCGCGCGGGATCACGGTGCTGCCCGATGTGGTCGTCAACTCCGCGACCAACGCGTGGTGGTGGTGGACGCTGTTCGGGGACATCGGACCCGGCGCGGAGGAGGCCTTCGGGTACACCCGCCGTTCCATGCGCGCCCTCGTCGACCGCGTGCTGGAGCGAGCGGCGGCGGACGGCAGCACTCCCCGTGCGGCGGCGCACGCGCTCGTCGCGGACCGCTTGCCGGTGATGGCCGAGCGGTTCGGCTGGTACGGGCCGTCCGGCGGGGACGCGGGCGGACGTGCGGAGCAGGGCGTTGGCTAAGGTGACCGCGTGGCGAGAGTACGGCTGAGCGTGGCGGAGCGTCGCGAGGAACTTCTGCGCGCTGCCGTCGAACAGATCGAGGTCCGGGGCGTGTCGGCGGTACGGATCGCCGATGTGGCCGCCGTCCTCGGAGTGAGCAACGCCCTGGTGCTCTACCACTTCTCGTCGAAGGAGAAGCTGGTCGCCGCCGCGTTCGCCTACGCCGCGGAGTCCGACCTCGCCCATCTGCGCAGGCTGCTGACCCGCCGCACCAGCGCGGTCCGGCGGCTCCGGGCCGCCGTGCGCTGGTACGCGCCGACGGGTCAGGCCAAGGGGTGGCGGCTGTGGATCGAGGGCTGGTCCTCCTCCTTGCGTGATCCGGTGCTGCGCGACGTGGCCGGAGATCTCGACCAGCAGTGGAAGGCCGAGCTGGCCGAGGTCATCGAGGAGGGAGCCGCAGCGGGTGAGTTCCGCTGCGAGGACCCGATGTCCGTGGCCTGGCGGCTGACCGCCCTCCTGGACGGGCTGGCCGTCCAGATGACGTCCTACGCGGGCCCGCTCTCCAGGGCCACCATGCTGCGGTGGACGGAAGAGGCGCTCGCGCGCGAACTCGGCATCGACCACGAGGTTCTGACCGCCTGAGCCCAACTGCCGCAGACCATCGCCAGGCCCGGTGTCTCCCACAGCGCGGCACCGTCCCCCAAGTCCGGCGCCGTCCCAGAACCCGGTGAGGTCCCACCCCCGGGGGTCACAGCCCTGCCCGGTCCCCCACAGCCCAGGGCCCCAAGGATCAGGGGTACGAAGGATCGGCGGCCCCTGGACCGGGACCCCACGGACCGGAGTCCCACGGATCGGGATTCGTACGGGCCGGAATTCGTACGGGCCGGAATTCGTACGGGCCGGGATACGTACGGGCCCTGGATCTCCGGCGACCGGAGGTCTGTCATGGCGCGCGGACACCCCGCAGCCTCCGGCCCCTGGCCCCTGGCCCCTGGCCCTCACAGCCGTACACGGTCCGGATCTCTCGGCCGCTGGACCACCGCCACCGGCCCGAACGCCCTCGCCGCGGCCTCCCCGCATCCCTGGCCGCGCTCCCGCCCAGGCACACCCGGCGCCCTTCGCCATACGCCGACCCGAACCGCCGCGCATCGCTCCCCCGTGCATGGCCCCCTCCGCGCGCACCACGGCCGCAGCCCCGCCCGAGCACGCACGGCCACCTCCCCCGCCCACTGGCCCGGCCCCCGCCGGGGCCGCAGCCCCCGTCACCCCTCACCCCTGCCCCCAGCTTGGCAACGCAGCAACCCCGGCCCCCCGTCCGGCAGGCTTCTGCGGACGGCCGCACGGCCCGTCAGGTCTGGCGCACCGGCGCGTACTCCTCCCCTTCGAGCCCGAAGGTCCAGGCGACACCCTCCTTCGCCTTGCGGGTCCTGGGCGGCACCCGCAGCCAGTAGGTGCGGTGCGTCCCGTCGGGCTCGGGCGTCGAGTTGACGACCTCGACCATCACGACGTCCTCGTCCCCCTCCATCGCGATACGCCAGAGGATTCCGGTACGGTCCCTGTGCACGGGCTTGGCTCCCGACTCCGCGAGGTAGCGGTCGTAGCCGTAGTACTCGAGCATGACGCGGCGCAGTTCGGCGTTCCCCTCCGCGCGTATCCGGTCCGGGGTCAGGCTCGTCAGGCCGTCCAGGAACTCGGCCGGAACCGGCATGCCCCGCCAGGCGTACAGGGCGAATCCGTCCGGGTAGGCGAGGGCCGGGCCGTCACCCCGGTCGAGCCGTCCGGCCTCGTCGCGGTGGAGCGCCTCGGGCCTCTCGCTGATCACCACCGCGTGCTCGTAGGGCCACCACCAGCCGGCGTTCCTGGCCACCTCGGCCAGCCCGGTCAGCCGGTCCCCACGTCCGTCGAAGGCCGCGAGCCAGGCCGCGTCGTGCTGGCCGAGGACGGCGTCGAGCAGCACGAGGCGGACGGACGCCTCGTCCTCGGGCCGCGGGGCGAGCTCGGCGACGACTCCCGTCCGTATCCGCTCGGCGAGCGCGGCCGTCGTCTCCCACAGCTGGGCCCCGGTGGCCGACCACAGGGCGGACCATCCGGCCGGGCCCAGCTCGTCGTACATCCGGCGGCGTTCCTCCGCCCAGGGGCGGGTGCGGACCTCCTCACGCACCGAACGTCCCGCACCCGCCAGCTTCTCCACCACCTCGACGGCCGCCCTGGGCGAGTCCGCCCAGATGAAGCGCTCCGGCTCCGCGAGCCCCGCGCCACGGTAGGCGCGCCGCACCCCGTCCTCGGCCGCGGCCCGGTCGGCCCTGCCCGTCGCCGCCGCCACGGACCGCCACGCGTTCACGTACTGCATCGGTATTCCCCGTCCCCTGTTCCTGTTCTCGACCACACTTCACCGGGCCGCCTCCCACCGGATCACCACCGACTCCGGAGGAACCGGCCCGCACACCGCACCACCAAGGACCGCGCAGCACCGCAGGATCAGTCCGCGACGATCCGGACCGCGCCCGGGGCGTACTCGCGCTGACGCACCACCCGGAACCAGCCCTTCGGGAGGGCTATCGCGGCGTGCTCCTCGTGCACCACGCGTCCGCCCTCGGGGAGATGGAGCAGCATCGGACCGAACGGCCCGGCCTCCCGCATCAGCCGGCCCGGCCCCTGAACGGCGTGCGCGTGACCGGTGACCTCACCCAGCGCCAGGACCAGCCTCCCCCGCCCGTCGCGCAGTTCACCCGGCGCCTCGAGGAAGTGCGCGGGCACCTCCGACTCGTCCAGAGCCACCATCAGTACATCGCCCTGCCGGTACACAGACGTCTCCCCTCCGTCCCGGCACCCGCTGTGCCGGCCACAGGGAAAACGCTACGAGGGGGGTCTGACATCGGTACCCGCAGCGGGTTCCGGCGGTCGTGGCTCAGGTCCCGCTGACGCCCTGCCGGGCCGTCCGGCCGCAGGGGCAGCCGGGGCCCGTTCACCGTGGCTCCGATGCGTGGCGTCATGCACGACGGGGCGATGTTCGTCCGCACGGAGAGCCTGCCGCAGGTCCCGCGGCCGCACATGAGGGTTCGGGTGCACACCCCCATCGGGTCCGCCGTGGTGCCCTGGATCGGTGTCCCGCACGAACCCGACGGCCGGCACCTCGTCGAACGGACCGTCGACGCGGACCTCCGCCGGGGCCGGAACACCCGGCCGGCCGCCGGCACCGTGCCGGAACTCCGGCAGGAGGGCGACCGGGTGGTCATGCGCGGCCTCCTCCACCTGGCCGACTACGGGGCGGCCCGCCTCCGGATGGGCCACCGGCCGGTGCTGTTCGACCTGGCGTCCCCCATCCCCGTCGGCGTGGATGAGTCCTGGGTGGAGATCGACGTCGGAACGGAGAACGTCACCCTCCCCCCGTACCGAACCTGACCGCCCTCGGGCTCTCCGCTTCCCCGACCGGCGGCGGGAGCATCGCCGACGGCCCCCGGGACGGGTCGCGGCGGCCTGCACCGGCGGGGGGAACTGGGGTGCACCGGCGGGGAGAAGTGGGGTGCACCGGCAGGAGGACGTGAGGTGCGCGAGCCGCCGGTTGCCGTCTCCCGGTCCCGGAACGGCCCGTGGTCGCGGGGCCGATCGCGCCGTTGTCAGTGGCGCTTGATAAACCTGGCAGACATCAGTCGCCTCCAGCACCAGGAGCTCAGCGCCATGTCCGACGCGGACCGTCTGCACGAGTTGTCCGGCCTCCCGGCCGTCGATTTCCGGCGTGGGACCGAGGGGGCGGCGCGTCCCCCGGCCGATGCCGTGGCCTGGCGCGTCAGCGTCGACCCGTACGGCCCCGACGAGGGTTCGGCCAGCTGGGAGGAGGAGTTCGACGCCTTCCTCGAAGCCGTCGATCCGTCAGGTGTCCGGGCCCTGATCATCGGTCAGTGGGGTGAGTCGTACGAGGAGACGTCGGCCTATCCCATCGGGCTCGTTGTCGCCGCGGCCCGCCGGCTGACCTCGCTCACGGCGGTGTTCGTCGGGGACCTGGTGATGGAGGAGGCCGAGATCTCGTGGATCGAGCAGTCCGACGTCACCGCCCTGCTCACCGCCTTCCCGGACCTGACCCACCTCGGGGTGCGCGGCGGTACCGACCTGGAGTTCCCGCCCGTCGAGCACGGCTCCCTGCGGGAGCTCGTCATCGAGAGCGGGGGTCTGCCCGCGCAGGCCGTGCGCGGGGTGCTGGACAGCGGGTTCCCGGCGCTGGAGCGTCTGGAGCTCTGGCTCGGTGTGTCCGCGTACGGGGGCGACGCGTCCCTCCCCGATCTGGCGCCGCTGCTCGCGGGTACCCGCTTCCCCCGGCTGCGCCACCTGGGCCTGCGCAACAGCGAGCTGCAGAACGAGATCGCCGCCGCGATCGGCTCGGCGCCCGTCGTCGCGCAGCTCCGCTCCCTCGACCTGTCGAACGGCACGCTGGGCGACGAGGGCGCGGCCGCGTTGCTGGAGGGCCAGCCGCTCACCCACCTCGCCTCGCTCGACCTGCACCACCACTTCCTGACGGAGCCGATGGAGGGCCGCGTCACCGCGGCTCTGGAGCCGCACGGTGTGTCGGTCGACCTCGCCGACCGGTGCGAGCCGTGGGACAACCGCGGCCCCGAGGGCCGCTACACCGCGGTCTCGGAGTGAGGGCCCGATGACCGGAACCAGCCATCCCGACGTCTTCCACGGCCTGCCGGTCCACACCCCGCCGCCGCCCGGCGCGACCGGGGCCGGGTCACCGCCCACCGCCGGATCCGTGGCGTGGCGGCTGGACTGCCCGCCTCACGAGGCGCCGTTCGAGGAGGTCTGGCGGCGCTTCCTCGACGAGGTCGACACCGAGCGGGTCCGCGCACTGCTGATCGGCCCCTGGTGGTACGACGACTACATCTCCCTCCAGCCGGTCGTCGCGGCGCTCGTCTCGGACGCGCACCGCTTCCCGGCCCTGCGCGCCCTGTTCCTCGCCGATGTGGATGACGAGGAGTGCCAGGTGTCCTGGCTTCAGCTCTGCGACATCACCCCGGTGCTGGAAGCGCTGCCCCTGCTGGAGGAACTGGGCGTACGCGGCTGCGGTGACGCCGTGCCCGGGGAGGAGAATCTCCGGCTGCGGCCGGTGCGGCATCCGTCGCTGAAGGTGCTCCGCTTCGAGTCGGGCGGGCTTCCGGGGCACGTCGTGCGCGCGGTCGGCGCGTCCGAACTGCCCGCGCTCGAACACCTGGAGTTCTGGTTCGGCTCCGAGGGGTACGGCGGGGACGCCACGGTCGCGGACCTGGCGCCCGTGCTCTCCGGCCCCTCGTTCCCGCGTCTGCGCCACCTGGGGCTGCAGAACAGCGAGTTGCAGGACGAGTTGGCGGCCGCGGTCGCCTCGGCACCGGTGGTCGCCCGGCTGGAATCCCTGTCCCTGGCGATGGGCACCCTCGGCGACGCGGGGGCGGGGGCGCTGCTCGACGGCCAGCCCCTGACCCACCTGTCGGTGCTGGATCTGCACCATCACTACCTCTCGGATCCCGTCGTCTCCCGCATCGAGGAGCTGTGTGCCCGGGCGGGCGTCCAGGTCCTGCTCGACGCGGCGGACCGCTGGGACGCCGAGGACGAGGCCCGCTACGTGGCCGTCAGCGAATGAGTACGCGGGCCGCTGTGCGGCTGCCGGCGACCAGCGGCGGGCCGCGCCTCGCGGTCGTCGGCATCCCCGCCGACCGCAGGGTCGGCCTCTTCCAGGACGCAGTGCGCGCCGCCGGGCTGCCGGCGGCGCGCACCGTGTCCTGGCCGGAGGTGCTGCGTGGCGAGGCGGTCTTCCTTCCGGGGGAGACCGTGCGCGTCGACTCACCGGGCGAGGACGCCGAGGTGGACCGGCTGCTGCGCGGGGGCGACGATCCGACCAGGGTCGAGGGCTCGGCCCGCTGGTACGCGCGCTTCACCGCGGCCGTCCACGAGGTGGCGCGGGCGGCGGCGTCGGCCGGGGCGGTGCTGCTGGACGGCCCCCGGGACATCGGGGTGATGTTCGACAAACGGCTCTGCCACGGCGTTCTGGACACCGCCGGGGTCCCGGTGCCGGACTCCCCCACCTCGGGGTCCGGCGCGGCCCCCGTGCGGGGGTGGACGGACGTGCGCCGGCTGATGGCCGAGCACCGCATGCCGAGGGTGTTCGTGAAACCCGCGCACGGCTCCTCCGCCTCCGGGGTGATGGCCGTGGAGACGGCGGGCCGGGGCCGGATCAGGGCGGCGACCTCCGTGGAGCGGGACGGGGAGGGCCGGCTGTTCAACTCCCTCCGGGTGCGCCACCTCACCACGGAGGGCGAGGTGGCGGCGCTCGTCGACGCCCTGGCGCCGGACGGTCTGCACATCGAGCGCTGGCTGCCCAAGGCCTCCCAGCGGGGGCGGGCCGCCGACCTGCGGGTCGTGGTGGTGGCGGGACGGGCGACGCACGCCGTCGTGCGGACCAGCAGGTCCCCCATGACCAATCTGCACCTGGGCGGCGCGCGCGGTGATCTGGACGGGGCCCGGGCCTCCGTCGAGGCGGCGGGCGGCAGTTGGAAGGCCGCCCTGGCCGTGTGCGAGCAGGCCGCGGCCTGCTTCCCCGACACGCTGTGCGTGGGCGTGGACCTGCTGCCCGCCACCGGCTGGCGGCGCTTCGCCGTCGGCGAGGTGAACGCCTTCGGGGACCTCCTGCCCGGACTGACGGGCCTGCCGGGCAGCGGCGCGGAGGGCCTGGACACCTACGGTGCGCAGATAGCCGCCGTTCTGGCGTCCTCCCCGCCCTCCGCCCGCCCGGAGGACGACCGCCGCAGGACCGGCCCGACGAGTGACGACCGAACGAGGAACGACCGTGTCATCGATACCCCCTGATCCCGCGAACCCCGACCCGCTGGCCACGGAGCCCGACATGAACGAGGTCGTGGGCAGCCACGACATCCTTCTCGTCACCCTGGACACGCTGCGCTACGACGTCGCCGAGGAACTGGCCGCGGCCGGGCGCATCCCGAACCTCGCCCGGCATCTGCCCGGCGGCACCTGGGAGAAGAGGCATGCTCCGGGCAGCTTCACGTACGCCTCCCACCAGGCGATCTTCGCGGGCTTCCTGCCGACGCCCGCCGCGCCCGGCCCTCACCCGAGGCTGTTCGCGGCACGGTTCGCGGGCAGTGAGTCCACCGCGCCCGGCACCTTCGTCCACGAGTCCCCCGACATCCTGTCCGGCCTCGCCGCCGTGGGCTACCGCACGGTGTGCGTCGGCGGCGTGGGCTTCTTCGACCGGCGTCCCCCGCTCGGCTCGGTGCTGCCCGGCATGTTCCAGGAGAGCCACTGGGAGCCGGAGTTCTCGGTCGCCTCCCCCACGTCCTTCGAGGCCCAGGTGGCCCGCGCCGAGCAGGTCGTCTCGGAACTCCCCGCGGACGAGAGGCTCCTCCTCTTCGTCAACGTGTCGGCGCTGCACCAGCCCAACTGGTTCCACCTGCCCGGCGCCACCCCCGGAGCGGGGGACTCCAGGGCCACCCACGCCGCGGCCCTGGAGTACGTGGACCGGCACATCGGGCGTCTCTTCGCGGCCGCGAGCAGCAGGCGCAGGTGTTTCGCCATCGTCTGCTCCGACCACGGCACCGCCTACGGCGACGACGGCTACACCGGCCACCGGATCGGTCACGAGGCCGTATGGACCGTTCCCTATGCCCACTTCTTCCTCGAACAGGGGGCGAGCCGATGACCGGCACCACGCACCGCACCAGCCCGTACCGCAGCTACGTCTACGCCTACCCGCACAAGACCGCCTACCGCCCCCTGGAAAACCACCCCGCCGGCCGTCCGCAGCTGGGCGAACTCTGGGCGGCGGAGCGCAAGGACGCGCTCTCCCTCTACGTCCACATACCGTTCTGCGAGGTGCGCTGCGGGTTCTGCAACCTCTTTACCAGGATCGGCGCCCCCGACGAGCTGACGACGCGTTACCTCGACGCGCTCGACCGGCAGGCCACCGCCGTCCGGGACGCCCTGGGGGACGGGGAACCCGTGCGCTTCGCCGCCGCCGCGTTCGGCGGCGGCACCCCCACCTTCCTCACCGCCGGGGAGCTGGAGCGGCTCTGCGACATCGCGGAGAAGCGGATGGGCGCCGCCCTGCGGGCGGTCCCCCTGTCGGTGGAGACCTCGCCGTCGACGGCCACCGCGGACCGGCTGGGTGTGCTGGCCGACCGGGGCACCACGCGGATCAGCATCGGGGTGCAGAGCTTCGTGGACGCCGAGGCCAGGGCCGCGGTCCGCCCGCAGCACCGCTCCGAGGTGGAGGCTGCCCTCGGCCGCATCCGCGACGCCCGCATCCCGGTCCTCAACATCGACCTGATCTACGGCATCGAGGGGCAGACCGAGGCGAGTTGGCGCACCTCGCTGGACGCCGCCCTGGCGTGGAGCCCGGAGGAGCTGTACCTCTACCCGCTGTACGTGCGCCCGCTGACCGGTCTCGGACGGCTGGGCGCCGGCGCACAGGAGCCGGAGGGCCCGGACACCGCCTGGGACGAACAGCGGCTGCGGCTGTACCGGGCGGGCCGCGACCATCTGCTGGCCCGGGGCTACGAGCAGGTGTCGATGCGGATGTTCCGCCGCGCGGACGCCCCGCCGGCGGGACCCGACGACTACGCCTGCCAGACCGACGGCATGATCGGTCTCGGCTGCGGGGCACGCTCGTACACCTCGCGCCTGCACTACTCCTTCGACTACGCGGTGGAGATGCGCGAGATCCGGGGCATCATCGACGGCTTCACCGGCACCGAGGACTTCTCCCGCGCGGAGGTCGGCAGGTACGTCGACGACGAGGAGGCCCGCCGGCGCCACCTGCTGCAGTCGCTGCTCCAGGCCGAGGGCATGCGGCCCTCCGAGTACCACGCGCGCTTCGGCACCGACGCGTACGACGACTTCCGCACCGAACTGGAGCTCTTCGCCGGACGCGGCTGGCTGGACGGTTCGGCGGGCCCCGGCCTGCTGCGCCTCTCGCCCGAGGGCCTGGCACACTCCGACGCCCTGGGCCCGGAGCTGTTCTCCCCGGCGGTGCGGGCCGCCATGGCCGCGTACGAGGCGAAGTGAGCGGGCCCGTGGGCACGGACCTGACGATCCTCTACCGGGGCCCCCTGGCCTCGTGCGACTACGACTGCCCGTACTGCCCGTTCGCCAAGCGCCGGGACACCGGGGAGCAGTTGAGGACGGACCGTGCGGCCCTGGAGCGGTTCACCGCGTGGGCGGCCGCGCAGACCGGCGACCGGCTGTCGGTGCTGTTCACCCCGTGGGGCGAGGGCCTGGTGCGGTCCTGGTACCGGAGGGCGGTCGTCGGGATGTCACGGCTGCCGCACGTCGCGCGGGTGGCCGTCCAGACCAATCTGAGCGGCCGTACGGCCTGGCTGGCCGAGGCCGATCGCGACAAGGTCGCCCTGTGGTGCACCTACCACCCGGGCCAGACACCGTACGAGCGCTTCCTCGGCCGGTGCCGGGAGCTGACGGACCTCGGGGTGCGTCACAGCGTCGGGATCGTCGGTCTCGACGAGCACCTGGAGGAGGCCCGCCGCCTGCGCTCGGCGCTGCCGCCCGAGGTGTATCTCTGGGTCAACGCCGCCGAGGGGCACACCTACACGGACGAACAGGCGGACCGGTGGACGGCCCTGGACCCGCTGTTCCCCTACAGCAGGCATCCGCACCGCTCCGCGGGCCTGCCCTGCCGGACCGGCGAGTCGGTGGTCTCGGTGGACGGTGACGGGACGGTGCGCCGCTGTCACTTCGTCCGCGCGGAGCTGGGGAACCTCTACGACGGCAGCTACCGGAGCGCGCTAGGCCCCCGCGGCTGTCCGCTCGACGTGTGCGACTGCCACATCGGCTATGTGCACCTGGAGACACTGCCGTTGTACGACGTCTTCGCGGGCGGCGTGCTGGAGCGGATACCCGCCCGTCCGTGGCGGAGGCCCGAGCCGGACGGGCTCGTCGTACCGGCCGGGGGCCGTCGCCCGCTCCCCTTCGTCAGCCGCTGACGGGGCGACGGCCCGCGAGGGGAGCGGCCCGCGCGGCGGCGGCAGGCCTGAAGGGCAGGTCCGCCGCCGTGGGGGTCAGAGCGGGAGCAGATCGGGGCGCTTGGCCTCGACGTGGTCACCGGAGGACTCCCCCCGCAGCCGGCGTCCGATCCAGGGGACGAGGTACTCGCGCGCCCAGTGGATGTCGTCGCGCCGCACCTCGAGCGTCCCGCGCTGCGCCTGCGGGGGCCACGCCTGGTCGGGGTCGGCCGGCACGTCGAGGCCCAGGACCTGGGCGGCGCGCAGCGCGACCCGGGTGTGGCCCTCGGCGGAGAGGTGCAGCCGGTCGTTGTCCCAGGCCCGCCGGTCCTGCACGGACCGCAGGGACCACAGGTCGAGCACCGGGCAGTCGTACCGGTCGGCGATGGACCGGACGTGCGCGGTGTACATGGCGATCTTGCCCCGCAGGTGCTTGAGCACGGGGATGCCACGGGTGTCGAAGCCGGTGGTGACCATGACGGTGCCGACCGCCTGCGTCAGCTCGGCGACGGCGCGCTCGAAGCGTTCCGCCACGTCGTCCGGGTCCGAGCCCGGGCGGAGGATGTCGTTGCCGCCCGCGCAGAAGCTCACCAGGTCAGGTGCCAGCTCCTTGGCGCGGGGGACCTGTTCCTCGACTATCTGGTCGAGGAGTCGTCCGCGTACGGCGAGATTGGCGTACCGGAAATTCCCGTGCGGGTCGTCCGCGGGGCCGACCATCGCATCGGGGGCCGGGAGCTGGTCCGCGAGGAGGACCGCCAGGCGGTCCGCCCAGCCGACGGGTGTCCCGCCGGGGCCGGGGTCGCCGACGCCCTCCGTGAAGCTGTCGCCAATCGCTGCGTACGACCCGATGGTGCCTCGTTGTCTGTTTCTCGAATCGTCTGCCACAAGCGCTTATCCTGCACCTTCGAATGTGACCTACGCGACCGTAATAAGGGGTTGACGGGTGGTGAGAAAGACCACCCGGTCAGTTTTTGGTAAAGCCGGAATAAGGCGAGGGGCGGTGCGCCGCAGCGCACCGCCCCTCGCCTCCACCCTCGGGTGGTGTGTCTCAGATGGAGACGCCGTGCGAACGCAGGTAGGCGATCGGGTCGACGTCCGAGCCGTAGCTCGGGCCGGTCCGGACCTCGAAGTGGAGGTGCGGGCCGGTGGAGTTGCCGGTCGAGCCGGAGAGGCCGATCTGCTGGCCGCCGCTGACGGTCTGGCCGGCGGAGACGCCGAGCGAGGACAGGTGCGCGTACTGGGAGTACATGCCGTCGCTGTGCTGGATGACGACCTCGTTGCCGTACGAACCGCTCCAGCCGGCGGAGACCACGGTGCCCGCGCCGATGGACCGGACGCTGGTGCCGGAGGCGGCCTGGAAGTCGGAGCCGGTGTGGTAGCCGCTGGACCAGCTGGCGCCGGAGGCGCGGTACTGGGTGGTGACGTTGGCGTTCTCGACCGGGGTGGTCCAGCCGGAGCTGTTGCTCTCCGAGGCGGCGGAGTCGGCGGTCTTCGCAGCCGTCTCCTGGGCCGGGGCGGCGGTCTTCTCGGCCGGGGCGGCCGTCTCGGCGGCCGACGGGGCGGCCTTGGAGGGCGCCGCCTCGGCGGGGGCGGAGGCCTTGGCGCCGAGCGTCAGCTTCATGCCCGGGAGGATCAGGCTCGGGTTCTCGCCGACGACGTCACGGTTGTCCTGGTACAGCTTCTGCCAGCCGCCCTTGATCTTCTGGGCGGTCGCGATCTTCGCCAGGTAGTCGCCGGAGACGACCGTGTAGGTCTTCGGGGAGCTCTTGGCCACCGAGGCGGGAGCGCTGTGGGCGGCGACGGCCTTGGCCGGCGCGGCCTGCTCGGCGGCGTGGGCGCCGGTGGCGCCGATCAGCGGAAGGGCGAGAACGGCGCCACCGGTCCCCGCGGCGAGGACGCCTCGGGAGATCGCGCCGGTCTTCGTACGTCGGTGCTTGCCTTGTGCGGGCATGGGGGTGTCCTCTCCGGCGCCTGCGAGGTGAGCTGTCGGGTTCGGACTGGAGATGCCCGGCCGCGCGGTGCGCGACTTGACCCCAAGCCGTACCGGATCCCTCCGGCCGGCGACTTACCTGGTTCCCCCGCTCCTGCCACACGTGGGTCGGTGCGGATTCCGGGCGGCGGCAGGATTAGGCGTTCCGACCGGATTGACCGTGACCGTAAGCGAGCCGGGACGCCGCGAACAAGCCACGGATTGCCGACCGGAATCCACGCTTCAATTCCTGCGGAGAATTCCCGTCACACTCCGTGGATTACGGATCTTGGCATTCCGCACGGCGTCCGGAATACCCGTCGGCGGCTTCACCACACACCGTCACGGATATGATCCCGCTCACCCGCCTCCCCCCATCTCCCGCACAAGCGGGGCATGTTCTATTAAATAAGGCAATACGGACACAGGCCGGTCGCCGCCACGTCCGCCGACCGGCCCCGGCCCCACCGGCGGACCCTGAGGACGGTTGCCCGATGCAGCCATGTCGTATCGTCGCGGGCGTGCCCCGTCGGCGAGCGGCGCCGACGCCCGACACCCCAGGAGCCCTCGTGACGCAGCTGCCAGAGTTCCCGCCGGCCGGCCCCGAGCCGAAGGACGACGTCGCCCTGACCGGGGTCCGCAACTTCCGCGACGTCGGCGGACTTCCGACGGAGGACGGCCGTACCGTGCGGTACGGGCGCCTCTACCGCAGCGGCCACCTCGCCCATGCCACCGAGGCCGACGCCGCCTTCCTCGCGGGGCTCGGCCTGCACACGGTCTTCGACTTCCGCAACGCCGCCGACCACAAGCTGGACGGGCTCGACGTGGAGCTGCCCGGCGTCCGCAATGTGAGCATTCCCCTCTCCGATCCGGCCGACGGGGCGGAGTTCTGGCGGCTGGTGCGCGACGGGAACATCGAGCAGCTGCGCTCGATCCTGGCCGACGGCAAGGGGACGGAGCGGATGATCGCCTCGTACCGCTCGATCATCAAGGACCGCACCGCCGAACACAGCCGCGTGCTGCACGCGCTGGCCGAGGACAGCGTGCCGGCGCTCATGCACTGCGCGGCGGGCAAGGACCGGGCGGGCCTGTCGGTCGCGGTCTCACTGCTCGCGGTCGGCGTGGAGAGGGAGGCCATCGAGGCCGACTACCTCAAGTCGAACGACGCGCACCGGCGCTACAGGGTGCGGCGTACCGACACCTCGCCGGCCGGCATGTCCGACGAGGTGATGGAACTGCTCAATCCGCTCTTCGGGGCGCGCGCCGAGTACCTCGCGGCGGCATTCGCGACCATCGAGGAGGTCTGGGGCGGCACCGACCGCTACCTCCGCGACGGGCTGAAGGTCGGCGACGGGACCCGCGCGAAGCTGCGCGAGCGCCTCGTCGAAGGCGTGTGACGCGGCGCGCTCAGCCCTTCCCCGCCGCGGCGCGCTCAGCCCTTCCCCGCCACGGTGAAGAGCAGGAAGAGGAAGGCCGCGATGACGTGTCCGGCCACCAGGTAGGCGATGAGCCGGATCACGACGCCGCGGGGCATCCGCCGCTCCTGGGTGTCCGCGCTCTTCGGCCTGCGCGGGGTGAGCGGGTCGTAGTGCTCCGAATCGGACATGGCAGTCCTCTCTTCCGGCCGCTGGGGCCGGGCTGACCGTCCGGCCGTCGGGGCCGGGGGGCGCGGTGTGTGGTGTACGGCGTGCGGGATCAGAGCCGGTGGATCCCGCCGCCGAGGCAGAGCTCGGCGGCCGGGCTCTGCAGCAGCGTGTGGACGAAGAGCAGGCGCGCCCCGCCCAGGTCGAGCGCCGCGATCCGGTGCGGGGTGAGCGAGTCGAAGTGCGCGCTGTCCCCCGGGGCGAGGTCGTGCACGGTCTCCCCGAGCACCACCCGGAGCCGCCCGTCCAGGACGTACAGCCACTCCTCCCCCGGGTGGACGCGTACGAGGTCGCCCTCGGTGCCGTACGGGACGCGGACGCGCAGTGCCTGCATGGCACGGCCCGGTGCGCCGGCCTGGCGGTAGACCCAGCCTCCGGCTCCGGTGCCACCCGCGCCCTCGGCGCCGCCGCGGACGATCGCGTCACGTTCCGGGGGCATCTCGCCCAGGAGCTCCGAGACGGTCGTACCGTAGACACGGGCGAGGCCGAGCAGCATCGGCAGCGAGGGCTGCCTCCGGCCCGTCTCCAGCCGGGAGAGGTGAGCCGGGGAGAGTCCGGCCCGCCCGGCTGCGGCCTCCAGGGTGAGACCGCGGTTGCGGCGCAGGTCACGCAGGCGTGGCGCGATCCCCGGAAGCTCGTCGGCCACCCCTTCCTCAGGAGTGTTCATACCTCCATTGAGCCAGGATCTTTCCTCCCGGGCAAATAACTTGCCTCTGAGGCAAAACCCGTGGGGGTGCGACCCGGCCGTGCTCAGCGGTTGGCGACGGCCTGCTTCACCAGGGTCCTGCCGAAGTCCCACATGAGGCCGCTCCCGTTGTGCGCGTCGTCCATGACCGCGGTGAAGGCCGTCACGAAGCGGTCGACCTCCGGCTCCCCGATGACCAGGGGCGGAATCAGCTTGATCACCTCCAGGTGGTCGCCGGAGACCTGGGTGAGGATCCGGTGCTTCCGCAGCAGCGGCACGACCACCATCTGCGCGAAGAGACCCTTGCGGGCCGCCTGGAGCATCGTCCACCGGCTGCGGAGCTTCAGGGAGGACGGCCGGCCGAATTCGATGCCGATCATCAGTCCGCGGCCGCGCACCTCGTGCAGCAGCTCGTAGCGCCCCACGAGCGCCGACAGCCGTTCCCGCAGCAGATCGCCCGTGCGGCGGGCGTTCGCGACGGTCTCCTCCTGCTCCATCACCGCGAGGACCGCGAGCCCCGCCGCCATGGCCTGGGCGTTGGAGCCGAAGCTCGCCGAGTGGACGAGGACCCGGTCCATGGAGGAGTAGACGCGCTTGAAGATCCAGTCCTTGCCGAGCGTCGCACCGACGGGCACGTACCCGCCGGAGAGCGCCTTGGCGACGCAGAGCAGATCGGGCTCGACACCCTCCTCGTGCTGGTACGCGTAGAAGTCACCGGTCCTGCCGAGTCCGGTCTGCACCTCGTCCGCGATGAGCAGGGCCTTGTGCCGGTGCAGCAGGTCCTGCGCCTCGCGGAGGAAGCCGGGGGGTGAGGCGTGGACGCCCTTGCCCTGGATCGGCTCGACGACGAGCCCGGCCACGTCACCGCGCTTCAGCTCCCGCCTCAGCGCGTCTAGGTCGCCGAGGGCGATGGCGGTGTCCGGCAGCAGGGGCGCGAAGCCGTCCCGGAAGCCGCTCTCGCCGTTGACGGAGAGCGAGCCGGTCGTCAGCCCGTGGAAGGCGTGGTCGCAGTAGAGGATCCGTGGCCTGCCGGTGGCGTACCGGGCGAACTTCAGGGCGGTCTCGACCGCCTCCGTGCCGCTGTTGCCGAAGAACACCCGGTCCAGGTGCGGGCTGTGCGCCAGCAGCTGCTCCGCCAGCAGTCCGGGCAGCGGCTGGCAGTCGAAGCGGGTCAGGTCCGCCGTCGAGGCGTCCAGCACGTCGTGGAGCGCCCGGCGTACGACGGGGTGGTGCCTGCCGAGGCCCATCACCCCGAATCCGGCGAGCATGTCGAGGTAGTCGTTGCCCTCCGCGTCCCAGAAGTACGCGCCCTCGGCCCGCTCGTAGACCTTGTCGAAGCCGAGGGTGTGGAGCATGCGCGGGAGCTGGTGGTTGAGGTGGCGGGCGTGCAGCTCGTAGCGTTCGGCGCCCCGCTCCTCGATGAGCCGCGCCAGGTCGAATCCCTGTCGTCCGTCCTTCATGCCCCGTCCTCCTCCGGCACGTTCCGCTCCCCGGCCGTCCTGCGGCGCTCCAGCGCCGCGCCGATGCTTCCGGCGATCTCCACCGGTGTGAGTCCGATCTCCGCGAGCACCTCACCGCGCCCGGCGTGCGCGAGGAACCGCTCGGGGATGCCGAACGTCCGCAGCGGTACGTCGACACCGGCGTCCCGCAGAGCCTGTCCGACGGCCCAGCCGACCCCGCCCGCCCGGCTGTTGTCCTCGACGACGGCGACCAGCTCGTGCCGCGCCGCGAGCACGGGCAGCTGCTCGTCGACCGGTTTGACCCAGCGCGGGTCGACGACGGTGCAGCGGATGCCGGAGCCGGCGAGCAGGTCCGCGGCCCGCAGGCAGACCGGGGCGAGCACCCCGACGGCCACCAGCAGGACGTCGGGGTCGGGGTCCTGGTGCAGGACGTCCATCCCGCCGGCCCTTCCGACGGCGACGACCGGCTCCCCCACCGGCTCCTTGGGGAACCGGACGACGGTCGGCGCGTCGTCCACGTCCATCGCCTCGCGCAGTTCCTCACGCAGCCGGTCGGCGTCGCGCGGGGCGGCGATCCGGAGCCCCGGGACGACCTGGAGCACGGACATGTCCCACATGCCGTTGTGCGACGGGCCGTCGGCCCCGGTGACACCGGCCCGGTCCAGCACGAAGGTGACCCCGCAGCGGTGCAGGGCGACGTCCATGAGCAGCTGGTCGAACGCCCGGTTGAGGAAGGTCGCGTAGACGGCGACGACCGGGTGCAGGCCTCCGGTGGCCAGGCCCGCGGCGGAGACCGCCGCGTGCTGCTCGGCGATGCCGACGTCCCAGACCCGGTCGGGGAACTCCTGCGCGAAACGGGTCAGTCCGACCGGGTGCAGCATCGCCGCCGTGATCGCGACGACGTCCGGACGCTCGGCGGCGATCTGCGCGATCTCGTCGCCGAACACGGAGGTCCACGACGGTGCGGCGGGCACGACGAGCGGTTCGCAGGTCAGCGGGTCCATCCTGCCGACGGTGTGGAAGCGGTCTGCGTCGTCGGCCAGGGCGGGCGGATAGCCGCGGCCCTTCTCGGTGATGCAGTGCACGAGGACGGGGCCGTGGAAGCGCTTGGCCCGCTGGAGCGCGGACTCCACCGCGGCGGTGTCGTGCCCGTCCACCGGTCCGACGTACTTGAGACCCAGGTCCTCGAACATGCCCTGCGGGGCGAAGGTGTCCTTGAAGCCCTTCTTCGCACCGTGCAGCGACCCGTACAGCGGCTGGCCGATGACCGGCGTCTGCTGGAGCACCCCCTTCCCCCAGGAGAGGAAGCGTTCGTAGCCGTCGGTGGTGCGCAGGAGGGCGAGGTGGTCGGCGAGGCCTCCGATGGTGGGGGCGTACGAGCGCTCGTTGTCGTTGACCACGATGATCAGCGGCCGGTCCCCGGCGGCGGCGATGTTGTTGAGCGCCTCCCAGGCCATGCCGCCGGTGAGGGCTCCGTCGCCGATGACCGCCACGACATGGCGCTCGCGTCCCAGGACCTCGTCGGCCTTGGCGAGGCCGTCGGCCCAGCCGAGCACCGTGGAGGCGTGCGAGTTCTCGATGACGTCGTGCTCGGACTCCTCGCGGGACGGGTAGCCGGAGAGACCGCCCTTGCCGCGGAGCTTGGAAAAGTCCTGACGGCCTGTCAGCAGCTTGTGCACATAGCTCTGGTGGCCGGTGTCCCACAGGATGCGGTCCACCGGCGAGTCGAAGACCCGGTGCAGGGCGATGGTGAGTTCGACGACTCCGAGGTTGGGGCCGAGGTGACCGCCCGTCCTCGCCACCGCCCCGATCAGGAACGCCCTGATCTCCCGGGCGAGTTCACCGAGCTCCGGTCGGCTCAGCGCCTTGAGGTCCTGCGGCCCCTTGACGGTTTCCAGCAACGTCACGCTCGGGCCCCTCTCTCTCGTGCTGCTCTCGGTCCACGGCAAGGGCCGGGGCCCCGGTGGGGGGCCGGCCTCGTCCGCACCCGCCGCGGTCTTCATGGCCCCCTCGCCCCGCCGCGCACGGCGCGGGCTTGCCCGCCCGCACCGCACGCGGCGACGCCGGCCGCCCCGGGTGACCCGGGGCGGCCGGCTCTCACGCCGTCAGGCCGTCACCGGCCCCCGCCGACGGTCTCCCGCGCCGCGCGCAGGGATTCCTTCAGCGACCCCATGGTGGCGAGCACGGCGGTGGGTTCGTAGCCGCAGTGCGCCATGCAGTTGGCGCAGCGCGGGTCCTTGCCCCGGCCGTACTTGTCCCAGTCGGTGTCCTCGATGAGCTCGCGGTAGGTGGGAACGTACCCGTCGCTCATCAGGTAGCAGGGGCGCTGCCAGCCGAAGAGCGAGTAGTTGGGGATCGCCCAGGCCGTGCAGGGGAAGTCGGCCTTGCCTTCCAGGAAGTCGAGGAAGAGCGGTGAGTGGTTGAGCCTCCACCGGCCGCGGTTGCCGCCCGCGAAGGACTTCTTGAAGAGCTCCCGGGTCTGCTCGACCCCCAGGAAGTGCTCCTGGTCGGGTGCCTTCTCGTAGGCGTAGGCGGGCGAGATCATCATCTCGTCCACCTTCAGCTCGTCGTTGAGGAAGTTGAGTACCTCGATGACGGTCTGCGGGGTGTCGGTGTTGAAGAAGGTGGAGTTGGTCGTGACCCGGAAACCGCGCCGCTTGGCCTCCTTCATCGCCTCCACGGCTTCGTCGAAGACGCCTTCCTTGGCGACCGACTCGTCGTGCCGCTCACGCAGTCCGTCGATGTGCACGGCGAAGGCGAAGTAGGGCGACGGGGTGAACTTGTCGAGCTTCTTGCGCATCAGCATGGCGTTGGTGCAGAGGAAGACGTACTTCTTCTTCGCCACCAGCTGACGCACGATCTCGTCGATCTGCGGGTGCATCAGCGGCTCGCCGCCGGCGATGGAGACCATCGGGGCACCGGATTCCAGCACCGCCCCGACCGCCTGGGCGACCGGCATGCGCTGCTTGAGCACTCCGGCCGGGTGCTGGATCTTCCCGCAGCCCTCGCACGCCAGATTGCAGGCGAACAAGGGTTCGAGCTCCACGATCAGCGGGAACTTCTCCCGCTTGCGGAGCTTCTGTTCGAAGAGATACGTCGCAACCTTGATGGACTGACGGAGCGGCATGGCCATCTGGGCTCACCTCCTGGGGAGCAGCAAAGATCGGTGCCATTCGTGGAAAGCCGGAAGGACAGCACGAAGAACGCGGAATGCCGATATTCCACCGCGCACCGTGCCGATGCGGACGAGCTCATGCTCCGGAGCGTCCACGACCACCCGTACGGCCGCAACGGGGCGTGGCCCCGTCCGTACGGCCGTGCGGAGCATCGCGGCGGACTCCATGTCCACCGCGACGGCGCCCGTCGCCCGGAGCCCGGCCCGCTCCGGGCCCCGGACGACATGTCCGGAGCCCGCCAGCGGACCGGTGTGGACCGTTCGTCCGGGCAGGGCCCGGACCAGTGCGTCGACCAGCAGGCCGGTGCCGGCGCAGGCCGTGGTACCGCCGGTGTCACGGGTCTCCTCGGCCACCACGAGGTCGCCCGGGTGCATGCCGGGTTCCAGCCCGGCGCAGAAGCCGGAGGCGATGACCGCGGTGCCTCCGGCCCCGGGCTGCCCCAGCGCGCGCCTGACGGCGTTCTCGGCGGCCCGGGGACCCATCCCGGACCTGATGATGCTGACGGGCCCGGGGCCCGGGACTCCGCTCCGCCTGCCGGTGCGCAGGGCGAAGCGCTCGATCCCGAGGGCGCAGGCGATCAGCAGTGGCGTGGCGGGACCGGCCGGCTCCGGTGCACCACCCATCGGCTCAGACCCCCTTACCGGTGCCGGCGCCGATACCGGCGGCGGTGGCGAAGGGCTCGCCGTACACGTAGCGGCCGAGGGCGGTGAGGGGGAACACCTGCCGGTAGAGGTGGTAGTTGATGGAGAAGTCCCAGGGGAAACCGGTCCCGGTGAAGTGGGGCTCGTCCCAGGAACCGTCGGCCTGCTGGGTCTCGGCCAGCCAGCCGACGCCCCGCTCCACCGACCTGGTCTCCCGTTCCCCCGCGGCCAGCAGCGCGAGGAGCGCCCAGGCCGTCTGGGAGGCGGTCGAGCTGCCGTGCCCGATCCACTTCTCCTCGCGGTAGGAGCGCAGGTCCTCGCCCCAGCCCCCGTCGTCGTTCTGCACGGACTTCAGCCAGTCGACGGCCCGCCGCACCGAGGGGTGTGCGACGGGCAGCCCGGCCGCGACGAGCGCGGGCACCACGGAGCCCGTGCCGTAGATGTAGTTGACGCCCCACCGGCCGAACCAGGCGCCGCTCGCCTCCTGTTCGGCGAGGAGCCACTCGATGCCCCGTCGGGTACGCGGGTCCTCCGCCTTCCCCTCGACGGCCAGCATCTCCACCACGTGCCCGGTGACGTCGGCGGACGGCGGGTCGATGACCTCGCCGAAGTCGCAGAAGGGCAGCCGGTTGGGGAACGGGCTGGTGTTGTCCGCGTCGAAGGCCCCCCAGGCGCCGTTGCGGGACTGCATCCCGAGGTTCCAGCGCACTCCGCGTCCGATGGCCGCCTCGATCTTGGCCGGGTCGGGGTGCCGGACACGGCGGAGGGCCAGGACGACCTCGGCGGTGTCGTCGATGTCGGGGTAGTTGTCGTTGTGGAACTCGAACGCCCAGCCGCCCGGGGCCAGTTCGGGTCTGCGTACGGACCAGTCGCCGGGGCGGACGATCTCCTCGCCCAGCATCCAGTCGGCGGCTCTCACGAGCGCCGGATGGTCGGGGGCGACCCCCGCGTCGGCGAGGGCGATGGTGGCGAGGCAGGTGTCCCACACCGGGGACTGGCAGGCCTCGATCATGCGGGCGCCGTCCTCGCGCCATACGGTGAACCGGTCCAGCGAGGCGAGTCCCGCCCGCATGACCGGGTGGTCGAGGTCGTAGCCGAGCAGGTGCAGGGCGATGACGGAGTACACCGCGGGCGGCTGGATGCCGCCCCAGCAGCCGTCGTTCTCCTGGCGTTCGATGATCCAGCGGGCGGCCGCGTTCATGGCGACGCGCCGCAGCCCGCGCGGGGCCACCTTGTGGTACAGGTGCAGCGCCTTGTCGAGCCGCTGGAAGACACCGTCCCAGCTGGTCACGGAGGCGGTGGGCCTGGAGGGGGCGGGGCACGCCGGATCGGTGTGCAGCTCGTCCAGGGGGAAGGGCGCCGGACGTACGGGCCGCTTGGCGGACACGATGGTGAGCGGCACGATCGTCTGGCGGGCCCAGCAGCCGAAGTCGTAGATGTTGAGCGGGACCCATTTCGGGAAGAACATCAGCTCGGGAGGGAGTTCGGGGAGGTCGTCCCACTTCCACCAGCCGAAGAGCGCGAGCCAGATCCGGGTGAACACCCGTGACTCCGCGATACCGCCCTGCTCCCGGACCCAGCCGGCCGCGCGGAGCATATGGGGATCGTCCGGCCGGTCCCCGGCCAGCCGTAGCGCGACGTACGCCTCGATGGTGGCGGAGAGGTCGGGCGGTCCCTCGTAGAAGGTGTTCCAGGTGCCGTCGCCGAGTTGCTCGCCGCGGATGAAGCGGGCGGCGGCCTTGACGGTGTCCAGGTCCTGGATCCCGAGGAACTGACGGAGCAGCAGGTCCTCGGCGTCCATGGTGACGTTGGTGGCGAGGTCGCCCTTCCACCAGCCCTGTTCGTCCTGCCTGCCGAGGAGGTGCTTCACGGAGCGTTCGGCGGCATGCCGTGCGACGGTCGTCAGGTCGTCGGCGGCGGTGGTTGATTCGGTCGGATCGCTGGCCGGGACTGCGCGGAGGTTCGCGGCCCCGGTGCTTCCGTCGGTCGTCGCTGTCATGGCTTCCCCTTCGTGCAGTTTGGTCCTCTGCTGTGCTGGGGTCTCCGTCGGCGGGCGCCCCCTGGGGGGCCCCCCCGCGACAGGGAGGGAAAT
>NZ_JBHVQX010000030.1:92659-95011 GCF_042886395.1 Streptomyces sp. NPDC058008 | reverse complement strand
CGCCGCGGGGCGAAAGTACGGCCTCCCCTAAAACTGTGGTCGATCGCGCCCCCCGTACCAACCGGCGGTCGGGGGGCCGCTCTCGTCACATGTGCGCCGGCGCCGGTCTCAGATGCGGACCTGGACGGCACGGGCCAGCCGGTCGTGGAGGCCGCGGCTGTCCCGGTCCCAGACGATGGCGGGGATCACCAGGAGGAGCAACACGCTCCGGACGACGACCCGCACGGGCCCGAGCCGTCCGCCGTCCTCGGCGATGACGCGCAGGCCGAGCATCCGCTTGCCGGGGGTGGAGCCCACCGTGCCGACCGTCAGCAGGCTCATCACGAGGAAGACGCCGAGCGCCCAGTTCCCCGCCGCCTGCTGGTCACCGCCGGCGAGCAGCCCGTATGCGATCAGCATGCACACGGCCCAGTCGATGAAGAGGGCCCCGAAACGGCGGCCCAGCGGGGCGACGGACCCCGGGCCCTCCTGGGGCAGACCGAGGCGCTCGCCCCGGTAACCGAAGTCGGCGCCCATCTCCTCGGCCGCCGCGCGGGGCCCCGAGAGCCACGATCCGATTGCTTGCCTGTTGTCCACCCGTCCACGGTACTGCGCCCACGTTTGCACCTGGCCGGGCGGGGCACGGAACACGTCGCTGAGGTGCCGCCCGCAACCGGGCTGGTTAACTTGTGCGAAACAAATGGGTCATGCTGGAGAAATCCCGTCTGCCTATGGTCGGGTCCAGCGTGTGCCACCGCACTGGCCGCACGGACGAGCTGCAACCCCGCCCTTTCCCGGGTCGGGAGTAGGAGGAGTTGGATGTTCCAGAACGCCGACGAAGTCCAGAAGTACATCGCCGACAACGACGTCAAGTTCGTCGACGTCCGGTTCTGCGACCTGCCGGGTGTGATGCAGCACTTCACGATCCCCGCTGCGTCCTTCGACCCGGCCGAGGAACTGGCTTTCGACGGCTCGTCGATCCGCGGCTTCCAGGCGATCCACGAGTCGGACATGGCGCTGCGCGCGGACCTGTCGACGGCACGGGTGGACCCCTTCCGCCGCGACAAGACCGTGAACATCAACTTCTTCATCCACGACCCGATCACGGGCGAGCAGTACAGCCGTGACCCGCGCAACGTGGCGAAGAAGGCCGAGGCCTACCTCGCCTCCACCGGCATCGCCGACACGGCCTTCTTCGGCCCCGAGGCGGAGTTCTACGTCTTCGACAACGTCCGCTTCCAGACGTCGGCGAACGAGAGCTTCTACCACATCGACTCCGAGGCCGGCGCCTGGAACACCGGCGCGGTCGAGAACAACCGTGGTTACAAGGTCCGCTACAAGGGCGGCTACTTCCCGACCCCGCCGGTCGACCACTTCGCCGACCTGCGTGCCGAGATCTCCATGGAGCTGGACAAGAACGGCCTCCAGGTCGAGCGCCAGCACCACGAGGTCGGCACCGCCGGCCAGGCCGAGATCAACTACAAGTTCAACACGCTGCTCGCCGCGGCCGACGACCTGATGCTCTTCAAGTACATCGTGAAGAACGTCGCCTGGCGCAACGGCAAGACCGCGACCTTCATGCCGAAGCCGATCTTCGGTGACAACGGCTCGGGCATGCACGTCCACCAGTCCCTGTGGTCCGGCGGCTCCCCGCTGTTCTACGACGAGCAGGGCTACGCCGGCCTCTCGGACATGGCGCGCTACTACATCGGCGGCATCCTGAAGCACGCCCCGTCGCTGCTGGCGTTCACCAACCCGACGGTGAACTCCTACCACCGCCTGGTCCCCGGCTTCGAGGCCCCGGTCAACATGGTGTACTCGCAGCGCAACCGCTCCGCCGCGATGCGCATCCCGATCACGGGCTCCAACCCGAAGGCCAAGCGCGTCGAGTTCCGCGCCCCGGACCCGTCGTCCAACCCGTACCTGGCGTTCTCGGCCCTGCTGATGGCCGGCCTGGACGGCGTCAAGAACAAGATCGAGCCCCCGGAGCCGATCGACAAGGACCTCTACGAGCTGGCCCCCGAGGAGCACGCGGGCGTCCAGCAGGTCCCGACCTCGCTCCCGGCGGTCCTCGACGCGCTGGAGGCCGACCACGAGTACCTCCTGGCCGGCGGTGTCTTCACGCCGGACCTGATCGAGACGTGGATCGACTACAAGCGCACCAACGAGATCGCCCCGATCCAGCTGCGCCCGCACCCGCACGAGTTCGAGCTGTACTTCGACCTCTAGGGGTCACGAGCTCACCGGCACGGCGGATGGCCGCCGCCCCCGTACCCCGGGGGGGGGCCCCGGGGCGGGTGCCCGGGGGGCGCGGGCGGCCCCGGGGGGGGGCCCCCCCCCCGGACTCCAAGAACGCCCCCGGGCGGTGGCCCC
>NZ_JBHVQX010000030.1:51462-92649 GCF_042886395.1 Streptomyces sp. NPDC058008 | reverse complement strand
ACTTGTCCGGCCTGACCTCCCACCTCTCGGGGACACCCGCACCCCGCCCCGCCGACGGCCCCCCGCCCGGTTCCGCGGGGCGGCGGCCCTTCGGCGTGTCCCGGGGGACGGCGGGCGCCACCGGGAGTCGGCCCACGCCCGTGACTCGATGACGGCCACGGGCAGGTGCCCGCCGCGCGCCTCCGCTCCGCCGCGCGCGCCGGGCAGCGTCGGGCCGCCGGGTCAGTCGGCCAGCAGGTCACGCAGTTCGGTGATCGCGTCGCGGAGGTGTTCCGCGAAGGCGTGCATCTGCCCGGCCACCGTGCGGGGGGTGCTCAGGTAGAGGTTGAAGCGGTCCGGCAGCAGGACGTAGGCGATGCCGATGCAGCGGCTGCTCGTGGAACCGAAGCCGAAGTACTGGATGTTCTCCGACGGGGCCGAGCTGGTGCTGAGGTAGTCGTCGCGCAGGGTGACCCAGCCCGGGGAGCGGTACAGGGCGGGCTGTTCGTCCACACCGAGCTCGGCGCCGCGGCGGCGCTGGATCAGTTCCAGCTCCCAGAGGTGCTGCTCGGGGGCCTCTCCGGCCTGGCATTCCCGCGCGCGGGCCACATGGGCGCCCGCGGCGGCCCGGAAGGCGGCGCGGCGGGTCTCGCGGTCGGCGCCGGGATCGTCCATCGCCGCCACGAACACCGCCGTAGCGGGGGTGACGACGCGCATCGCCTCGGTGCGGCCGTGGCGGTACTGCCGGGTGGCGATCGACTCGTACGTCGCTCCCAGGTGGCCCTTGGCCCGCTGGTGGGCCAGCTGGTACGCCATCTGGACGAAGGCGTCCGGGGACGTTCCCAGGGCCTTGGCCGCCGTGCTGCCGAAGTCCCCGAACGACACGGTGCGGGTGGCGGTGTCGTCCCCGTACGCGGTGAACGCCTCGGCCGCCGAGCGCACCCGCGCCCGCAGGGAGGCGTCCAGCGCGAAGGTCAACGGGACGGGCACGGGTTCGCCCTGGGGGCGTGCCCCGGAGCCGCGGGAGTGTTCGTCGGGCGGGGTGCCCAGCAGGGCGTCGGTGAAGCTGAGGATGGTCGTCCCGTCCAGCTCGCAGTGCTCGACGTTGATGCCGGCCCGGCCGTCGGCGTAGACGACGAAGGAGACGGCCTTGTCGAACCAGCGGTTGCCGCGGTCGCCGTGGAGGAGCTCGTCGCAGGTGGCCTGGGTGTCCTGGGGCGCGAAGTCCTCCAGGCAGACGCAGAAGAGGGCCGTCTCGATGTCGTCCAGCGTCCGGGCGTTGGCGGGGTCCGCGTCGAGGAGGGCGGTGCGGGTGGCCGCCCATTCGGCCCGCGCCATGGTGGTGAGGTGGCCGGCCCTGTCCTCGTGGGCCGTGTGGACGTCGGCCTTGGTGACGGCGCGGAGCCCGGCCTCGATCTCGTCGAGGGTGTGCGGGGCTCCGTCGGGGCCGAGCACGTCCAGCCGGAACATGGTGCCCCGGAAGAAGACCACGATGTGCCGGGCCGTGGACGGTCCGGGGGCCTGCTCGCTGTACGGGGCGCGGACGGTGTCCAGCGGCACCCCGGGGATGCGGGTCGTGGAGAAGAGGTAGGCGTTCTGCACCATCGACTGCGGGACGCCGCGCTGCTCGACCGGCGCGATCAGCCCCTCGTCGAGCCGCCGCTTGTAGTGCAGGGCGCCCGCGACGAGCCCCGCCGCCCGGTCGAGCTGTCCCTGGCCGGTGTCCTTGAACAGGAAGAAGAAGTTGGCGTTGAGCGCGATCCGGTCCCGGCGGCCGAGGTAGCGGTAGGGCCAGAAGGTGTCGAGCCAGCTGTGCACCCCTTCCGTCGCGTCGTACTCCTCCAGCGCGGCGTGCAGGGCCCGGCCGGGGCCGTCGGGCCGCAGGAAGGCGGTGACCTCGGCTTCCGTCGCGGCCCGCTCGGCGGGCGTCAGCAGCGGGGAGCACCAGGCGAGGAACCGCTCGCAGCTCGCTTCGAGGGTGGGCAGCGGCACGCGCGGGAGGCCGCCCTCACGGGCGAAGGTCGCGTCGGCTGCTGCTTCCTGACTGACGTTCAATGCGGCTCTCTTCTCGGTGAGTGGGGATGGAGTGTGCTACCGCTGCCGCGGCCTGGAGAGGTGGAGCTGAGCGTAGAGCCAGCCGTCCTCCTCCAGCCCGGTCGCGTCCACGCCGGCCGCGGCCAGGCTGTCCAGGACGCCGCGTTGTTCCTGCGGGCCCGCGAACCGGCGCTGTCGGAAGAGCTCCCCGGCCCGGACCGTGCGGTAGCCCAGGTCGTCGAGGGCGGCCCCGACCGGTTCGAAGGGGAACATCCGCAGCACGAAGTGGGCCATCCAGGGCAGACGGCCGTCCTGCGCGCGGACGACTCGGGTGAGGGTGCGTTCGGTGACGTAGCCGATGCAGCCGGTCGAGATCACCAGGTCGGTCCCGGCGAGCCGGTCCCGCTGGGCGGGGGTGGGGTCGTCCGTCTCCAGGTCGGCGTGCACGGTGTCGTCGAGGAACCCCGCCTCGTGGGCGTAGGCCAGGGCGCTGGTGGACGCGTCCAGGCCGGTGAAGCGGAGGGGCTGCGCGGGGCGCCGGGAGCGGGCGAGGTCGCGGTCGCGCTCCAGCAGCCCGGCGCGGGTCGATGGGCCGCTGCCGTCGTAGCGCGCGTACAGCTCGTCCATCGTGGCGTCGTACTTGAGCAGGGCCGCGTTGATCCCGTACGAGCAGCCGATGTCCAGCACGTGGGGGACGGCCACCCGTTCCGTCTCCCGGTACTCCTTGATGAGCTTGTCGAAGTAGGGCTTGGCCAGCTGGGGTACGCGGTAGCCGAGCGGGCGCAGCACCTGGAAGTAGGTGCGCGGGTCGGGCGCGGTGTAGATGTGGTCCAGCGAGACTTTTCCGGACGCGTCGAGACGCAAGGGGCTTCTCCTCGGTGGTGCGCGTGGCAGTGCCGGGACCGTGCGGAAGAGCCCTAGTCCAGCAGCCGGTCCCCCCTGACGGCCCGTCCTTCCGCGGCCCGGTGCTCGGGCAGTACGCGGCCGAAGAGCTGCCGGGTGCGTGCCACGCTCCCGATGACGCCGGGGCGCTCGCTGTAGGCGAAGATCGCGCTGTGGCGGGCGAGGCCGCCGCGGACGGGGCTGACCCGGTGCAGCGAGTAGCGGCCCTTGAAGAGTTGCAGGTCGCCCGGCCGCAGCGGCAGGCGCTCCGGCTTCGGGGTGCCCCGGCCGTCCAGGACGTCCCGTACGTCGTCGAAGCGCTCGTCCTCGGCGGACCGGATGTTCGGGCAGTACTCGAAGGAGCCGCCCTCCTCGGCCTCCTGCGTCAGCATGCTGACCGTGTACTCGTTGGTGTCGAAGTGCCAGGGGTGCTCCATGCCCGGCCGTACGACGTTGAGCACGAGCCCGGAGAGCGGGTCGGCGAGTTCGTACAGGCGTGGCAGGGCGAAGCAGTCGGCGACGAAGCGCTGGAACGAGGCGTGCGCGTAGAGCCGGCCGATGAGGGAGCCGGCGGGGATGCGGTCGCGGGCCACGAACGCGTTGCCGCGCTCGAAGGTGCGGCGGCCGGGGTGGTCCTCGGGCAGGTCCGCGTCCACGTCGATGTTGTAGACGTTGACGGTCTCGACGTCGAAGTAGGCGTCCGGGGCGAGGGCCGCGCACTCCTGGCGCAGGACCTCGTGCAGCGCGGGCCGGATGAAGTCGGGCAGTACGGTGCAGCCCACCTCGGCCAGTTCGCGTCCGGCCCGTTCCACCACGGCGCGGGCCGCGGCGCCTCCGGGGTCGGACAGGGGGTAGCGGTCCGTGTCGACCACCTGGTCGAGCGTGATGGCTTGCAGAGTGCTCATTCGACCCTCTCCACGCGCGTCGGTAACTGAACCGGTTCGTCAGGCCGGGTCAACTCAACTGGTGAGTAACAGAGTTGAAGTTCCCACAGCCCTGACGCATTGTCTGTGACACGCCGCACTTCCGGCTCTCACGGTCCGTGGCCGGGGGCTCTTTCGCGCCGTGTCCGGACCGCGCCCGGGAGCGGTCAGTCGAGATCGATGACGGCGCGTGCGTTGAACTCCTCGAACAGGCCCTCCCCCTCGGGGCCGTGGAGCAGCTCCGCCGTTCCCGGATTGCGGTTGGCGGTGGCGAGGGGCAGCCATGCGAGCAGCGTGCCGTAGCCGCCGCAGACCGCCGCTCCCCCGTCGCCGCCGTATACGGAACCGGGGTCCGCCGTCATCTCGGCACTGTCGTAGACGTCGGAGGCGATGCGCAGCCCGAAGGGGTTCGGCAGCTGGTGCGGGCCCGTGCCGCCGCCGTAGGGGGCCGTGTCCTCCGGGACGTCGTCGCCCCAGCGGAACAGCGTGCCGGCGCCGGCTCCGCAGGCGTGCTCCCATTCGTCCGGTCGGGGCAGCCGCAGGCCGTCCTCGGCGTACGACGCCGCCACCAGCGACGGGGGTTCGGGAAGCTTGCCGGGCTCCAGGGCCATCAGCACGGCGGGCAGGGCGACCGTGCGCGGCGGGGTCATCACCCGCGCGAGCTCGGCGCGCGGGTCCGTCTCGAAGCCGTAGCCCGCGGCGAGGCTCTCCTCGCGGTAGGAGGCGAGCGTCCCGGGGGACGGCCGCCAGGCGTCCACGTCGTACCCGACAGCCACCTCACCGCCGGGTATCAGGGCGTACCGCTGTCCGGCCCGCTCGATGACGGCCCGGTGCCGGACGGGGTCGGGACGGGCGGAGGTGTCCAGCCGGACGAGCCGGCCGCCGACCCGGCGCGCGGCCTCCTCCGCGTGGCGCCTGGCGGCGGCCGGGTCGAGGCCGCGCCAGCGGGCGAGGGTCAGATCGGCGAGCGACATGGCGTGCATTGTCGCCCGGTCCGCCCGGCCGGGCAACCGCCGCCTGTGCGCCGGGTCCTGCCGGCGCACAGGCGGTCGGATCAGCGGCCGTAGCGGATCAGGGCGCGGACCATGCGGCAGGTGGTGTCGGACGGCGGGTGGATGGCGAGGCGGTCGGCCGTCGCGCGTATGCGGGTGTTGTCGGCGGTCGACGGCTGGTACACCCCGGTGTCGAGCAGGGCGATCGCCAGGCGCATGGCCTTCAGACGGCGGTTGTGGGAGACGTACCACTCACGGGGGCGGCCCGCGGGGAGCGGCTTCCTCCGCAGCGGCTTGTGGAGCGGCTCGGTCGTGACTGTGGCGACGGCCATCGGCAACCTCCTGGCACGGTGGTGGAACCCTCACGAACTCCCTCCATCCTACGGCCCCCCACTGACAATCGCCCCTGGCCAGAGGCTATTTCGGGGATCCCTCCCGCCCCCTCGGCCCCAGGGGGGATCCGGATCGGTCCCGCCCGTTCCCAGTGCCGTGGCGCGGTGGGTCGGCTCGACGCCGAGGGCGCCGGATGCACCGTTCGCCGCTGTCGGGAGGACGTGCCGTCCGCCGACGGGATCCGGGCGGTTCCGGGCCGCCTCGGCTGGAGCCGTGGGACATCACGCGGACCCAGGAGGCGGACGCCCGGGAGCTGGGGACCGAGGACCGGCAGAAGGACGCCGCCGCGCGCGAGCGGTGGATCCCGGCGCAGGCGGACCACCCGAAGCTGATCCAGCGGACGGCTCGGCGGTGGTGGCGCGGACCGACGAGGCGGTCAGGGACGCGCTCGGGCGCCGAGGTCCCCGGCCCGCGCGAGGATCTCGGTGAGCCGCAGCCCGAAGCGCACGTCGCAGGGGTGGGCCACGCCCGTACGCGCGGACTCGGCGAGCGCGTCCACGGCCGCCCGGAACGCGGCGGCCGCGTCGCCGCCTCCCGGGGGCAGGGCGGTCACCCCGTGCTCGCCCCGGAACTCGACCTCGGTGCCGGCGGCTCCCGGCGGAGCGTCCAGGGCGAGGGTCACCGTGCTCGACGCCCCGGAGGTGTGGCGCAGCAGCAGGTGCGTGGTGTCGGCCGGACCGCTGGCGGCGACCACCTCCGTCACGTCGCCCAGGACCGGGATCAGGACCGAGAGCGCGTGCGGGCCGACGTCCCACAGGCCTCCCTTCTCGCGGCGCCACGGGGAGGCGAACTCACTGCTCGCCCCGGGGGCGAACAGCGCGCCGATCCACGAGGCCCGCGCGGTGAACCAGCCGCCCGCCGCGGCCTGTTCGGCGATCCACCCGGCCGTTCCCGGGGCGAAGCGCAGGGTGCAGAAGACCACGGAGGCGACCCGGGCCCGCGCGGCGGCGTCGGCGGTCTCCCGCGCGCCCGCCACCGTGGTGGCGACCGGCTTGTCCAGCAGGAGGTGGCATCCGGCGTCGGCGGCGCGTACGGCCAGCGGCGCCTGGACGTCCGGCGGCACGGCGAAGGCCACGGCGTCGCTCACGGCGAGGAGTTCGTCGAAGCCCGCGTCGCCCGTGTACGACGCGGTGCCGTGACCGGCGGCGAGCGCGTCCGCCGCCTCGGGCCGGCGGGCCCATACGCCGCTGAGTACGGCCCGGGGGTGGGCGGCGAGCGCGGGGGCGTGGGTCAGGCGTGCCCAGGGGCCCGCCCCGGCGAGGCCGATCCGCAGCGGCCGGGCGGCGTCGGAGTGTGTGGTCATGCCGCCAGTCTGCCCGGACCGGGCCCGCGGCGCGGACCGCCGTCCGGCGCACCGGAGTCCGAGACGCTGCCGGGCGGCGGTCCGGCGTCCGGAACAGCCGGGAAACCCAGGAAACACGGGGTTCACACACGGGCAACGGCCGGGAAATCGCGTCTTGCGAAGCTGCGCACCATAGACCGCAGCACCCGCAAAGGATGGCGTCCGTGACCTTCAAGGCTGAGTACATCTGGATCGACGGCACCGAGCCGACCGCGAAGCTTCGCTCGAAGACGAAGATCATGGCCGGCAGCCCCACGCAGGACGTGGCGGATCTGCCCATCTGGGGCTTCGACGGTTCGAGCACCAACCAGGCCGAGGGCCACGCCTCCGACCGGGTCCTCAAGCCGGTCTTCTCGTGCCCCGACCCGATCCGCGGCGGCGACGACGTGCTCGTCCTGTGCGAGGTCTTCCACATCGACATGACTCCGCACGAGTCGAACACCCGCGCCGCGCTGCGTCCGGTCGCCGAGCAGTTCGCGGGCCAGGAGCCGGTCTTCGGCATCGAGCAGGAGTACACCTTCTTCGACGGGCACCGTCCGCTCGGCTTCCCCGAGGGCGGCTTCCCCGCCGCGCAGGGCGGCTACTACTGCGGTGTGGGCTCCGACGAGATCTTCGGCCGCGAGATCGTCGAGAAGCACCTCGACAACTGCCTCAGGGCGGGCCTGGCCATCTCCGGCATCAACGCCGAGGTCATGCCCGGCCAGTGGGAGTTCCAGGTCGGCCCGGTTTCGCCGCTGGAGGTCTCCGACCACCTCTGGGTCGCCCGCTGGCTGCTCTACCGCACCGCCGAGGACTTCGACGTCTCCGCGACCCTGGACCCGAAGCCGGTCAAGGGCGACTGGAACGGCGCGGGCGCGCACACCAACTTCTCTACCAGGGCGATGCGCGAGGGCTACGACGCGATCATCACCGCCGCCGAGTCGCTCGGTGAGGGCTCGAAGCCGATGGACCACGTCAAGCACTACGGCGCGGGCATCGACGACCGGCTGACCGGTCTGCACGAGACCGCCCCGTGGAACGAGTACAGCTACGGCGTCTCCGACCGCGGCGCCTCGGTCCGCATCCCGTGGCAGGTCGAGCAGGACCGCAAGGGCTACATCGAGGACCGCCGCCCGAACGCCAACGTCGACCCGTACGTCGTCACGCGGCTGATCGTCGACACCTGCTGCACCGCGCTGGAGAAGGCCGGCCAGGCCTGATCCGTCACCGGCCGGGTCCGAGGGGGCGTCCGCTCGCGGGCGCCCCTTCGGCGTGCCCGACCGCCGCCGTGGCCGGAGCACGCGGGAACGGCCGGATCCGGCGGGTACGGGAGGGGACCGTGAGGAACCTGACACGGCGGTCCGTTCCGACGGGTGAGAGAACCCTGCTGCGCGGCCCGGATCTCTGCTTCAATGGGGACATGGCCAGCTTCCAGTACACCGCGTCGGGTCGCAGCGACCTCGAGCCGTTCTGGCCCTCCCGTCAGCACCATGACTTCGACCGGGTGTGTTGCCGCGCGTGGAACGCGCAGGCCCTCTAAAGCCGCCTCATCCCGGCCTTCGGCCCGCGCGCACGACGTACGTCCTCGACGACTCCTCGCGCGAAAGAGCTGACCCTCATGGCGAACACCCGTACCTTCTCCCCCGCGTCCGCCGCCACCGCGGCGACCGCGGTGTCCGCTGCGGCCACCACCACCGCCCGCAACACCCTCTCCCCCAACCGCCACCGGCTGCGTGCCGTCGACCGTGACGAGGTCGTCGAGCTCGCGGACGTGGCCGGCTTCCTGCCGCCGGGCGCCACCTGGCTGCCCGCGCCCCAGCACACGCTGCCCGCCCTGCCGGGCCGGCCGCCCATGGTCGGCTACCTGGTGCTCGTCCCCGCCGACCAGCAGCCGGCCCTGGCCGGGGCCGTGGCCTCCGCCCAGCACCGGGAGTTCGTGCCGGAGCCTCCGGCCGGCGCCCCGGCGGGCGGTCCCGTGCGCATCGACTCCACCCGGCGTACCGCGGCCGTGGACGGTGTCACGCTCGACCTGACCTACCTCGAGTTCGAACTGCTGGCACACCTGGTGGCGCACCCGCACCGGGTGCACACCCGCGATCAGCTGGTGACGACGGTCTGGGGGTACGGGCACGTGGGTGACGGCCGCACCGTCGACGTGCACGTGGCCCGGCTGCGCCGCAAGCTGGGTGCCGAGCACCGCAGGTCGATCCAGACCGTGCGGCGCGTGGGCTACAAGTACGCGCCCTGACCGCACCCCGTGCGCGGGAAGGCCCCGGGACGGATCCCGGGGCCTTCCCGCGTCACGGGGGTGGTGCCAGGTACACCCCCCGTCGGGTGGCGGAACGGCTGACGGCGGGCCCGGCGGACGGGTGAGACTGGGGCCGGACGGGATCCGGCGGGGAGCCCGGCGAGGGGAGAGACCATGATGCGATCCGCACGGAGCCGGGTGAGGACCGGGCTGCTGGCCGGCCGGCGGGCGTTCGGCCTCTCCTTCGTGAGCCTCGTGGGCTCGGTCACCCTCTTCGTCCTGTCCGTCCTGTCCCTGGCCTTCATCCCGCTGGGCGTGGGTCTGTTCACCACGCCGTGGCTGACGGACGTGGTGCGCCGGCACGCCGACCGGCGCCGGCTGCTCGCGGCGGCCTGGTCGGACATCAGCATCCCGGTGCCCTACCGGCCGTTCCCGAAGGATCTGCGCACCGGTTTCACGGGGCAGGTCGAGCGCACGACGCTGATACTGAAGGACCCGGCGACCTGGCGGGACCTGCGGTGGCTGCTGACCGACATGACGGCGGGCTACGTGCTGCTGGTCCTCACCTTCGCCCTGCTGCTCTACCCGCTGGAGGGGCTCGTCCTGGCGGCGGGGCTGTGGAGGGTGTTCGAGGACAGCCCGTACTGGTACGGATTCGTGCCGGTCAGCAGCCAGCTGACGGGGCTGGCCGCGGCGGCGCTCGGCGCCGTGATCCTCCTCGTCGGCCTGTGGGCGGGCAAGCCCCTGCTGCGGGCCCACTTCGTGCTCGCCCGGTCCTCCCTGGCGCCCGCCCCCGGGGAGCTCGCCCAGCGCATCGACCGGCTGACCGAGACCCGGCACGAGGCCGTGGACACGGCGGCGTCCGAACTGCGGCGCATCGAGCGGGACCTGCACGACGGGGCGCAGGCCCGGCTGGTCGCGATGGGCATGAACCTCGGCACCATCGAGGCGCTCGTCGAGAAGGACCCGGCGCAGGCGAAGAAGCTCCTGGCGATGGCGCGCGCGTCCTCCGCCGAGGCGCTGACGGAGCTGCGTGACCTCGTGCGCGGCATCCATCCGCCGGTGCTCGCCGAGCGCGGGCTGGGCGACGCGGTGAGGGCGCTGGCGCTGCGGCTGCCGGTCGCCTCGGAGGTGACCGTGGAGCTGGCCGGACGGGCCGGGGCACCGGTCGAGTCGGCGGCGTACTTCGCGGTCGGCGAGGCCCTGACGAACGCGGTGAAGCACGCGGGCGCGAACCGCATATGGGTGGACGTGCACCACACCGGGGGGATGCTGCGGATCTCCGTCACGGACGACGGCAAGGGCGGTGCGGCGATCGGAACGGGCTCGGGGCTGAGCGGGATCGAACGCCGGCTGGGTACATTCGACGGCGTACTCGCCGTCAGCAGTCCCGCGGGCGGCCCCACCATGGTGACCATGGAGATCCCTTGCGCGTTGTCCTAGCCGAAGATCTCTTCCTGCTCCGCGACGGCCTGGTGCGCCTGCTGGAGGCCTACGGCTTCGAGATCGCGGCGGCGGTCGAGACCGGGCCCGAACTGGCCACGGCCCTGGCCGAGTTGCGGCCGGACGTCGCCGTCGTCGACGTCCGGCTCCCGCCGTCCCACACGGACGAGGGCCTGCAGTGCGCGCTGACCGCCCGCCGGGACCGGCCCGGACTGCCGGTGCTGGTGCTGTCGCAGCACGTGGAGCAGTTGTACGCGCGGGAGCTGCTGGCCGACGGCAACGGCGGCATCGGCTACCTGCTGAAGGACCGGGTGTTCGACGCCGACCAGTTCGTCGACGCGGTCCGCCGGGTCGCCGCGGGGGGCACGGCGATGGATCCGCAGGTCATCTCGCAGCTGCTGTCGAGGCGTTCGGTGGACGAACCGATGGGGACCCTGACGCCCCGGGAGCGTGAGGTCATGGGGCTGGTGGCACAGGGCCGCTCGAACGGGGCGATCGCCTCGCAGCTGGTGGTCACGGAGCGGGCGGTGGCCAAGCACACCTCGAACATCTTCGGCAAGCTCGGCCTGCCCGTCTCGGACGACGACAACCGCCGCGTCCTCGCGGTCCTCGCCTACCTCGACCGGGGCTGACGGGGGGCCGGACGGGCGGGGCCGCCGGCCGCTCCGCCCGGCCCCGGGACCCGGTGCTCCGGGCGGGCGCGGGAGGCCGGACGACCCGCCCCGGAGCGTGCGCCGGAGTGACCATCGCACCATTCGCTCGTTCAGCTGAACATGCCCCCTCTGCGAGCAGTACCGCCGTCCGCCGGCCTCCCGTACGCGGAACGGGCCGCCGGGGAGCGGGCCGAGGCCGAGGCCGCCGAGCACTACGCGCGGCTGGCGCGGATCGCGTATCTCGTGCTGGCGCCGTCCCTCGGACGTAACCGCCGGGTGCTGACGGCCCACTGGCTGGCGCAGCGGGCCCTGGCCCGTGGGCGGGGCGCCGATCCCGGTGAGGTGTACGCCTCCGTGCGGCTGCGGGTGCTGCGGTCCGCGATCCAGGCGGAGCTGCCGGTGCTGCGTCCCGCCCTGCCGCGCCGGGCGCAGTTCCCGCCGCTGGTGCCGCAGGTGTGGGGGCTCCGGCTGTTCCCGCATTCCTGCGGGGCGGACGAACTGGCCCTGGACCAGGCCCTGTCCGAGGTGTCGGGACCCTGCCGGGCCGCGCACGTCCTGCGCGGGCTCGAAGGGCTCGACGACGCCGAGGTGTGCCGGGTCCTCGAAGCGGCGGGCGTCGCGGAGCCCCGGGCGGCGCTGCTGGAGGCGGACTCGCTCACCGCGCCCCACGGCCTGCTGGCCTCCCCGGAGTTCGACCCGTGCTCGCTCCAGGTCAGACCGGCCGATCCGGTCCGTCGCCGGCGGCGCGGGCGTACGCTCCTGGCCGGCGCCGGGGCGCTGCTGGTCTGCGGGACGCTGCTGCTGATGCCGGGGGACGGTCTCGGCGGCCCGGACCCCGGCTCCGCGCCCCTCTACTCCCGCCACCGCACCGCGGAGCGGGCCCTGGACCCGGCCGCGTTGCGCCGGGTGCCCGACGGGCTCTGGCGGAGCTCCACGCGGCGGGACTTCAGCGTCTGGCCCACGCGCGGCGACCGGACCGCCGACACCCGTCTGCTGCGCCGCGCCCTCGCCGTGTGGGCGCGACCCGGCCCCGCCGTGGTCTCCTCGGCGACGCCCGGGACGCCCGACGGCCCGCCGATGGGGCCGCCTCAGCTGCTGTACGCGGGCGAGGTCGGCGCGGCGGCCGTGGTGCTGTTCCACGACGGCCTGCGGGTCGTGCGCTACGCCGAGCCGCGCAACGCCGATCCGTCCGGGGGCGCCGCGCTGGACTTCGCCCGGGTCGACGGGGCGGACACGGCGGGGTCGGGCGCGCTGGTGGCGCGGCGCCACGACGGCCGGGTCCGCTACCTCACGGCGCCCTGGGTGCGGTGGGCCGGCGTACGGGACCTGCTGGCGCCGCGCGGGCCGGTCAGGCCGCTGCCGCGTGACCGCAACGGGGTGACGGACCCGCTGACGGCGCCACAGGCGGCGGGGGGCCGGTCGGACTGCCGTTCCTGGCAGGCCCTGGAGCTGCGTGAGGGCGGTGCGGCGCGCCTGATGACGGACCTGGGTGAGCTCACGCCGGTGCGCCTGACCTCCGGGGCGCCGTCCGCTCCGCACGACGTGGCGGGCCGGGCGGAGCGGGAGAGCTGGGCGCGCACGGCGTGTCTGCTGCCCTCGGTGCGGTCCAGCGGTGTCCGGTCGGTGAACTCGTGGCCGTACGCGAAGCAGCGGCTGCCCGAGGGTGCGGGGGACGCGCTGTGGCTGTGCACCAGGGCGGACACCTGGCGGGGTACGGGCAGCAGGGTGCTGGCGCAGTTCCAGGCGCCGCCCGAGCTGTCGGGCGGGGAGGGGGCCCCGGGGGCGGTGGCGGCCCGCGCCGAGGACTCGCCGGACTGCGGGATACGCCGGCCGCGGGTGCTGGCGGGTGTGCTGTGGCGGTCGGACGGCGGCCGGTGGTACGTACTGGCGGCCGGTTCACGGCAGTTCGCTTCCCTGACGGCGACCGGGGGTGTGGAGGGCCGGGCCGAGGGGCGGCTGCTGACGCTGCCCGCGGCGGAGGGCGTCCGTCCCCGGCTGGCCGGGCTGCTGGCGGACGGCGGCCGGGCGGGCTCGCTGCACTGACCCGGGGCGGGGTGCGTGGGCGGCGGACCGCCGGGAAACCGGCTGGTGGGAGTGCGGCGGAGGGCCATCCGGGGTGCCCCGTTAGGCTGTTGACCATGACGACCGGGGTGCGGCGCAGGATGGGCGTCGACGAGCGCAGGGCCCAGTTGATCGCCGTGGCTCTGGAGCTGTTCAGCCACCGCTCGCCCGACGAGGTGTCGATCGACGAGATCGCGGCGGCGGCCGGCATCTCGCGTCCGCTCGTCTACCACTACTTCCCCGGGAAGCGCAGCCTGTACGAGGCGGCGCTGGGGCGGGCCGCCGACGAGCTCTCGGGCCGCTTCCTGGAGGCCCGCGAGGGGCCCCTGAGTGCCCGGCTGATCCGGGTGATGCACCGGTTCTTCGACTTCGTCGAGGAACACGGACCGGGGTTCGCCGCGCTGATGCGGGGCGGTCCCGCCGGGGGTTCCTCCACGGCCAACGCCCTGGTCGACGGGGTGCGCCAGGCGGCGTACGAGCAGATCGTCGCGCATCTGGGGGTCCCCTCGCCGCCCGCCCGGCTGGAGCTCGTCGTCCGTTCCTGGGTGTCGCTGGCCGAGTCGACGGCGCTGCTCTGGCTCGACGGGCAGCGCGTCCCGCGTGCCGAGCTGGAGTTGCAGCTGGTGCACGACTTCGCGGCGCTGGGGGCGGTGGCCGCGGCGTACGACCAGGAGATGGCGGGCGTCATGCTGCGGGTCTTCTCCCAGGAGCCCGCGGACGGCCCGTTCGGCGAACTGCTCGCCCGGCTCGATGTCCTGGCGCCCGCCGCACCGGCCGTTCCGCGGCAGCGGCTGCCTCAGCCCTTGCGGTAGGACGCGTCCAGGTCGCGTACTTCTGCCGAGGCGTGGACGGTGAGTCCCTCGACGGGCCGGATGTGCCCGGTCAGCAGCTCCAGAACGGCTTCCGTAAGCCGTGCCTTGGTCTCGGGGGTCCGGCCGGGCAGCATCGCGATCGAGACGTTCACGACCGGGTCGCCGGAGGCCGCGTCACCGACGACGGCGTCCTCGGCCCGGATGAACCGGGTCTTGCAGGCGGGGATCGACGTGGACACGGTCCCGGCGACGAGGGGGTGCAGGGCCAGCGCGAAGCCGCGGCGGTCGAAGCTGTCGTCGAGCTCGGCGGAGTAGTCGACGGTGATCTGCGGCATCAGGTGCTCCTGGGTGCGGTCCGGGTACGTGTACGACGTGCACGCACGTGTACGCGTTCAGCTTCGCCTGGCCGCGCCGCCCGCACAAGTGACTCACCCGCGACGCGGACCGGCCGGTCCCCGGCCCCGGGCCTCGGGGGCCGGGGGCCGGGGACCGGCCGGTGGGACCGCTGGTGTCAGCGCGCGGCGAACACGGCGACCGTGCGTCCCGGCACGGTGAAGCCCTTCTTCGCGTCGTACGAGGACTTCCTGACGGTGGCGTCCGCTCCCGACGCCTGGACGGGGTGCAGGGCGTACGCCTTCCCGGCCGTTCCGGGGACGGCCTGGCTCCGGGTCTGCGGGGTGGCGTTCAGGACGACGACCAGCTTGCCCAGGCGCATCGTGATGACCCCGGGGGTCTCCCCCGTGCCGGAGAGCGGGAAGGACAGGGTGTCCTGGACCTGCGCGGTGGTGGCGAGGCCGAAGTCCTTCTCGGTGGTGCGGATCGTCAGCAGGTCCTGGTAGGCGGTGGAGGTCGCGGTGATCTGCGCACATCCGGGGCTGAGCGCGGCGGAGGCCAGCAGCGGCCTGCCGTAGGACCACTTGTCCTCGTTGTCGGCGGCCGGCGGCAGTCCCCGGCCGAAGCCGTTGCCCTTGCGGCAGTCCCAGTGCAGCGCGTTGAACCAGTCGCCGCTGTCGTAGGAGTTGCGGTCCAGCGACTTGGAGCGGAGCAGGTCCGTTCCGGCCTGGGAGAGCGCCGGTCCCTGGGAGAGCGCGGCGGTCGCCATCGCCACGACCTGCATGCGGGCCCGGTCGGCCGGTGTGGTGTCCGCCGGGAGCTTGAAGGCGAGGGCGTCGTAGAGGGTTTCGTTGTCGTGGGCGTCGGCGTAGGCGAGCGCGTCACCGGGCGCGGCCGCGTATCCGGCGGGGGCCCCGTTGTAGTCGACGTCCGAACCCTTGACCGTGCGGCCCCGGGTGTCGGTGAAGGTGTAGTCGGCGAGGTTGCCGGTGAGGCCGACCTTGATCAGGTCCTGGTAGTGGAGCAGCCGGGCCTTCTGTTCGGCCTCGGTGCCGTTGGCCGCCGAGGTGTTGGGGTCGGTGTAGAGGCCGGAGGCGAAGCCCTGGACGCCGGGGTCCTCGTCGAAGGGGCTGCCGCCGCGCACGGCGTCGCGGGCCCGGTCGGAGAAGGTGGCGATGCCGGTGCCGGCCATGTTCTTCTGGGTGGCCTGGACGAAGCGGGCGTCGTCGGCGATCTCGCCGAAGTTCCAGCCCTCGCCGTACAGGATGATCTTCTTGCCGTCGACGCCGTCCCTGGCGACGGTCAGCTCGTCGAGGGCCTTGCGGACCGCGAGGATGTTGGCCTTGGGGTGGTGCCCCATCAGGTCGAAGCGGAAGCCGTCGACCTTGTACTCCCTGGCCCAGGTGACGACCGAGTCCACGACGAGCTTGCCCATCATGGTGTTCTCGGGCGCGGTGTTGGCGCAGCAGGTCGAGGTGGCGACGGTGCCGTCCTCCAGGAGCCGCTGGTAGTAGCCGGGGACGATCCGGTCGAGGACGGACTTGTCGTCCTGGCCGGAGGCGACGGTGTGGTTGTAGACGACGTCCATGACGGTGCGCAGCCCGGCGCCGTTGAGGCCCTGGACCATCTGCCGGAACTCGGTGGTGCGCTTCGTGCCGTCGGGGTCGGAGGCGTAGGAGCCTTCGGGGACGGTGTAGTGGAGCGGGTCGTAGCCCCAGTTGAAGCCGTCCTTCGCGGCGGCCTTCATGACGCAGGCCTGCTGCTCCTCGGAGTCGGGGGCGAGGACGGACAGGTCACAGGCGGGCTTCCGCTGGTCGGACTTCTTCTCCGGGATGGTCCCGATGTCGAAGACGGGCAGCAGGTGGACGTAGCTGGTCCCGGAGTCGGCGAGCTCCTTGAGGTGCTTCATGCCGTCGGAGCGGGTGTCGGTGAAGGCGAGGTACTCGCCGGGGTGCTTCGACGTGGGGTCCGTGACCGAGAAGTCGCGGACGTGCAGCTCCTGGATCTGCGCGTCGCGCAGCGGGACGGCGGCGGGCTTCCTCAGCGTGGACCAGCCGCGCGGCGCGAGCTCCGGATCGTCGAGGTCGACGACGAGGCTGCGGGCGGAGTCGGCGGTCAGCGCGGTGGAATAGGGGTCGGTGACCTTGTTGGTGACCAGTTTCCGGACGGTGGGGGCCCAGACCTGGACGGCGTAGCGGTAGGGCTTGCCCGTCCAGGACTTCTTGCCGGTGACCGACCAGACGCCGGTGCGGTCGTCGCGCCGCATCGGGACGGTCTTCCCGTCGAGTTCGAGCGCGACGGTGCGGGCGGTGGGCGCCCAGACGGAGAGGGCGGGGACGCCCTTGCGGAAGACGGGACCGAGTTCGGCGCCGCTCGCGGCCTTCCCGTACAGCTCGTCGAGCACGCCCGCGGTCTGTACGCCGGTCGCGGCGAGCAGGGCCCCGTTGGCGGCGCGCTGGGTGGCGATCAGCTGGCCCCGGAGGGACTCGCGGACGCGGGCACGGTCGCGGGTGTCGATGGTGAACGCCGGATGGCCCGCGAGGTGGGGGTACTTGGCCTTCTGCGCGGCGGTGAGTTCCGTGGCGCCGAGCCGCAGCCACTGCCCCTCGTCGGAGAGGGCGCCGTCGACGACGGAGATGCCGCCCTTCTTCGCGTACACGAGCTGCTGGCTGGTGGCGTCGGTGGCCTTCACCTTCCAGACGACGGTGTCCGCGTCGATCCACTGGGCCTCGGCCTTGGTGAGGTCGGGCGTGGGCACGCCGCCGGCCTGCGGCAGCAGGTAGCCGGGCCTGCCGCCGAGCATCCAGACCTCGTGCCCGTAGGAGGCGATGTCCAGGGACTGGTCGCTCGGGAGGTCCTTCTCGTCGCCCTTGTGGAGGATGTAGCTGAGTGAGGTGGCGCCGTCGGTGAGGGGGACCTCGAAGGTGGCGCCGTAGGCGTCGGTCCGCACGGGCTGGAGCGGCTTGGCCCAGTCCGTGGGGGCGGCGGCACCGGTCCAGGTGTGCAGGCCCCAGCCGTCGTAGTCTCCGTCGGCGCGGTGGTAGTGCAGGACGGCCTTGGAGGTGTCCTGGGGTGGGGCCTCGGGGGCCTCGTCGGTCTGCCCGTCCTTGCCCTGCTCGATCCAGACCTGGCCGGTCCTGGCGAGGTCGACGGTGCGCTCGGGGCCGTCGGCGGTGCCGTTCCTCTCGACCGTGTACGGGACGGAGGAGGCTCCCTCGGCAAGGTCGATCCAGGCGAAGGCGCCGTAGGCGTCCCGGCCGATGAAGTCGGCACTCGCGTCGCCGGACTTCAGCTGCCAGCCCTCGTAGTCGCCGTCGGCGCGCTTGTAGTGGACGATCGCCTGGTCGCGTTGGACGGCGACGGGCTTCGGGGCGGGCGGGGCCTGGCCGGCGGTCGTCGAGGCGAGGGCGCTCGCGGTGCGTCCGGCCCGGTCGACGGCCACGGCCTTGTAGCGCAGCGCGGTCCCGGCCTTCACCGAGTCGTCCAGGTGCTGGGTGACCTTGTACGGGGCGTGGTCGGCGGAGCCGAGCGTGACCCACGGCCCGTTGCCGGTCTGGGCGGCGAACACGACCCGGTTCAGGCCGCCGCCGTCCACGCCGGCGGTGAGCTCGACGGTGCCGGTGGCTCCGGCCGCCGGGGCCTCCAGCGTGACGGAGGGCTTGGTGGCGGGGGTGCCGAGCGGCTTGTCGGCGCGCAGGACGACGCTGGACAGCGCGGGCACCGTGATCCTGACGCTCCGGTCCGCGGCGCTGCGTACCGTTGCGGAACCGCCGTACAGCGTACGGAAGTCCATGCCGGCCGATTCGGTGGGGAGCCGCACCGTCCTCGCCTCGGCGGAGTTGTTCGAGGCGACGACGTACTCGTACGGGCGCTCGGTGCCGGTGCGCGAGAAGGCGTATACGGAGTCCTTCGCGTAGCGCTCGGTCTGGGTTCCGTCGCGCAGGGCCGGGTGCTCGCGGGTGAGCTTCGACAGGGCCGCTATGGAGCGGTAGAGCGGGTGGCCGGTGTCGAACGCGTCGGAGGCGTGCGTGCGGTCGGTGCCCAGCTGGTCGTCGTCGAGGTAGTCGGCGGTCTTCGAGGCGAAGAGCGTCTGGCGGGCGTCCTTGTCGCCGCCGGCTCCGGTGTAGCCCTGCTCGTCGCCGTAGTAGATCACCGGGTTGCCGCGGCCGAGGAACATCAGTTCGTTGGCGAGGCGGGCGCGGTTCAGGAGTTCGGCGTCGCCGGCGTCCGGGTTGTCCTGCTTGAGGAAGGTGCCGATGCGGCCCATGTCGTGGTTGCCGAGGAAGGTCACCTGCTCGTAGGCGTTGGCCTTGTCGGTGGTGTAGCGGTAGTCGTCACCGTAGACGGCGGCGAGCTTCGAGGCCGGGGCGCCCTGGGAGGCGTACTGCCGGGCCGCTTCCTGGAAGGGGAAGTCGAGCGTCGCGTCGAGCCTGCCCCGCGTCACGTAGGGCGAGGTGATCGCGGTGTCGGCGGAGTAGACCTCGCCGAACATGAAGAAGTCGTCGCGGCCGCGCTTCGCCGCGTAGTCGTCGAGGGCGGTCGCCCACTGCGTCCAGAAGTCGAGGTCGACGTGCTTGACGGTGTCGATGCGGAAGCCGTCGATGTCGAAGTCGCGGACCCACTTCTCGTAGATCTTCTCCATGCCGGAGACGACCTCGGGCCGCTCGGTCCACAGGTCGTCGAGCCCGGAGAAGTCGCCGTACTCGGTGGATTCACCCGCGTAGGTCGAGTCGCCCCGGTTGTGGTACATCGTGGTGTCGTTGAGCCAGGCCGGGACCTTCTTGCCGGTGTTCACCGGGGTGTACGGGAAGGATCCGGCGTCCACCGGGGCCATGCCCTCGGTGTCGTCGAAGGGGCGGCCGTCCTTGTCGAGGTAGGGGAAGGCGCCCTTGGGCTTGTAGCCGTACTTCTTCTCGGCGTAGTCGACGGTGTCGGCGGTGTGGTTGGTGATGACGTCGAAGAAGACCTTCATGCCCTTGCCGTGGGCCTTGTCGATCAGCTTCGTGAGGTCGGCGTTGGTCCCGAAGTGCGGGTCGACCTGGGTGAAGTCGGTGATCCAGTAGCCGTGGTAGCCGGCCGAGGCGTTGTCGCCCGTGCCCTGGACGGGCCGGTTCTTGAAGATCGGGGCGAGCCAGATCGCGGTGGTGCCGAGCCCCTTGATGTAGTCGAGGCGCTGGGTGAGGCCCTTGAGGTCACCGCCCTGGTAGAAGCCCTTGTCCGTGGGGTCGTAGCCGGTCTCCAGCCGCGAACCGGTCAGCCCGCCGCGGTCGTTGGAGGTGTCGCCGTTGGCGAACCGGTCGGGCAGCACGAAGTAGAACTGCTCGCGGGTCAGGTCGTGCCTGGCCGGCTCCTTGGCCAGTTTCGCGTCCGAGGGAGGGGACGGCGGTCTGGGCGCGGCGGACGCGGAGGCCGCCGGCACGACGGGGAGCAGCGCCGCGCACAGTGCGGCGACGGCCCCCCGCCGGAGGGTGGTTCGGGACACGGGCGGGTACTCCTCGGCTTTCGGGGATCGGGCGGTGCGGCGGCCGTGCGGGCCGGGGGCGCTCACCTCGCGTCCCCGGCCCGCCGGTGCGCGGGGTTCAGCTGCGCCAGGTGTCGGCGGTCAGCGTGACCTTTCCGGAGGACGGGACGGTGGCGGTGCGGTTGGCGCCGCTCTCCCAGGTGACGTTGCCGCTCGCGTCCTTGCGCAGGTACTTGTACTCGAACGCGGTGCCCGCGGGCAGGGCCACGTCGAGCTTCCAGACGGGGTAGGCGGCCGGGTCGAGCTTCAGGGCGCTGCCGGGTGCCCAGGTGCCGAGCGCGGCCTGGTTGCCGGTGACGTAGATGTTCTGGCCGGGCTGGGTGGTGGCGTTGACGCCGAAGGAGGCTCCGGACTGACCGGTGCCGGGGTCGGGGGTCGTGCCGCCGCCGGCGCAGGTGCGGGCGTTGACGTGCAGGGCGACCGCGGTGTTCGCGCCGAGGGTGGCGGTGAACTGTCCGGAGCCGTTGACGGTGACGCCCTTGCCGGACTGGACGTCGCAGTAGTCACCGGCGGGCAGCGACGTCTGGAACGTGCGGCTCAGCGAGGAGCCCTCGTGGTTGATGGCGACGTACGCCTTGGAGCCCCGGCCGAAGGCGATCTGGTCGCCGCCGTTGTCCCACCAGTTGGAGACGGCCTGGCCGCGCGCGGCGTTGCGGAAGCCGACCATGGAGGAGATCTCGCGCCAGGCGTGCTGGCACTTCCACCCGTCGCTGTAGCAGGCGTTCACCTGGCCGCCGTTGGGCGGGCCGGCGTCCTTGTCGGACCACTCGTAGCCGGAGTGGACGTCCGGGGAGCCGTAGGGGTAGGCCAGCATGAAGACGCTCGCCAGGGTGTAGTTCGCGCCGTCCTTGTAGTTGAGGGTGTCGCCGCCGCGCTCGGTGTCGTGGTTGTCGACGAAGACGGCGGACTTCCCCGACTCCATGAAGCCCCAGCCCTCACCGAAGTTCTTGAGGTAGGCGAGGTTCTCGTTGTTGAAGACCTGCTTGAGGCTGCGGGCGTAGCGGAACTCCTGGACGTCGCCGCTGCCGAGGTACTCGGAGGGCGAGACGGCCTCGCCCGCCCCGTAGATCGCCTCGTGCTTCCAGTACACGCCGGGGTTGCTGAGCCGGGACTTGATGTTCGCGAGGTCGGTGGCCGGCATGTGCTTGGCCGCGTCGATGCGGAAGCCGTCGACGCCGAGGGACAGCAGGTCGTTGAGGTAGCCGGCTATCCGGCCGCGTACGTACTCCTCGCCGGTGTCCAGGTCGGCGAGGCCGACCAGCTCGCAGTTCTGGACGTTGGCCCGGTCGCCGTAGTTGTTGATCGGCGACTGGCAGTCGTTCATGTCGTTGACCGAGTAGACGCCCGGGTAGTCGTACTTGGTGTACGAGGAGCCGCCCGTACCGGTGCCCGACCCGGCCGACATGTGGTTGATCACGGAGTCGGCGATGACCTTGACCCCTGCGCCGTGGCAGGTGCTGACCATGTTCGCGAAGGCCGTACGGTCGCCGAGGCGCCCGGCGATCTTGTAGCTGACGGGCTGGTACGAGGTCCACCACTGGCTGCCCTGGATGTGTTCCTGGGGCGGCGAGACCTGGACGAAGCCGTAACCGGCGGGGCCGAGGCTGTCCGTGCACGCCTTGGCCACGGAGGCGAACTTCCACTCGAACATCACCGCGGTGACGTCCTTCTCTCCGGGCGGTGCGGCCTGGGCCGGGCCGGCGGCGCCGAGCCCGGCGGGGACGGCGAGCACGGCGGCGCCCAGGGTGAGGGCGAGCGCGCCGGACAAGGGCCTGCGTGCCATGACGTTCCTCCTGCGGTGGGGGAAGTGCGGGGATGGCGGAGCAGCCTCACATGGCAACGCGCCGTGCCCTCAAGGCTCATGAAGGTTCTTGCAGCAAGGATGCAAAACCCTGTGCGCAGCAGACCGTACGAGCCTGACCTGCCCTGGTCAACCCCCTGGACACGACGCGATCACATCCCGCTCACATCCTCGAAATCCTGGAGATTTCTTCCTGCAAGGACTTACGCAAGATATTGCGGGCCTGTTAAGTTCATCCCGACTCCGGCCCGGCCGGCCGGGGGGCCGGTACACCGGACCCCACGCGCCCGGCCGACCGGGCCGGTCACGCCACGGAGGGGTCCGGACGTCGCTTCCCCGCCGGCCCATCCCGGGCCGACGTCGGGCCCCTCCTGTGCGGACCGGTCCACCCCTCATCCCCCCGGGGCCGCGCGGGCGGCCGCCTCGCGGGGACGGAGGCGCCGACGGCTACCCCCGGGACGCTTCCGCGCCCAGGACGTCGAGGTGGGTGCCTACCCGCTGGAGCGGTTCCGTCAACACCCCTGGCTCCTCGATACGGCGGCAGGGCCCGAACCGCGCGTCGCGGTCCGGGCCCTGCCCCGTGCGGTGCCGCCCTTCGGCGGCGGTGCGTCAGCTCTGTGCGGTGTCGTCGTCCGCCTGCTCGCCCCCCGCGCCTGCCTTCTCGCGCATCTTGCGTACCAGCTCCGCCTTCCGGTCGGCCGCGTTCCTGCGGTCGAGGTTGCGGTGCGGACCGTTGTTCTGCCGTTCGGCGCGGGACAGCTTCTTGCGCTGGCCGCCGCCCTGGCCCACGGGGTTGTTGATGTTCTTGCTGTCGGTCACGGGTTCTCCCGGTAACGGTGTGAAGAGGTCTGCGGATGCGTCGGCGGAGGGACGGGCGGCGGCGTCGAGCGGGGTCGGCGGGGGCCCGTCGTGCCCTCACTCGTCGATCTGCCTCTGGAGGACCATGAGAAAAACGTTACCCGGTTCCGCCTGCCCCGCACACCGGCCCCTTCCCCGGCCGGGCCGTCCACGGTGACGCGGCGAGCGGTGCGGCGCGCCCGGCCACGGGTTCCGGTCCGGGCTCAGACGGCTGCGGGCAGGCCCGTGCGGCAGTCGCGGCAGTGGCCGGGGTGCCGCGAGCGGAAGGCGCGGTCGCAGCGGTCACAGTTCTGGAGCGGGATGACGGTCACGCCGGGGCGCGCGGGCCGCGCGAGGTCCGGGGCACCGGGGAGCGGGGGTGGCAGGAGCGCCGTGATGCGGTGCCGGAGGAGCTTGGCGGGGTGCCGGAGCGGGACGGGGAGGTCGGCGGTGAGGGCATGCCGGACGGTGTCCGGGTGGGCATCGCGTTCGAGCCAGGCGACGACGCCCGGTACGAGAGCACGGACGTCCGCCTCCGAGAGCACCAGCTGGGGCGTGTGACGCCGCAGATCGGCGAGCAGCGCGGAGGCCGTCCGCCGGAACTCCGGAGTGGTCCCCCGCGGCTGCGGCAGCGGTACGGGCACTGCCGTACGGGCCGTAGGGGGCGGGACATGGCCCCGGTCCGGCCGAGGTGGCGGGGGCGTCGGCTGCTCCGGGGCGGGTCCGGCCGTGACGCCAGGGGCGGGAGGGCCGACGGGCCTGGTCGGTGTCGCGGGCCCGCTGGGCTTGTCGGGCTTGCTGGGGCTGGTGGGCTCGGCGGGGCTACTGGGGCTCTCGGGCCTGCTGGGCCTCTCGGACCTGCCGGGGCGCTCGGGCCTGCTGAGCCTGGTCGGCTCGGCGGGCCTGCCGGGGCTCTCGGACCTGCCGGGCTTGTCGGGCCCGGCGGAAGGGGCGGGCGCGCCCGGCCGGTTGTAGGAGACCGTGCGGGGCACGATGCGCCCGTCGGCGAGCCGTACCCGGCTGCGGTGGAGGTAACCGGCCGCCTCCAGCTCCCGTAGGGCGGAGGCGATGCGCGTCTCGCTCTCGGGGAAGCGTTCGGCGAGGCGCTTGATGCCGATCCTCGCTCCGGCGGGCAGCGACTGGATGTGCGCGGCCAGCCCCACAGCGACGAGCGAGAGGCCGCGGTGCTGGGCGAGGTGGTTGCCGATGACGGTGAAGCCCGCGGTGTGCCGGACGTTGCTGTGGATCACGCCCGTTTCGGCGGACCGGGCGCGCGGCGGCGCGATAACCTGCTGGGTATCCATCGGGAAGGGCCTAACTTCCTCGGTGGTCAGGCCCTCGCCCGGGATGCCAGTCCCGGCGGGGGCCGTCTCATTGTCTGTTGGGGTCGAGGTGAGCATATGCCCGGCAATGCATGGAAAATCCAGCCCAGTTGGCGTATGTCACCCGAGTGAGTGACGAAGCGCGCGTTGCGGTGGGTCGGGTCGGGAAGGGTGTTTTCCCGAGTTCTTTCACAGCTTTCAGCATCGCGGGCCACCGTGTCACGGCTCACCGGGTCGCGGTCCGCCGCGACCCGGTGACGGCGGTCACCGTACGGGGCCGGGTCCGGCCCGGACCTTCCTGCGCGGGGCGGTCCCTGCGGCCGCACCCCGGCGGTGCGTCCTCACCGGGCGAGGTGGAGCGGGGCGCAGCGGCGCGTCGGCCGGTGGGCGGTCGGGAACCAGCGCGCTCGGTTCCGTCCGGGGAGAGGCATCGCGTCGCCCGCCCGTCGGAGGCAGACCGGCCCGGGCGTCCGCGTCAGGGAAGCCGCCGGTCCTCGTCGAGCGGGTGCGGGGGGAGACATGCCCCGCAAGCCCTCCGCCGGAGGAGCCGCCGAGCGTCCCGGCGCCCGCCCCCACGCGCCCGCGCCTGCGGGCGCCGGCCCTCGGATACATGGAAGGACGGCAGCCCGATGCCCCTGTCGGACAGTGAGAGCGAAGCGGTCCCGTACGTGCGGTTCCAGTCACCGCACGCGAACGGGCGAGGCCACTTCACCGGGGTCTTCGGGCTCGTGAACGGGCTGGCGCGGGAAGGCAGGCTCTCCGACGAACAGGAGTCCTTCCGCCGCACCAACAACAGCTGGTACGACGCCGCGTACACCGATCCTTCGACCGTCGATCCCGCCGTCTACGACGAGGAGGTCAACCCCGGCGCAGCGGCCTGGTTCAAGCCCTCCGCCACGCATCTCCTCGCACGGGTCCCCGGCTATCTGGAGATCCTGGCCGCTCACGGCGTGGAGTGCCTGACGCTGAGTTCCGTCGATCCGGGCAGGGTCGTCTACGAGGACGACGTACAGGTCGTGGTCGTCCCGCACGCCTGAGGTTCGTCCGCCGGGCCGGGCGTGCCCGGCCTGATCCGGACGGACGGCCCCGCCGCGTCCCGACCGCCCGGCGTGGCCGGGGGCCTGGTGCCGAACCACTGTTCCGCGCCGTACTCCTCGAACCGCTCCACCTCCGCGAACCCCAGCTTCGCCGCGAGGCGCATCGAGCGGTCGTTGGCGGTCCGGGTGCAGAGCACCACCGGTTCGCCGGGCAGCGCGTCGGCGAACCAGGCGAGGGCCGCCTCGCACGCCTCGGCGGCGTATCCGTGCCCCCAGGCCTCCGGCAGGAAGGTGTAACCGAGTTCGGCCTCCCCGGCGCCCGGGCCGAGGTGCCCCGGGCGTTCCGCGTCGCGCCGGTCGAGGGAGACCATGCCGACCATCGACCCGTCGAGATCGGCCACGAAGAGGCCGGGGCGCCGGCCGGGCACCTCGGGCACCGCGCGCTCCAGCTCGGCGCGCGGCCGGGGGCCGCCGAGGTAGGCGTGCACCTCCGGCGACGCGAACAGCTCGATGAACGCCGCCCGGTCCCGGGCCTCGGACTCACGGAGCACGAGGCGTGCGGTCCGTATCGGAGCAGGTGGCCAGGCAACGGGTCCGAGTCCGGTCATGGCGGGCAACCTACCGCACGCCGGGGGCGCCGGGGCGGTCCGTCGCCGACGTCCGGGCCCCGGCGGTCGCCCGACCCGCCGGGGTGACGCGGGCCCGGAGAGACGAGGGGCCGGATCCCCCCTCCGGACCCGGCCCCTCGTCTCCTGTTCCCGCGACGCTCAGGCGCCCCGTGCCGCCGCCGTGGACCCCCGCACCACCAGCTCCGGCTGGAACACGTACTCCGTGCGCTGCACGGGACTTCCCGCGATCTCCTCCAGCAGTGCGCCCACCGCCGCCGCGGCCATCGCCTGCACCGGCTGGCGGACCGTGGTCAGGGGCGGGTCGGTGAAGGCGATGAGCTGGGAGTCGTCGAAGCCGACGACGGAGACGTCCCGGGGGACGTCGAAGCCCCTCCCCCGGGCTGCCCGGACCACGCCGAGCGCCATCAGGTCGCTGCCGCAGACGATGCCGGTGCAGCCCGCGTCGAGCAGGGCCCCGGCCGCGACCTGGCCGCCCTCGACGCTGAACAGCGTCGAGCAGACGAGGCGTTCGGCCTGCTCCTGGTCCATGTCCAGCAGCGATACGGCCGCCTCGACGAAGCCGTCACGCTTGCGCCGGGAGGGTACGTAGCGCTGCGGCCCGATCGCCAGGCCGATCCGCCGGTGCCCGAGCTCGGCGAGATGGCCGACGGCCATCCGCACCGCGGCCTGGTCGTCGGGGGATACGAACGGGGCGCTGATGCGTTCGTTGTAGCCGTTGATCAGGACGAACGGCACACCGCGTTCGGTGAGCGCCGCGTAGCGCGCCGGGTCGGCCGAGGTGTCGGCGTGCAGCCCGGACAGGAACACGATGCCGCCCACGCCGCGCTCCACGAGCTGTTCGACGAGCTCGTCCTCGGTGGCTCCCCCGGGCAGCTGCGTGCAGAGCACGGGCGTGTAGCCGTGCCCGGCGAGCACCTGCTCCACGGACTGGGCGAACGCCGGGAAGATCGGGTTGACGAGTTCGGGTGTCACCAGTCCGATCAGTCCCGCGCTGCGCTGCCGCAGCCGTACGGGGCGTTCGTAGCCGAGGATGTCGAGCGCCGCGAGCACCCGCTGGCGCGTGGTGTCCGCGACGCCCGGCTTCCCGTTCAGCACCCGGCTGACGGTGGCCTCGCTGACCGTGGCCTGACCGGCGATGTCGGAGAGCCGCAGCGCCGGTCCGGTCCTGGGTGCGGGGACGGTCACACCGTCCACCACACCGTGGTGTCCGCGGGCAGCTCGAACGTGTCGCCGTCGGCGGCGACCGGGCCGCTGGCGAGCAGCAGGGTGCCCGGGGCGGCGATCCGGACCGGGGCGCCGGTCGTGTTGACGGTGCAGACGAAACCGGGGCGGCCGAGGACGAGAACGCCGTCGGGCGCGTCGAGCCACTCGACGTCCGTTCCGCCGCCGAGGCCCGGGTGTTCGCGGCGGGCGGCGATGGCGGCGCGGTACAGCTCCAGGGTGGAGCCCTCCGTGCCGGTCTGCGCCTCGACGGAGAGCGCGCCCCAGCTGTCGGGCTGCGGCAGCCAGCTGCCGCCGCTGCCGAAGCCGTACGAACTGCCCTCGCGGGTCCACGGGATCGGCACGCGGCATCCGTCGCGGAAGCCGTCCTGGCCGTCGGCGCGGAAGTACGACGGGTCCTGGCGGGCCTCGTCGGGGAGGTCGGTGACGTCCGGCAGGCCCAGCTCCTCGCCCTGGTAGACGTAGGCGGAGCCGGGCAGGGCCAGCATCAGCAGGGTGGCCGCGCGGGCCCTGCGCAGGCCGAGCACGGGGTCGCCGGGGGTGCGGATCTGGGTGCCCAGGCCCGGCGGGTTGGCGAAGCGGGTGGTGTGCCGGGTGACGTCGTGGTTGGAGAGCACCCAGGTGGTGGGAGCGCCCACCGGACGCATCGCGTCGAGCGAGGAGTCGATGACCGCGCGCAGCTCCGCGGCGTCCCAGGCGGTCGACAGGTACTGGAAGTTGAAGGCCTGGTGCATCTCGTCGGGGCGCACGTAGTTGGCGGTGCGCTCGACGGTGGGGGTCCACGCCTCGGCGACCGCGATGCGCTCGCCGGGGTACTCGTCGAGGATGGTGCGCCAGCTGCGGTAGATCGCGTGCACGCCGTCCTGGTCGAAGAACGGCAGGCCGTCGTCCGCGCTGCCCAGCAGCTTCAGCTGGTCGTGCGTGCCGAGGTCCGGCAGGCCCTCCGCCTTGACGAGGCCGTGGGCGACGTCCACGCGGAAGCCGTCGACACCCATGTCGAGCCAGAAGCGCAGGATGGACCGGAACTCGTCGGCGACGGCCGGGTGCTCCCAGTTGAAGTCGGGCTGCTCGGGTGCGAAGAGGTGCAGGTACCAGTCGCCCGGGGTGCCGTCCGGGTCGGTGCTCCGGGTCCAGGCCGGGCCTCCGAAGATGGACTCCCAGTCGTTGGGCGGGAGTTCGCCGTCGGCGCCCTTGCCGGCGCGGAAGTGGTAGCGGTCGCGCAGGGCGGAGCCGGGGCCCTCGGCGAGGGCGCGCTTGAACCACTCGTGCCGGTCGGAGGAGTGGTTGGGCACCAGGTCCACGATGATGCGCAGGCCCAGGTCGTGGGCCTCACGGATCAGCGCGTCGGCGTCCAGGAGCGTGCCGAACATCGGGTCGATCGCCCGGTAGTCGGCGACGTCGTAGCCCGCGTCGGCCTGCGGGGAGGCGTAGAAGGGGCTGAGCCAGACGGCGTCGACGCCGAGGTCCCGGAGGTAGGGGAGCCGCGCGGTGACGCCCGCGAGGTCGCCCATGCCGTCGCCGTTGCCGTCGGCGAAGCTCCGTGGATAGACCTGGTAGATCACCGCGTCCTGCCACCAGCCTGTGCGGTGGCCCGGGGTGTCGTCGGACGTGCCGGTGGAGGGGGCAGCGAGGTGCTGGGTCATGTCGTCCCTGGGGTGTCTGGGTGGGGAGCGGCGCCGGTACCTGGTCGGGGATCCGGCGCCGCCGTGACGTGTGCGTGCGGTCGTGCGGGGACTGGGTGCGTCAGCCCTTGACGGCTCCGGCGGACATGCCGGTGACCAGGTGCTTCTGCGCGAACAGGAAGACCAGGGCGGCGGGGATCGCGATGAGTACGGACGCCGCGGTCATCGGGCCCCACTGGGCCCCGTACTGGTTGACGAACTTCTGGAGTCCGCCGGCCAGCGTGAGGTTCTCGTCACCGACCATGAAGGCGGAGGCGTAGGCCACTTCGCCCCAGGCGGTGATGAAGGAGTAGAAGGCGGTGACGGCGAGGCCGGGCTTGGCGAGCGGCAGGACGAGCCGCCAGAACGTGCCGAACGGGGTGAGGCCGTCGACCTGTCCCGACTCGTCGATCTCGCGCGGGATCGTGTCGAAGAAGCCCTTCATCATCCAGGCGCAGAAGGGCACCGAGATGGTGAGGTAGGTGATGACGAGCCCGGCCGGCCGGTTGAGCAGGCCCATGGTCGACATGATGTTGTAGATGGGCACGATGAGGACGGCCACCGGGAACATCTGGGTGACGAGCAGGGTCCACATCAGTCCGCGCTTGCCGGGGAAGCGGAAGCGGCTGACGGCGTAGCCGGTGGTGGCGGAGACGAAGACGCCGATGACGGTGGAGAGCCCCGCGACGATCACGGAGTTGCCGAACCAGCTCAGGAACTCGGTGTCCTTGATCAGGTTCGTGTAGTTCTCGAACGTCGTCTCTTTGAAGAAGTCCGTGGTCGACGCGTACTTCGCGGGCTTCAGCGAGGTCAGCAGGACCCACAGCACCGGGAAGACCGCGATCACCGAGGTGACGATCAGGGTGAGGTGCAGGGCCAGGGAGGCGGCCGGCGAGCGGTCGCCGCGCCGGCGGACCTTGCGGGCGGGGGGTGCGGTAACGGTGGTCACCAGTTGTCTCCCTGCGTGCGGAGCACTCGCCGGTACACCATGGCGAAGAGCATCAGGAGTACGAGGATCAGCACGCCCCAGGTGGAGGACTGCGCGAAGTCGCGCGGGCTGATCTCGAAGGAGAATTTGTACGCCTGGGTGACCAGGATCTGGGTGGCCTCACCGGGTCCGCCGCGGGTCAGCAGGAAGATCACCGGGAACATGTTGAAGGTCCAGATGGTGGAGAGCAGGACCACCGTGGTCGACACCGGGCGCAGCCCGGGGAGCGTGACGTGCCGGAAGCGCTGCCAGGCGGTGGCGCCGTCCATCTCGGCGGCCTCGTACTGCTCCGAGGGAATCGACTGCAGCCCGCCGAGCAGGGCGACCATCATGAAGGGCACGCCGAGCCAGACGTTGACGGCGATGACGGAGAACTTCGCCCAGGCGGGGTCGTTCAGCCAGGGTATGCCGTCGATCCCGGCGCCGCCGAGGATCTTGTTCAGCAGGCCGTTGTTCTCGTTGTAGAGGAAGCGCCAGGCGAAGACCGACACGAAGCCGGGGATGGCCCAGGGCAGGATCAGCGCCATGCGGTAGGCGGAGCGGCCGGCGATCCTGCGGTTGAGGATGTTGGCGAGGGCCATGCCCAGGCAGAAGGTGATGCTCACACAGGAGACCGTCCACACCAGTGTCCAGCCCAGCGTCCCGAGGAACTGGTTGCCGGTCAGGGCGTCGGCGTAGTTGTCCAGGCCCACGAACTCGTAGGTGGCGGGCATCTCGTTGACGCCGATGGACCGGGCGACGTTGCGCTCGTTGGCGTCGGTCAACGACAGCCAGATGCCGCGGACCAGCGGATAGCCGATGATCACGCCGATCACGAGCACGACCGGGGCGACCATGGTCCAGGCGTACCAGTGGACCGACAGGGCGCGCCGGAGCCTGCTCGGCGGAGCGGATTTACCAGTACCGCGGCTCCGGCCGCGGGCGACGTCGTCGCCCGCGGCCTTCGCCACCGACTGGCTGGTGTGGACAGCCATCAGCCGGCCTGCCTTCCTGGGTTACTTCCAGCCCTTGAGGAGCTTGCGGTAGGAGTCGCCGGTCGCCTTGGCGGCCTTCTCCGGCGTGGTCTGGCCGGTGAGGACCTTGGTGTACTCGACGTTCAGCGGGGCGAAGAGGCTGCCGGTCTCCGGGATCCAGGGGCGCTCGACCGCGGTCTCGACGACGGGCTTGAAGAACTGCACGATCTCGCTGTCCACGGCCTCCTTCTTGGAGTACGCGGAGGTGCGGGTCGGCAGCAGGTTCAGCTCACCGGCGGTCTGCGCCTGGGACTGGACCGAGGTCATGTACTCGACGAACGCGTAGGAGGCGTCGAGGTTCTTGGAGCCCGCGTAGACAGCGAGGTTGTGGCCGCCCTGCGGGGCGCCCTGACCGGCGGAACCGGCCGGCACGGTGGAGATGCCGAGGTTCGCCTTGTCGGTGAACTCCTTGCCGGTCAGCGTGTCGGCCACGGCCCAGGGGCCGTTGATCATCATCGCGACGTCGCCGTTCTTGAACGACTGCATCATGTTCTCCCAGCCGTCCGTGGCGTCGGTCTTCGCCGTCCCGGAGTCGACGAGGTCCTTCACGACACCGAACGCCTTGACGCCCGCGGCGTTGTCCACGGTGACGGTCTTCGCCTCGGCGTCGACCAGGTCACCGCCCTCGCCGTAGAGGAAGGAGAGGAAGTAGTAGGAGTCGTCGCCGCGCAGGTAGAGACCGGTCTTGCCGGTCTTCTTCTTGATCTTCTCGGCGACGGTCTTCAGGTCGGCGATCTTCGCCGGCGGCTCGACGCCCGCGTCCGCGAACATCTTCTTGTTGTAGAAGATGCCCATGGAGTCGATGACCTGCGGGACCGCGTACGTCTTGCCCTTGTACTTGGTCGAGGCGGCGGCCTGCTTGAGGAAGTCGTCCTGGTTCTTGAGCGCCGCGGTGCCGTCCAGCGGGGCGAGGTAGCCGAGGTCGGCGAACTCGGGGGTCCAGGCGACCTCGGAGCGGATGACGTCGGGGGCGCCGGAACCGGCCTGGGCCGCGTTCTTGAACTTGTTCTGCGCGTCACCGAAGGGGACGTTGACGTACTTCACGTCGACCTTCGGGTGCTCCTTCTCGAAGCCCTCGGCGATCTTCTTGAAGACCTTGTCCTCGCTGCCGACGTTCGAGGTGTCCCACCACGTCACCGTGCCGGAGAGCTCGCCCGAGCTCTTGCCGCCGCCGGACTCGTCGTCGCCTCCGCAGGCGGTCGCCGCGAGCGCCAGGGTCGCGACCAGGGCGGTGGCCGTTATGCCACGTCGCATCTGAACTCCTTCAACTGCCGTACCGCTCCGTCGCGGCGCCGGGTCGACGTGAACGTAACAAGGATGAAAGACGACCGAAAGACTTTGCGGAAGATTTCTGCAAGCGCTGCTGATCGTTACATTGGCGTGTCCGCAAGGTTGCCGTCAAGCCTCTTGACGGAAGCCCTTTCACCCTGCCCATGCCTGGCCAGGCCCGCTCCGGCGGCGGTAGGACGATCCGACCGCACCCGTCCCGCGGCGTCCGCAAGTCCTTGCAAGATGTTGCCGGGCGAAGGCCGTGGGCCGTCGGTCACGGGGGCGGACTGCCCGAATCCCGCGCATGGTGGGCAATCCGACACGCGCCCGGTACAGTCCATTGCCATGACCGCACGGCTTGCCGATATCGCAACTCAGGCGGGGGTCAGCGAAGCGACGGTCAGCCGAGTCCTGAACGGCAAGCCCGGTGTAGCGGCGGCCACCCGTGAATCCGTCCTCGCGGCGCTCGACGTCCTCGGCTACGAACGCCCCGTGCGGCTGCGCCGGCGCAGCGCCGGTCTCGTCGGCCTGATCACGCCCGAGCTGGAGAACCCGATCTTCCCCGCGCTGGCCCAGGTCATCGGCCAGGCGCTCACCAGGCAGGGCTACACGCCGGTCCTGGCGACCCAGACGCCGGGCGGCTCCACCGAGGACGAGCTCACCGAGATGCTCGTGGACCGCGGGGTCTCGGGCATCATCTTCGTCTCCGGACTGCACGCCGACACCTCCGCCGACATGCAGCGCTACGAGCAACTGCGCGCCCAGGGCGTGCCGTTCGTGCTGGTCAACGGCTTCTCCCCCAAGGTGCAGGCCCCCTTCATCTCCCCCGACGACCGGGCGGCGATGCGGCTCGCGGTGACGCACCTGGTGGCTCTCGGCCATCAGCGCATCGGGCTGGCGGTCGGGCCCAAGCGCTTCGTGCCGGTGCTCCGCAAGATCGAGGGGTTCCACGCCACGATGCGGGAGCATCTGGGTCTGACCGCCGACGCGGTGGAGGAACTGGTCCAGCACTCCCTGTACACGCTGGAGGGCGGCCAGGCGGCCGCCTCGGCGCTGATGGAGCGCGGCTGCACCGCGGTGGTGTGCGCGAGCGACATGATGGCGCTCGGCGCCATCCGCGCGGCCCGCAGGCTCTCGCTGGAGGTCCCCCGCGACCTCTCGGTGGTCGGGTACGACGACTCGCCCCTCATAGCGTTCACCGATCCGCCGCTGACCACGATCCGGCAGCCGGTCACGGCGATGGGCCAGGCCGCCGTGCGCACGCTGCTGGAGGAGATCGGCGGCACCCCCGCCCCGCACAGCGAGTTCGTCTTCATGCCCGAGCTGGTCGTACGAGGTTCAACGGCCTCGGGCCCCTCCCCGGCGGCCCGAACACGTCGGTGACGTGCTGGATGTGCGACCGGGACCCGACCGGAGGATCATCGGGCAGACGGGGACGTATCTGGCAGACTCTGCGCCTATGGGTGAATCGCACGTGACCACACAGGAAGACCGCACGGCGGCCACCCCGGCACCCGTCGCGGACGGAGGGACGGTGTCCGGTTCCACGAGGGCGATCACCCCGGCACGTGTGCGCGACCGCCTCTCCCTCAGCTCGCTGCGGTCCCCGCGCCGCCCGCGTCTGTGGTTCGAGATCCTGCTCATCGCGGTCAGTTACTGGCTCTACTCGCTGGTGCGCAACGCCGTTCCCGAGCAGAAGGCCGCGGCCCTGCTGAACGCCGACCGGGTCTGGTCCTTCGAGCAGACCCTGGGGCTCGGTTTCGAGCGGGCGGTCAACCACGCGGTCAATTCGGTGACATGGCTGATCGTGTCGATGAACTACTACTACGCGACGCTGCACTTCATCGTGACCATCAGCGTGCTCGTCTGGCTGTTCCGCAGGCATCCGGGCCGCTACGGGGCCGCCCGCCTGGCCCTCTTCGCCACCACGGCGGTGGCCCTGCTCGGCTACTACGTCTTCCCGCTCGCCCCGCCCCGCCTGATGCACGGCGGGGGCTTCGTGGACACGGTGATGCTGCACGAGACGTGGGGCTCGATGGCCTCGGGCAACTTCAAGCACATGTCGAACCAGTACGCGGCCATGCCGTCCATGCACATCGGCTGGTCCCTGTGGTGCGGTCTGACGGTCTGCGCGCTGGCCAAGGCGCCCTGGGCGCGGATCCTGGGCGCGCTGTACCCCGTGGCCACCCTGGTCGTGATCGTGGCGACGGCGAACCACTTCTGGCTGGACGCGGTGGGCGGGATGGCCTGCCTCGCGTTCGGCATCGCGGTCTCCTACGCCTGGTACGGGGCGCTGCCGCACCGCCTCCCGAAACAGCTGGAGCGCCGCCGCCCGGGCCGTCTGCGCGCCGTGCGCAGACCACCCGCCCGGGCACCGGAGCCACGGCCCCGGCCCGAGGCGTCACCGGCGGGCGCGTCCGGATCCGGCGCGCAGGGCCCGCCACCGGGCGGCTGAGGACCACGGCACACCGCCCCGCCCGCGCCCCGTCCCCATTCCCGCCCCGGGAGCAGGGGCGGGACCCTCATCCGGCGGCGCCGTAGAACCTCTCCTCCACCACGGCCCGTGCCCGCCTGGTGATCCGCCGGTAGTCGTCCAGCATGTCGCCCACGTGCCCGGGCTCGTAGCCGAGGTACCGGCCGACCGCCGTCAGCTCACGCGGGTTCGAGGGGAACGTGTCGCCGGGCCGTCCCCGCACCAGCATCACCGCGTTGCGCACCCGGGAGGCCAGCACCCACGCCTCGTCCAGCGTCTGTGCCTCCTCGGCCGGGATCAGTCCCGCCGCGCACGCCGCCGCCAGCGCCTGCCTCGTCCGGGTGGTCCGCAGCCCGGGTTCCTGCCACGCGTGCTGCATCTGCATCAGCTGCACGGTCCACTCGACGTCGCTCAGCCCGCCCCGGCCCAGCTTGGTGTGGAGCGTCGGGTCGGCGCCGCGCGGCATGCGCTCGGACTCCATGCGCGCCTTGAGCCGCCGGATCTCCCGGACCGCCTCCTCCCCCAGCCCCTCCGTCGGGTAGCGCAGCGGGTCGATGAGCTCGACGAAGGCGCGGCCCAGCTCCTCGTCGCCGGCCATCGGCTCGGCGCGCAGCAGCGCCTGGCTCTCCCAGACGAGCGACCAGCGCCGGTAGTACGCACCGTAGGACTTCAGGGTCCGCGCCATGGGCCCGGTCTTGCCCTCCGGCCGCAGGTCGGCGTCGATGAGCAGCGGCGGGTCCGCGGTGGGCAGCTCCAGCAGTCTGCGCATCTCCGTGACGACGGCGTTGGCGGCGCGGGCCGCCTCCTCGTCGCCGACCCCTTCGCGGGGCTCGTGGACGAACAGGACGTCCGCGTCCGAGCCGTATCCCAGCTCGTGACCGCCGAAGCGGCCCATGCCGATGACGGCGAACCGGGTCGGCAGGGTGTTGCCCCACCGTTCGCGGACGGCGGCGCGCAGCGCCCCGGAGAGCGTGGCGGCGTTCAGGTCGGTGACCGCGGAGCCGACCCGGTCGACCAGGGCTCCGGGATCCGTCTCGGCGGGGTTGTCCTCGGTGCCGTAGGACCCGATGATGTCGGCCGCGGTCGTGCGGAACAGTTCTCGCCGCCGCACCCCGCGTGCCACCGCGACGGCCGCCTCGGCCCCCGGGGCCCGGCCGACCGCGGCGAGCACCTCCTGCTCCAGGTGGCCGCGGCTGCGCGGCTTCAGCCCTTCGGGGTCGCCGAGGATGGCGACGGCCTCCGGGGCGCGCATCAGCAGGTCGGGGGCGAGCCGGCCGGCGGACAGGACCCGGGCGAGGTTCTCGGCCGCGGCGCCCTCGTCCCGCAGGAGCCGCAGATACCACGGGGTCTTGCCGAGCGCGTCCGACACCTGCCGGAAGCCGAGGAGCCCGGCGTCCGGATCGGCGGAGTCCGCGAACCAGCCGAGCAGCACCGGCAGCAGGGTGCGCTGGATCGCGGCCTTGCGGGAGACGCCCGACGACAGGGCCTCCAGGTGCCGCAGCGCCGCGGCGGGATCGGCGTAGCCGAGGGCCTCCAGACGGACTCCGGCGGCCTTGGCGCTGAGCCTGCTCTCGCCGGGCGCGAGCTGGGCGACGGCGTCCAGGAGCGGCCGGTAGAACAGCTTCTCGTGCAGCCGCCGCACGACGGAGGCGTGCCGCCGCCACGCCCTGTTGAGCTCGGCGACGGGGTCCGTGCGCAGCCCGAGGGAACGGCCGAGCCTGCGCAGGTCGGCCTCGTCCTCGGGGACCAGATGGGTGCGGCGCAGCCGGTAGAGCTGGATGCGGTGCTCCATGGCGCGCAGGAAGCGGTACGCCTCGTCCAGTTGCGCGGCGTCCGCCCGCCCGACGTACCCGCCGTCGGCGAGGGCCCGCAGGGCCTCCAGGGTGGAGCCGACGTGCAGGGTGCTGTCGCTGCGGCCGTGGACGAGCTGGAGCAGCTGGACGGCGAACTCGACGTCGCGGAGCCCGCCGGGGCCGAGCTTGAGCTCCCGGTCGACACGGTCGACGGGGATGTTGTCGACGACGCGGCGGCGCATCTTCTGCACGTCGCCGACGAAGTTCTCCCGGTCGGCGGCGTGCCACACCAGCGGCGACAGGGCCTCGACGTACTCCGCGCCCAGTTCGGGGTCGCCGGCGACGGGCCGGGCCTTGAGCAGTGCCTGGAACTCCCAGGTCTTGGCCCAGCGCTGGTAGTAGGCGAGGTGCGAGGACAGGGTCCGTACCAGTGGCCCGTTGCGGCCCTCGGGGCGCAGGTTGGCGTCCACGGGCCAGATCGTGCCCTCGACGGTGGTGTCCGAGCAGATCCGCATCATGTGGGCGACCAGCCGGGTGGCGGCCTGCATGGCGCCGCTCTCCTCCGCGCCGTCGATCGGCTCGCCGACGAAGATCACGTCCACGTCGGACACGTAGTTCAGTTCGTGTCCGCCGCACTTGCCCATGGCGATGACGGCGATCCGGCACTGGGCGGCGTCGGAGGGCGCGTCGGCGCGGGCGATGGCGAGCGCCGCCCGCAGGGTGGCCGTCGCGAGGTCGGCGAGCTCGGCGGCGACCTCGGCGACGTCCGTCGTCCCGCACACGTCCCGTGCCGCTATCGACAGCAGGGACCTGCGGTAGGCGACGCGCAGCGAGTCGGGGTCGACGGCGTCGCTGAGCATGGTCTCGAACTCGGGGACCCCGGGGTGCAGATCGGTGGCCTCGTAGGTGACCAGCACCTGCCAGTCCCGTGGATGCCGCGCCAGGTGGTCCCCGAGTGCCTCGGAGGCGCCGAGGGCGCCCAGGAGCCGGTCCCGCAGCGGTTTGGCGGTGACGAGCGTGTCCAGCAGGATCTGCCGTTCGCCGGCCTCCTCGGCCTCCACGAGCCGCACGAGGCCGTTCAGGGCCAGGTCGGGGTCGGCCGTCGCCCCGAGGGCTTCGAACAGCACGGGGTCCGCCCGTACGGAGGAGAGCTCGGGCAGATCCAGCAGCCGTTCGGCGGCCGACGGATCGGTGAAGCCGTGCCGGAGCAGTCGGGTGAACGTACTGCTCCTGCGTCCCGGCACCGTCGTCATCCCGTGTCTCCTGCCCGCCGATCCCACATATCCGCCCTTCGAGCCTAGCCCCGCGCCGGCGGATCCGGTGCCGGGGCGGGCCCCGTGACGGCGGACGCGCCGGCCCTTCGCCCGAGCGGCGGTCCGCCGGTCCGCGTCCTCGCGGCGGGCCTTCGGCCGGGCGGCGTCCGCGGCCGCGCTCCCCCGGCCCCGGTCACCGGGGTCTGGTCCCGACGACGACGGTGGCGTACAGCTCGTCGGAGACGACGACCCGTGCGACCAGCCCGCTGCTCCCCACCGTCTCCTCGGCCCGCGCCGCCTGCCGTTCGCTCGTCTCGACCAGCAGGCTGCCGCCCGGGGCCAGCCACCGGGGTGCCTCCGCGACGACGCGCCGCATCACGTCGAGCCCGTCGTCGCCCCCGTCGAGCGCGACGCGCGGCTCGTGGATGCGCGCCTCGGCGGGCAGGAGCCCGACGTCCTCGGTCGGTACGTACGGGACGTTGGCCAGCAGGACGTCCACCCGCCCGCGCAGCACGCCGGGCAGGGGTGCGAAGAGGTCGCCCTCGTAGACCGTGCCGAGCCCGCCCACATTGCGCCGGGCACAGCGCACGGCGGCGGGTTCCACGTCGGTGGCGTGCAGTTCCACTCCGGGCAGCGACGACGCGAGGGCGCGGCCGAGCGCCCCGGTACCGCAGCAGAGGTCGACCACGACGGCCCTCTCGGGCGCGAGCGCCACGGCCTGCCGGACGAGGAACTCCGTACGCCGCCGGGGCACGAAGACCCCGGGGTCCGCGTCGATCCGCAGCCCGCAGAACTCGGCCCAGCCGAGCACGTGTTCCAGCGGCAGGCCGGCGACGCGGCGTTCCAGCATGGCCGCGAGTCCGGCGGGGTCGGCCGCCGTGGAGAGGAGGAGTCCGGCCTCGTCCTCGGCGAAGACACAGCCGGCGGCACGGAGCCTGGTGACGAGCGTGGCGAAGGTGAGCGGTGGGGCGAATTCCTGCACGGTGCGGAGCCTTTCGGGGTGACCGATGGGCGCTCCGCGGTCGCTCAGGCCCGACGGGCCGGACGACGGCGAGGGGCGAGCGCCCAGCCTGCTGAAGCGGTAATGGGTCTCACCTCCTGGGTCGGTCCCGGTCTCGGGAGGGGTCACACTACCGGAACGACGGCGCCCGCCTCACCGTTCGGACACTCCGCCCGGGGGCCGGTGGGCAGCGGCCCCCGGGCAGCGGGCGCAACCCGTACGCGGCACCTCGCCCGAAGGCCGACGGGCGGCGGGCGGAGTGAGGCGGCCAGCGGGCGCAGGGCCGCACGCGTGTCCCACCTGGGGGGCCGGCGGGCGGAGTGCGGCAGCCGGCGGGCGCAGGGCCGCACGCGTGTCCCACCTGGGGGCCGGCGGGTAGCTCGCGTCGGGCGCTGTACGCGTGCTCCACCCGGGGCCGGCGGGCAGCGGCGCCCGGGTGGGACGCACAGGCCGGCGGGCAGCGGACGTACGACCGTACGCGCACCTCGCCGAGGCCGGTGCGCAGCGGGCGGCCGGGCCGGGCGACGGGCCGGGCCGCAGGCGTCCACGGGCCGCCACCACGGGGGGCACGGCCGGCCCGTGGCGGATCTCCCGCATCGGGCCGGGACCTGGCGTTCCGTGCCTCCACGGCCCCGCGGAACACACTTCCTCTGCCCTGATCGAGAGTGTACGTTCGTACATATCGAGCCCGGGGTGGAGTCCACCCCGCCGCATCCTCCTGAAAGACGTGCCTGATGGACCTGGCCACCCGTCGCCGCCGAACGGCGTTGTTCCTCTTCTTCCTCCTGCCCGGCTTGTCGATCTCGTCCTGGGTGACACGGACGCCTGACATCAGGGACCAACTGGGCGCCTCCACCGCCCAGATGGGGCTCGTCCTGTTCGGCCTGTCGGTCGGCTCCATGCTCGGCATCCTGAGCTCAGGGGCCCTGGTGGCACGGTTCGGCACCCGGCCGGTCATGGGTGTGGGGACGGTGCTGGTGATCATCAGCATGGTGGTGATCGGCTGCGGGGCCCTGCTCTCCTCCGCGCCCACCGTCACGGCCGGGCTGTTCCTCTTCGGCGCCGGGATGGGCGGCAGTGAGGTCGCGGTCAACATCGACGGCGCCGAGGTCGAACAGATCCTCGGCCGGACGGTACTGCCCACGCTGCACGGCTTCTTCAGCCTCGGCACGGTCGTGGGGGCCGCGGTCGGCATCCTGTTCACCGCCATCGAGTTCCCGGTGCAGTGGCACCTGGGCGCGATAGCCGTCATCGCCGCCGGGATGTTCCTCCACGCCTTCCGCGCCATCCCCGCGTCGGTCGGCAGGACCAAGGGGCTCAGCCCGGCGGACGGCGGCTCGGCGGCGCCCCGGGCCGCGGTCTGGAAGGACGGGCGGCTGCTGCTGATCGGCGGGATCATCCTCGCCATGGCCCTGGCGGAGGGCGCGGCCAACGACTGGCTTCCGCTGCTCATGGTCGACGGCCACGGCGTGGACCCGGCGCTGGGATCGGCCGTGTACGCGGGCTTCGCCGCCGCCATGACGATCGGCCGTTTCGGCGGGGGCTTCTTCATCGACCGCTTCGGCCGGGCTCCCGTCGTCCGCGCCAGCGCACTGTCCGCGGCCCTCGGACTCACGCTCGTGATCTTCGCCGACTCCCCCGTACTCGCGGGCGCCGCCGTGCTGTTCTGGGGCCTCGGGGCCTCGCTCGGCTTTCCCGTCGCGCTGTCCGCGGCGGGCGACTCGGGCCCCGACCCGGCGGCCCGCGTCAGCCTGGTCGCGATGATCGGTTACATCGCCTTCCTCGTCGGGCCCCCCGGCCTCGGCTTCCTCGGCGACCACTACGGGCTGCGCTCCGCCATGATCGTCGTGCTGGCGTTCGTGGCCGCGGCGGTCTTCCTCGCCCCGGCCATCGGTACCCGCCGCGGTGCGTCGCCGGAGGTGCACACCGCGCGGGCGCCCGCTCCCGACGTGGCCCCGGACGCCCCGCGGGTCACCCGGGGCGAATGAGCGCACGGGAGCGGGCCACGGTGGCGTCCGCACCGCTTCCCGTCCCCCCGGTCAGGTCCCGAGCAGTTCCCGGACCGCCTGCCGGGACCACCGGCCGCCGACGCCGCGCGCCGACGCCAGGTAGGCGGCCACCTCGGCCGCGTCCCAGGCGCCCGCGTCCACCAGGCCGGAGGCGATCAGGCGCAGATAGGCGGGCGACGGCGGTACCGGTTCCACCTCGTCCGCCCTCCACGGGGCGGTGAAGGTCAGGACGGGCAGCCCGTCCAGCCGCCCCGGGCAGACCAGGGTCTCGTAACGGCCGCTTCCCAGCCTGGCCACGCCCGATTCCAGGACCTCGCCGAGGTCCAGGTCCTCACCCGGTTCCCCGTACATCTCCTGGACGGCGATGTCCGCGAACTGCGAGGCCGTGACGAGGTGGGCGCGGGCGTACACCCGTCCTCCGCACCCGGGGTCGTAGAAGGCCCGTCCGCCGCCCCAGACCGGCGACCGGGTCGCGAAGTAGAGGGCACCCGGGAGCTCCACGGGCACGGACCGGGCGGGCGGGCGCCGGTCCCGGCACCCCGGATACACCCGGCCGGCCCCGGGCGGTCTGCCACCCCCGATGTAGCAGGCGAGCCGGCCCAGGTGCGTGTTGGAGCCGTAGGACGTGTACCAGACACGCTCCGGCGCGGGTTCGCCCGCCGTCAGCGGCTCGATCCGGCGTACGTCGGCCACCCGGTACCTCCTCGCTGCGCCCCGTGCCGGTCCGCCGACGGCCTCCGGGGCGGCGGCGCTCCGGTCCCGCACCCACGCTCCCACGCCGGACACCATCGCCGCGCCGGTCCCCGCGCCGTGTCGCCGCGCCCGGCCGGGATCCACGGAACCGTCAGGACCGGCCACCCCGGCACCGCTCCCCCCCACGGGACCGTCCAGGGGTGGACAACACCCGCGGGCACGCGCGGGGTTCAGGTCTCGCTCCGGGCGCGCCCCCTCCCCTCCCCTTGTGGGTTACGGACGATCCGGCCTACTCGCGGTGAGACCTACGGACCACGGGCCCAGCGTTGCGAGGAGCACAGGAAACCAAACGGCGACTTTTCGGATCGGTTCCCAGGCCGGCCGGCACACCGGGCCGTTTCACCGGTCCTTCCCGGCAGCAGGATTCCCCTCGCAAGGTTCGAGGTAAGGGGACAGGAAAATGGCTGACTGGAAGAACGTCTCCGGTGGTCTCACTTCAATCTCCGTCGGGTCCAGGACCCACGTCTGGGGCGTCAACTCCCTGGGCCAGATGTACCGCTACACCGGCCACGACACCAACCCCTGGGTCGGTA
>NZ_JBHVQX010000030.1:0-51365 GCF_042886395.1 Streptomyces sp. NPDC058008 | reverse complement strand
TAATCCCCGGCAAGGCCGTCGACATCGGCGTAGCGGCCGACGGCACCGTCTGGCACGTCAACTCGGCAGGCGGCATCTACCGCTACACCGGCGACCAGGGCTCCACCGACTGGGTCGCCGTCCCCGGCGGCCTGACCCGCATCTCCGTCGGGTCCAGGACCCACGTCTGGGGCGTCAACTCCCTGGGCCAGATGTACCGCTACACCGGCCACGACACCAACCCCTGGGTCGGTATCCCCGGCAAGGCCGTCGACATCGGCGTAGCGGCCGACGGCACCGTCTGGCACGTCAACTCGGCAGGCGGCATCTACCGCTACACCGGCGACCAGCCGAGCTGATCCGGGCGCGGACGAGGGCGGGCCCACGCGTGACGCGCGTGGGCCCGCCCCTGTGCGTCGTCGCGGCGACGGGGATGCGGGGCCGGGCAGCCGCACGCGACGTACACGCCCCGCGCCCGCTTTGCGTCTTCTGCGCTTCTGACCCGCGCCTACAGCACCGGCAGCAGGTTCTTCAGCTCGAAGGCCGTGACCTCGCTGCGGTACTCCTCCCACTCCTGCTTCTTGTTGCGCAGGAAGAAGTCGAAGACGTGCTCGCCCAGCGTCTCGGCGACCAGTTCGCTCTTCTCCATCAGCGAGATGGCCTCGCCCAGGTTCTGCGGGAGCGGTTCGATGCCCATCGCGCGGCGCTCCGAGTCGGAGAGGGCCCAGACGTCGTCGTCGGCGCCGGCCGGGAGTTCGTAGCCCTCCTCGATGCCCTTGAGGCCCGCCGCGAGCAGGACCGCGTACGTCAGGTAGGGGTTGGCGCCGGAGTCGATGGAGCGGACCTCGACGCGGGCCGAGCCGGTCTTGCCGGGCTTGTACATCGGGACGCGGATCAGCGCGGAGCGGTTGTTGTGGCCCCAGCAGATGTACGAGGGGGCCTCGCCGCCGGCGCCCGCGGAGCGGCTGGAGCCGCCCCAGATGCGCTTGTACGAGTTGACCCACTGGTTGGTGACGGCGGAGATCTCCGCGGCGTGCTTCAGGAGGCCCGCGATGAAGGACCGGCCGACCTTGGAGAGCTGGTACTCGGCGCCCGACTCGTAGAAGGCGTTGCGGTCGCCCTCGAAGAGGGAGAGGTGGGTGTGCATGCCCGAGCCCGGGTACTCCGAGAACGGCTTCGGCATGAAGGTGGCCTGCACGCCCTGCTCCAGCGCGACCTGCTTCATGACCAGGCGGAAGGTCATGATGTTGTCGGCGGTGGAGAGCGCGTCGGCGTAGCGGAGGTCGATCTCCTGCTGGCCGGGCGCGCCCTCGTGGTGGCTGAACTCGACCGAGATGCCCATGGATTCGAGCATGGTGATCGCCTGGCGGCGGAAGTCCATGCCGACGTTCTGCGGGGTGTGGTCGAAGTAGCCGGAGCTGTCGGCCGGGGTGGGGCGGCTGCCGTCGACCGGCTTGTTCTTCAGCAGGAAGAACTCGATCTCCGGGTGGGTGTAGAAGGTGAAGCCCAGGTCGGAGGTCTTCGCGAGGATGCGCTTGAGGACGAAGCGCGGGTCCGCGAAGGAGGGCGAACCGTCCGGCATCAGGATGTCGCAGAACATCCGCGCCGTGCCGGGGGCCTCCGCGCGCCACGGAAGGATCTGGAACGTGCCGGGGTCAGGCTTCGCGATCATGTCCGATTCGTATACACGGGCGAAGCCCTCGATCGCGGAGCCGTCGAAGCCGATGCCCTCGTCGAAGGCCTGCTCCAGTTCGGCGGGGGCCACGGCGACGGACTTGAGGTAACCGAGGACATCGGTGAACCACAGCCGTACGAAGCGGATGTCGCGCTCCTCAAGGGTCCTGAGGACGAATTCCTGCTGCTTGTCCATAGCCACATCCTTGCAGTTCAGACGGTCCGTTCACCACCGCCCCGGGGTAGGGGGACACCTCAGTATCACGACCCGGGATTTCACCCAGATTACGCACATGGTGTGAGAGAGAGCACGCGGCCACCCACTACGATCGGCGCCCATGGTGTGCACGGGTGGCGAGGGCCCTCCCACGGCCCCGCGCACACCGGATCCGCCGCTTCGCTCCCGTCCCTCCCGACCCATGGCAGAAGGACCCGACGACATGAGCTTCGACCGCAGGAACCGCATAGAGCAGATGCGCAGTGCCGACCGTGCGCGCGACCGCCGCAACCGGGTCGTCGCCATAGGCCTGAGCGCCGTCGTCGTCGCCGGTCTGCTCGGTTTCGGTTCGTACATGCTCCTGGAGAAGTCCGAGGCGAAGGAGAGGACCGGGGAGAGCCGGGCCCAGGACGCGAAGCAGACCGAGGAGGACAGGAAGAAGCTCGCCGCGGAGCCGATCGAGGGCGAGAAGACGTGGGACGTGACGAAGCTGACGCGCGACCACGTCACCACCGAGGTGACGTACCCGATGGAGCCCCCGGTGGGCGGGAACCACAATCCGGCCTGGCTGAACTGCGACGGCGTCGTATACGAAAAAGCCGTCCCCAACGTCAACGCCGTGCACGCCCTGGAACACGGTGCGGTCTGGGTGACGCACAGCGGCAAGGCGTCCGGGGACGACGTCGGCCGGCTCGCGTCACGCGTGAAGAGCACCCCGTACTCCCTGATGTCCCCGTACGAGGGACAGGACGGGGCGATCATGCTCAGCGCCTGGGGCAAGCAGGTCACGGTGGACAGCGCCGACGACCCGCGGGTGGCCCGTTTCTTCGCGAGGTACGTCCAGGGCGCGCAGACGCCCGAGCCGGGCGCGCCCTGCACCGGCGGGATCGACGGGTGAGCCCGTCCCTGAGCCGGCGCACCCGGTGGGCGACGGGCTCCGCCGTGGCCCTGGCCCTGCTGTTCGCGGGTGCGGCGACGGTCGCGTCCGCGCGGGGTGACGGGGCTGCCCCCGCGCCCCGTACGCCCTCGGCGGAGTCCGCGGACGCCGGCTTCGCGCGGGACATGGCCGTCCACCACCAGCAGGCCGTGGAGATGTCCTTCATCGTGCGGGACGTGACGCGGGACGACGACGTACGGCGTCTCGCGTACGACATCGCCAACACGCAGGCCAACCAGCGGGGCATGCTGCTCGGCTGGCTGGACCTGTGGGAGCTGCCGAAGACGGCCCCCGACGGCCAGGGCCCGATGGGCTGGATGCCCGACGCCCACAGCGGCCACGACATGGCGTCCATGAACGGCAAGGCCGGCATGGACGGCATGGAGGGATCCGGGGGCACGGATAGCGACGGGGCCCTCATGCCCGGCATGGCGACCAGGACCGAGCTGAACCGGCTGCGCGCGGCCCGCGGCGAGCAGGCGGAGATCCTCTTCCTCCAGCTGATGACCGACCACCACGAGGGCGGCGTCGCGATGGCCCGCGGCTGCGCCGAGCGGTGCACCGTGCCGGTGGAGAAGCGGCTCGCCCAGGGCATGGTCGAGGCCCAGCGGTCCGAGCTGGACCTGATGGCGGACATGCTCGCCGCGCGCGGGGCGGCACCCCGCCCCTGAAGCCGCGCCCCCGGGGCACGGGACCGGCCCGGCGTACGCCCGAACGGGTGACAGCACTCGCGTACGCCGGGCGGGCCCGTGACGATGGAAGGACTCGGGGCCGTAGAGCAGTGCCCACCGGCACGCAGGAGGCAAGCCCATGACCACGGCCAAGGACATCATGCACACCGGGGCCCACTGGATCCCCGCCCACGAGACGCTCGACCGTGCCGCGCAGCTGATGCGGGACCACGAGGTGGGGGCGCTCCCGGTCTCCGCCGACGGCGAGCAGGACCGCATGGTCGGGATCATCACCGATCGCGACATCGTGATCAGGTGCGTGGCGTCGGGGCACGATCCGTCGATGGTGACGGCGGGCGAGCTCTGCGACGGCACTCCGCGCTGGATCGAGTCGACGGCGGACGTCGGCGCGGTGCTGGAGGAGATGCAGGGACACCGGATCCGCCGGCTCCCGGTGATCGAGAACAAGAAGCTGATCGGCATGATCAGCGAGGCCGACCTCGCCCTCCACCTCTCGGACGAGCAGGTCGCGGGCTGGGCGGAGAAGGTCTACTCCCGCGCCTGACCGCCGCACGACGCGGCACCGTGACCCGGCCGCACCCCGGCCGCCCGTACGCCGCGCGCCGCCACCCCCTCGATCCCCGCCCCGTCCGGCCCCGGTGCCCCCTCCCCCGCGTGAGGGGGCACCGGGCTGCCGGGTGTCGGGGCCGTACCCCTGTACCGGCCAGGGGTACGGTGCGCAATATGTCTGAAATGCCCACTCGCCGCGCCGTGCTCGGCGCCGGTGTCGCCCTGGCCGGGACAGCAGGCCTCATCTCCCGGGCCGCCGCCCCCGGGGCCGCCTACGCCGCCACCCACCACGAGCCCTCCTCCGCCCGAGCCGCCGACCAGTACGTCACGCCCGACGGGCCCGAGGTGGCGGACGCCGAGACCCGGCGGGGTGCCGGACCCCTGCGGAAGGTCTCGCTCACCGCCAACGCGTCCCGCCTCGAACTGGGCGGCGGCCTCACGGTGCCCAGCTGGGCGTACGGGGACCGGCTGCCGGGCGAGGCGATCCGGGTCACGGCGGGCGACACCCTGGAACTCGCCCTGGCCAACCACCTGCCGCAGGCCACCACGATGCACTGGCACGGCCTCGCCCTGCGCAACGACATGGACGGCGTACCGGCGCTGACCCAGCCGTCGGTCGAGGCGGGCGCCGACTTCACCTACCGGTTCGCGGTCACCCACCCCGGGACCTACTGGGTCCACCCGCACTCGGGTGTCCAGCTGGACCGCGGGCTGTACGCGCCGCTGATCGTCGACGACCCGAAGGAGCCGCTCGCCTACGACAAGGAGTGGATCGTCGTCCTCGACGACTGGCTCGACGGGGTGGAGGGCTCCACCCCCGACGCGGTCCTGAGCGAGCTCAACAAGGGCCGGGCCTCCAGCCACGGCGCGGCCGGCCACACGGCACGCCGGCGTGCGGCCGCCGCCGACGGCGACACCCCCTCGCGGCTCATGACCGGCGCGAGCAGCGACCTGCTCGGCGGTCACGCGGGCGATGTCGCCTACCCGCACTACCTGGTCAACGGCCGCAGGGCGAGCGACCCTTCGGTCTTCGAGGCCCGCCCCGGCGACCGCATCCGGCTGCGCGTCATCAACGCCGGCGGGGACACCGCCTTCCGGCTGGCGCTCGGGGGCCACCGGATGACCGTGACCCACACGGACGGCTTCCCGGTACGGCACACCGAGACCGACGCCCTGCTGCTGGCGATGGGCGAGCGGTACGACGTGCTGGTGACCGCGGGGGACGGGGTGTTCCCGCTGACGGCGCTCGCCGAGGGCAAGGACGCGTCGGCGCTGGCCGTGCTGAAGACGGGTACGGGAGCGGTTCCGGCCGCCACGGTGCGGCCCGCGGAGCTGGACGGCGAACTGGTCACACCCGACCGGCTGGCACCGGACGACGGGGTGGCCCTGGCGCAGCGCGAGCCGGACAGGACCGTGCGCATGACGCTCACGGGCTCCATGGACGCCTACGACTGGGCCTTCGACGGCACGCCCTACGACCCGGCGGTGCGGCACCCCGTCAAGGCCGGTGAGCGGGTGCGGCTGGTCTTCACCAACCGCACGCCGATGTGGCACCCGATCCATCTGCACGGCCACACGTTCGCCCTGGCCGGAGAGGCACTCGGCGCGCGCAAGGACACCGCGGCCGTGCTGCCCGGGCGCTCGCTCACGGTGGACCTGGACGCGGACAACCCCGGCCTGTGGATGCTCCACTGCCACAACGTCTACCACGCCGAATCGGGGATGATGACGGTCCTCGGCTACCTGCGCTGAGCCGCCGCGCCCACCCCGTCCGGAGGCGGTCCGCCGCGTCCGGGCGGGGTGACACCAGGACATCGCGTCAGTCAGACGATTACACTGGCCGGGTGCCTCAACTACGTCTCGCACTCAATCAGATCGACGCGACCGTCGGAGACCTCGACGGCAACTCCGGGTCGATCGTCCACTGGACCCGGCACGCCGCCGAGCAGGGCGCCCACCTGGTGGCGTTCCCCGAGATGGTGCTGACCGGCTATCCCGTCGAGGACCTGGCCCTGCGGTCGTCCTTCGTCGAGGCCTCCCGGACGGCGCTGCGCACGCTCGCCGTCCGCCTCGCCGACGAGGGCTTCGGGGAGATCCCGGTCGTCGTCGGCTACCTCGACCGCTCGGAGCACCCCGCGGCGCGCTACGGGCAGCCCGCGGGGTCCCCGCGCAACGCCGCCGCCGTGCTGCACCGCGGCCGGGTCGCGCTGAACTTCGCCAAGCACCACCTGCCCAACTACGGCGTCTTCGACGAGTTCCGGTACTTCGTGCCGGGCGACTCGATGCCGGTCGTGCGGGTGCACGGCATCGACGTGGCGCTCGCGATCTGCGAGGACCTCTGGCAGGACGGCGGCCGGGTGCCGGCCGCGCGGGCCGCCGGGGCCGGGCTGCTGCTGTCGGTCAACGCCTCACCGTACGAGCGCGACAAGGACGACACCCGGCTGGACCTGGTCCGCAAGCGGGCCCAGGAGGCCGGCTGCACGACGGCGTACCTGGCCATGACCGGCGGCCAGGACGAGCTGGTCTTCGACGGGGACTCGATCGTCGTCGGCAGGGACGGCGAGGTCATCGCCCGCGCGCCGCAGTTCGCCGAGGGCAGCGTGATCCTCGACCTGGACCTCCCGGCCGCCGCGCCCGTGGCGCCGTCCGGGGTCGTGAACGACGGGCTGCGCATCGATCACGTGGTGATCTCCGACGAGCCCCTCCCGGCGTACGAGCCGGAGCTGTCCGGAGACCGCGCGGAGCGGCTCGACGACGACGAGGAGCTGTACTCGGCGCTGGTCGTGGGCCTGCGGGCGTACGCGGCGAAGAACGGTTTCAGCAGCGTGCTGATCGGGCTCTCGGGGGGCATCGACTCGGCACTGGTCGCGGCCATCGCCTGCGACGCGCTGGGGGCCGCGCACGTGTACGGGGTCTCGATGCCGTCGAAGTACTCCTCGGACCACTCCAAGGGCGACGCGGCCGAGCTGGCCCGGCGCACGGGGCTCAACTTCCGCACCGTGCCCATCGAGCCGATGTTCGACGCGTACATGGGGTCGCTGGGGCTCACCGGGCTGGCCGAGGAGAACCTCCAGTCGCGGCTGCGCGGCACGATGCTGATGGCGATCTCCAACCAGGAGGGCCAGATCGTGCTCGCCCCGGGCAACAAGTCCGAGCTGGCGGTGGGCTATTCCACGCTGTACGGGGACTCCGTCGGGGCGTACGGGCCGATCAAGGACGTGTACAAGACGTCGGTGTTCCGCCTCGCCAGGTGGCGGAACCGCGCGGCCGAGGAGCGCGGGCAGACCCCGCCGATCCCGGAGGCCTCCATCACCAAGCCTCCGAGCGCCGAGCTGCGCCCGGACCAGGTGGACACGGACTCGCTGCCGGACTACGACGTGCTGGACCGGATCCTGGAGCTGTACGTGGACCGGGACCAGGGCCGGGACGCGATCGTGGCGGCCGGGTTCGACGAGGCGCTGGTGACGAGGACGCTGCGGATGGTGGACACGGCGGAGTACAAGCGGAGGCAGTACCCGCCGGGCACGAAGATCTCGCCGAAGGGCTTCGGCAAGGACCGCCGGCTGCCGATCACGAACCGGTGGCGCGAGTCGGGCTGACGGGACCGCCGACGGCGGCGGAGCCGGTCCGCACCCGGTGGTGCGGACCGGCTCGGTGCTCAGCGCGCGTCGGCGTGCTCCCGCACCTCGGCACGGGCGCCGGACGCCACGACGCGCGAGGTGCCCGGGGTCCGGTCCAGCACACCCGCCGTGACCGCCACGGCGAGCCCGGCGACGGCCAGGACCGCGCCGACGAGGGCCGGGGACGTCCAGCCCCAGCCCGCCGCGATGGCGATCCCGCCGAGCCAGGCGCCACCCGCGTTGGCGAGGTTGAAGGCGGAGTGGTTGGAGGCGGACGCCAGGGTGGGGGCGTCCTTCGCCTTGTTCATCACGAGCATCTGGAGCGGGGTGGTCGTCATGAAGCCGACACCGCCGAGCAGCACCACCATGACCAGCGCCGCCCACTGCACGTGGGCCGCGAAGGGGAAGACCACGAGGACGACGGCCAGGGCCCCCAGCGAGCCGTAGAGGGTGGGGCGCAGCGCCCGGTCGGTCAGCGGTCCGGCCGCCAGCGCGCCGAGGGTCATCCCGATGCCGAAGAGCGCGAGGACGAGCGTCACCGAGGACTCCCCGAAGCCCATGGCCTCGGTCGTCATGGAGGAGAGGTAGGAGTAGACGGCGAAGACACCCGCGAAGCCGAGGACGGCGGTGAGCAGCCCCAGCACCACCTGGCGGTTGCCGAGCGCGCTCAGTTCACGGCGTACGTTCTGGTGCGCCTCGACGGGGATCTGCGGGACGAGGCGGGCGAGCGCGGCCATCGCGGCCAGTCCGATCACGGCGACGACCAGGAACGTGGCGCGCCAGCCGAGGTGCTGCCCCAGCAGGGTGGCGGCCGGTACGCCGACGATGTTGGCCACGGTCAGGCCGAGGAACATCGTGGCGACGGCGCGGGCCTGCCGGCCGTCCGGCACGAGGCGCGCGGCGACGACCGCGCCGACCCCGAAGAAGGCGCCGTGCGGCAGTCCGGCCAGGAAGCGTCCGGCCAGCAGCCAGCCGAAGTCGGGGGCGAAGGCGGAGGCGAGGTTGCCGACGGTGAAGACGGCCATCAGCAGCAGGAGCATCCGCTTGCGCGGGATCCTGGAGCCGAGGCCGGTGAGCAGAGGGGCACCGAGCACGACGCCGATCGCGTACGCCGACACGAGGTAGCCGGCGGTGGGTACGGACGTTCCCAGGTCGTCCGCGACGTTGGGCAGCAGGCCCATCATCACGAACTCGGTGGTGCCGATGCCGAAGGCGCTCACAGCGAGGGCGAGCAGGGCCAGGGGCATGGGGAGAACCTTTCGGGCAGGGTGGCCGCCCGGGCCGGGGAGGGCCGGGTGGCAGCGGTCTGTGTGTGCGGGAGCGTCGGCTTCGTTGCCGGGAGGACGGATTATGTACCCCGTCGGAACAAAGTCTCTCAGACGTTTTATGCCCGGACGTGAACATGCCGTTGCGGCGGGGTGTGATCTGGACGTCACTCGGTGGGTCCGGCGGCCCTCCGCCCCGCCTCCGCCTCCGGGACCGGACGCCCCGTGGCGCCGGGCGGCCGTACGGAACGGGAGGACCGGGAGGATGCGGACAGCGCCCCCGTGAGGGCCAGGGCCGCGCACATCAGCAGGGCGCTCACCCAGACCGGCGCGCGGAAGCCGAGGCCCGCGCCGAGGGCGAGTCCGCCCAGCCAAGGGCCCGCCGCCGCGCCCACGTTGAAGGCGGCCGTCGCGAAGGAGCCCGCCGCCGTCGGGGCGTCCGGGGCGAGGTGGAAGACCCGGTTGATCAGCGTGGTCCCCGTACCGAAGGCCAGGCCTCCCTGGAGGAGGACGAGGGCGAGGGCGGCGGCCGGGTGCCCGGCGGTCAGGGCCAGGGCGGCCCATCCGGCGGCCAGCGCGGCCATGCCGGCCCCGGTCACCGCGTGCGGGCGGGCGTCGGCCAGGCGTCCGGCCAGGGTGACCCCGGCGAAGGCCCCGGCCCCGAACAGGGCGAGCACCAGGGGGACCCGGTCCGCGCCGAACCCGGTGACCCGGGTGACGAGCGGTTCCAGGTAGGAGAACGTGCAGAAGGTCGCTCCCTGCACGAGCGCCATCACCAGGAGCGTCAGCAGCAGCCGGGGCCGGGCCAGGGCCCGCAGCTCACTCCTGGCGCCCGTACGCGCTACGTCCTCGGGCCGGCCTCCCGGGACGGCCGCCGGCAGCGCGAGCGCCGCCGGTACGCAGACGAGGGCCACGGCCCAGAACGCCGAGCGCCAGCCCCACAGTTCACCGAGCGCCGCGCCCGCAGGAACACCGACCACGCACGCGACGGTCACCCCGCCGACGACCACGGCGGTGGCCCGCTCCCGCTGGTGCGGGCCGGCCAGGTCCCGCGCGGTGACCAGGGCGACCGCCCAGAAGCCCGCGTCGGCGAGCGCCGCCACCACCCGGGTCGCGAGCAGTACCCCGTATCCGGGGGTCAGCGCGCCCACCACGTGGGCGGCGACGAAGACGCCGAGGAAGAACAGCAGGGCCCGGCGCCGGGGCCAGGTGCGGCAGGCCGGCGCGGCGAGCGGCGCGCCGGCCACCATCCCGGCCGCGAAGGCCGAGGTCAGCAGCCCGGCGGCGCCGAGCGGGACGTGCAGGTCATCGGCGAGGCCCGAGAGCAGGCCGGACAGCATGAACTCCGATGTGCCCTGGGCGAAGACCGCCAGCCCGAGCACGTACACGGCGAATGGCATGAGAAGGGGACCCCTTGTACGGAACCGTCGGAGGAACGAGCGGTGTGCAGGGGATGCGGGCCGCGCCCGTCGTCACGCGTGGGAGCGCGAGGACGGCGACACGGTGGAATGTCCGGTGTTCTCACGGGACATGAGGAGAGTGGCCCACACCGCCGCGGGCGATCCGGCGGTGGCCGACGGTACGACGGGGGAAGCCCGCCGACCCGCGGGGGTCAGGGGGTCCGTGCGTCGGGGGACGGCCACCGGCGGACCGGCGGCCGGAGTCTGTCGGACTCGGGACTGGACATGGCTGCGAGCGTACCCCCCTGACGGGCGGCGGCGCTCACAGCCGGACGCGGGCCGCTCACAGCCGGACGCGCGCCGCGATCGGGAGGTGGTCGCTGTCCGTGGCGGGCAGGGTCCAGGAGGAGAGGGGTTCGACGCCCCGGACCAGGATCTGGTCGATCCGCGCCATCGGGAACGCCGCGGGCCAGCTGAAGCCGAACCCGTCCCCCGCGGCCCCCTGGGTCGAGCGCATCTGGGCGGTGACCGCGTGCAGCGAACGGTCGTTCATCGTGCCGTTCAGGTCGCCGAGCAGGACCACCCGGTCCATCGGGTCGTGGGCGATGGCCTCACCCAGGGCGTCCGCGCTGTCGTCCCGCTGGCCTGCGGTGAAGCCCGCGTTCAACTTGACCCGTACGGAGGGCAGGTGCGCGACGTACACCTTGACGGGGCCCTTGGGGGTGGTGACCGTGGCGCTCATCGCGCGGGTCCAGCCCAGCTTGATGTCGACGGGGCCCGCGTCCGTCACCGGGTACTTGCTCCACAGGCCGACGGTCCCCTGCACCGAGTGGTGCGGGTAGCGCTTGGCGAGGGCGTCCTCGTACGCCTCCACCTTGCCGCTCGGCAGCTCCTGGAGGGCCAGGACGTCCGCGTCCGAGCCCGCGACCTGCTGGGCGGTGCCCGCGGGGTCGGGGTTGCCCGCGTTGACGTTGTGCGTGGCGACGGTGAGGTCGCCGCCGGTCCCGGACTTGTCGGTGAACAGCAGGCCGCCGAAGAGGTTGAGCCAGACGGCGACCGGCAGGACGAGGGCGATGAGCGCCGTCGCGGAACGCCGGATCAGACCGAGGACGAGCAGCACGGGCACGAGGAGGCCGAACCAGGGCAGGAACGTCTCGATGAGGCTGCCCAGGTTGCCGACGGTGTTCGGGATGTCCGCGTGGAACACCATCACGAGGGTCACCAGGACCGAGCAGAGCGCCAGCAGGATGCCGCGGCGCCAGATGCCCCGGTCGGAGGCCAGTCTCCGGCCCATGGCCCGGAAACGTGAGCCCGGCTGCGGACCCGCATCGGCGTCCTCGGTGTCCGCCCTGTACGCCTGCACCATTGCGCTCGTCCTCACTGCCTGTCCGTACACATCACCGCGCCTCCTGACCCTAGGCGATAGGTGACGCCGTTCCTGCCGCCGACGGCGGCCGTACTGCCATCAGGACGACGGATCCGGCGCGGCGGGTTGCGGCCGGGGCGGTGGTCCGGGAGTCCGTGACAGAAGCATCACATCGGGGCCGGCGTCGGCCCCGCGGCTGTGACCTGCGCCTTCGACGGCCGAGGGGCAAGCCCCTGGAGGAGCGTGCCGATGATCCGGTCGGCGAGGTCCTCCGGAAGGGGCGCGTCGGGACGGTGGACGGTACGGACCAGCATCGGCCCCAGGAAAAGATCGTCCATCAGCTCCACGTCGAGGTCCCCGCGGAGCTCGCCCGCGTCCACCGCCCGCCGCACGGCGGCCAGCATCGCGGCGCGGCGCGGCGCTATGACGGTGCTCTGGTACTCGGTCCAGAGCCTGGGGTGCTTCTTCATCTGCACGAAGACGTTGTGCAGGAGGGCGGAGGAACGCTGGGCGAGACCGCGCGTACGCATGGACTCCAGCAGGACACGCAGGTCGTCCAGGCCCGCGGTGCCGGACACCGTCGGGTCGGCGGGCTCGATGTCGCGCAGGACGTCGACGAAGAGCTCCTCCTTGCCGCTCCACCGGCGGTAGATGGTGGCCTTGCCCACCCCGGCGGTACGGGCGATGCGCTCGATGGACAGCCCGTCCAGCGTCTCCCCGGCCTCCAGCAGGTGGACGACGGCGTCGAGGATGGCCCGCTCCACGGCCGCGCTGCGGGGGCGGCCCCGGCGTGGCTCCGGGCCCGGACAGGGCGGGCCCGCCGCCGGGTCCCGCACCGGGTTCTGTGCCGCGTGCCGCACGTGGGCCGCCTCTCGCTGCGCCGTCCGCCGTAGTTTCGCCGTACGTCTCGATTCTCGCCGACCGGCCGGGGGCGGGGCGACCGCCCCCGGCCGGAACCGTGGATCCCCGCGGATCCGGTCCGGGCCGCAGGAGCCGGCCGGTGGCGGCAGGTCAGGACAGGCGCGCCGGCTCCTCGGCACCCTGCCGGCCCGGGGCCCGCTCCTCCCGCACGGGCCTGCCCGGCAGGAACGCGGCCACCACGGCCGCGCCGATCAGCGCGACCGCCGCCGAGCCGAGCGCGGTGACGTGCATCGCGCCGATGAACGCGTCGTTGGCCGCGGCGATCAGCGGCTTGCCGGCCGGGCCCAGCTTCTGCGCGACGCCCAGGGTCGCCTCGATGGACTCGCCCGCGACGTCCCGCGCGGCGGCGGGGACGCCGTCGAGGTGTCCCTCGATGTCGCCCCGGTAGACGGTGGAGAGCACCGAGCCGAGTACGGCGATGCCGAGCGCGCCGCCGACCTGGCGGAAGGTGTTGTTGATGGCGGAGCCCGAACCCGCCCGCTCGCGGGGCAGGGCCTGCATGACGGCGACGGTGACCGGCGGCATGATGTGCGCCATGCCGGTGCCCTGGACGAAGAAGACCAGGCACAGCACCCACAGCGGGGTGTCCGCGTCGAACAGCGCGAAGGCGGCGAGGCCGGCGGCGACGAGCAGCATGCCGACGGTGCAGACGGCCCGCGCTCCGAACCGGTCGACGACCAGCCGGGCGCGCGGAGCGAAGATCATCTGTGCGGCGGCGAGCGGCAGGATCAGCAGCCCGGACTCCAGGGCGGTGTAGCCGCGCACGCTCTGCAGGTAGAAGGCCGAGAAGAAGGTGACGCCCATCAGCGCGAAGAAGACCAGCGCGATGGCGGCGACGGCGGCGGAGAAGGACGGGTCGCGGAAGTAGGAGATGTCGATGGACGGGTGGCTGCTGCGCTTCTCGTGCCAGACGAAGGCCGCCAGGACCAGCAGGCCGCCGATCAGCGGTGCGAGGACGGTGGCGTCGGTGAAGGAGGCGAGTTCGCCGCCCCGGATGATGCCGTAGACCAGCAGGACCAGGCCGACGATGGACAGCACGACCCCGAGCGGGTCGACGCGGCCCGGGGCGGGGTCCTTGGAGTCGGGCACGAGGACGGCCATGGCGATGAGCGCGATGACCACCACGGGTACGTTGACCAGGAAGATCGAGCCCCACCAGAAGTGCTCCAGGAGCGCGCCGCCGGTGATCGGGCCGATCGCGATGCCGAGGCCGACGCTGCCGGCCCAGATGCCGATGGCCTTGGGCTGCTCGTCGCGCTCGAAGACGTTCATCAGGACGGCGAGGGTGGCGGGCATCACGAACGCCGCGCCGAATCCCATCAGCGCGCGCCAGGTGATGAGTTCGCCGGGCGTGGAGGAGAGCGCGGCCAGGGCCGAGCCGAGGCCGAAGACCAGGATGCCGGCCAGCAGGACCTTCTTGCGGCCGATGCGGTCGCCCAGCAGGCCGGCGGTGAAGAGCAGGCCGGCGAAGACGAGCGTGTAGGAGTTGATCGCCCACTCGAGCTCGCTCTGGGTGGCGCCGATACCGGTCGGCGCGGGGCTGGCGATCGTCTTGACCGCGACGTTCAGGATCGAGTTGTCGAGGACGACGATGAGCAGGCTGAACATGAGGACGCCGAGAATGGCCCAGCGGCGGCGGTGGACCGCCTCCGGGACGCGGGGCGCGGCGACGGGAGCGCCGGACGGTATGGACATGGCCCCGACCCTAGTCGGCTTCCAATACGAGACCGTCTCGTATTGGAAAGACTTTACCCGGCCGCCGCGCACCGTTCACCGGACGCGGTGGGCCCACTTCCCGGGAACGGTCGCGGGATGCCACCATGGAAGGGATCCGGGGACGCCGTCAGGGCGCCTCGAGATGACGAAGGAGCCGTTGGCCATGTCGCTTCAGGCTGCGCAGAACCAGTCCGCCACACCCCCCGCGGGTCCCGCCCCCGGCGCCGGCAAGGCGCTGTACGGAGGCACGAGCACCCGCCGCATCACCGTCAACGACATCACCGCCGCCAGTGAGCGCGGTGAGAAGTGGCCCATGCTCACCGCCTACGACGCGATGACCGCGTCCGTCTTCGACGAGGCCGGCATCCCGGTCATGCTCGTCGGTGACTCCATGGGCAACTGCCACCTCGGTTACGAGAGCACCGTGCCCGTCACCATGGACGAGATGGCCATCCTCTCGGCCGCCGTCGTACGGGGCACCGGGCGCGCCCTCATCGTCGCCGACCTGCCCTTCGGGGCGTACCAGGAGGGTCCGGTCCAGGCCCTGCGCAACGCCACCCGGCTGATCAAGGACTCCGGTGTCGGCGCGGTCAAGCTGGAGGGCGGCGAGCGCTCCCACGACCAGATCAGGCTCCTGGTCGAGGCCGGGATCCCGGTCATGGGCCACATCGGCCTGACCCCGCAGTCCGTCAACGCGATGGGCTACCGGGTGCAGGGCCGCGGCGAGGAGGCCGCCCAGCAGCTGCTGCGGGACGCGAAGTCGGTGCAGGACGCGGGCGCGTTCGCCGTCGTCTTGGAGCTCGTACCGGCCGAACTGGCCGCCGAGGTGACCCGCACCCTGCACATCCCGACCGTCGGCATCGGCGCCGGTTCCGGCACGGACGCGCAGGTGCTGGTCTACACCGACATGGTCGGGCTGACCGGCGGCAGGGTGCCGCGCTTCACCAAGCAGTACGCGAACATGCGCCAGGTGCTCACCGACGCCGCCAAGGAGTACGCCGAAGAAGTCATCGGCGGCACGTTCCCGGCGGCGGAGCACACCTTCCACTGACGCCCACACGACCACTGCCGCACCACCGACAGCCCGCCGACTTCCCCCATCGGCGGGCTGTCGCCCTCTGTCGGCGCCGTGTCGGTGACTTGTCGGTGGCCGCTGGTCTGATGGTGTCCATGACGCGAAACGACAAGAACCTCAGGAGCGGCGGGAACGCCGTCGAGGTACGGGGGCTGGTCAAGCACTACGGCACGACCAAGGCGCTGGACGGTGTGGACCTCGACGTGCGCGAGGGCACCGTCCTCGGGGTGCTCGGCCCCAACGGCGCCGGCAAGACCACCCTCGTACGCTGCCTGTCCACCCTGGTCCTGCCCGACGCCGGCCACGCGGTCGTGGCGGGCTACGACGTGGTGCGCCAGCCCCGGCAGCTGCGCCGCACCATAGGCCTGACCGGGCAGTACGCCTCGGTCGACGAGAAGCTCTCCGGCTGGGAGAACCTCTACATGATCGGGCGGCTGCTCGACCTGCCGCGCGGGAAGGCCCGCTCCCGCGCCGACGAGCTGCTGGAGCGCTTCACGCTCACCGCCGCCGCAGGGAAGGCCGCGATGGACTACTCCGGCGGTATGCGGCGCCGCCTCGACCTGGCCGCGTCCATGATCGGCAGCCCGGCCGTCCTGTACCTGGACGAGCCCACGACGGGGCTCGACCCGCGCACCCGCAACGAGGTCTGGGACGAGGTGCAGCGGATGGTCGCGGAGGGCGCGACCGTGCTCCTGACCACCCAGTACATGGAAGAGGCCGAACAGCTCGCCAGTGAGCTCACCGTCATCGACCAGGGCCGGATCATCGCCCGGGGCGGCGTCGACGAGCTCAAGGCCAAGGTCGGCGGCCGCACCCTTCAGATCCGGCCCTCCGACCCGGCCGACCTGGCCGCGATGGCCCAGGCGCTGCGGGAGGCCGGCCTCGACGGCGTCGCCGGCGCCCAGGCGGTCCCGGACGAGGGCCTGCTGTACGTACCGATCCTCAGCGACGAACAGCTGACGGCCGTGATCGGGCTGCTCGGCACGCGGGGCTTCCCGCTCGCCCACGTCGCCACCGCACTGCCCAGCCTCGACGAGGTCTTCCTGGCCATCACGGGCGGCAAGGCCACCGTCACCGACACGACTCCCCAGGAGGTCGCGGCATGAGCACGACGACTCTGAAGCCGGCCCCCTCCGACGGGGCCGTGTCCGCGCAGGCCATGAAGCCGGACGACGAGGGCCGGATCGGCCTGCGGAACAACCTGCGCCACATCGGGGCGCTGGTGCGGCGCAACCTGCTCCAGATCAAGAAGGATCCGGAGTCGATGTTCGACGCGCTGCTGATGCCCGTCATCTTCGTGCTGCTGTTCGTCTACGTCTTCGGCGGATCGGTCGGCAGCAGCCTGGGCGGTGACCGGCAGGACTACCTGAACTACCTGATCCCCGGCCTGATGGCGATGATGGGCATGAACATCGCGATGGCCGTCGGCAGCGGTGTCAACGACGACTTCCGCAAGGGGGTCATGGACCGGTTCCGGACGATGCCGATCGCCCGCTCCTCGGTGCTCATCGCGAAGATCGTGGTCGAGCTCGGCCGGATGATGATCGCCACGCTGATCCTGCTGGGCATGGGCTTCGCCCTCGGCATGGAACTCCACGGGTCGGTGCTGGGGCTGGCCGGCGCGATCGGTCTGGCCGCCGCGTTCGGGGCCGCCATCATGTGGATCTTCATCCTGGTCGGACTGAGCATGAAGACCGCCCAGGCGGTCCAGGGAATGGGGCTGATCGTGATGATGCCGCTCCAGTTCGGATCCTCCATCTTCGCCCCGACCGGGACCATGCCCGGCTGGCTCCAGTCGTTCACCGACTACAACCCGCTGTCCAACCTGGCCGACGCGGCCCGCGGACTGATGATGGGCGGCCCCCTCGGCAACTCGGTCTGGCTGACGCTCGGCTGGACCGTGGTCATCACCACGGTCGTCGCCCCGCTGGCGGTCTCCAGGTTCCGCAAGAAGTCCTGAGGGGCCGGTCCCGGTCCGCGACGGACGGATCAGGGGCGGACGGCGGCGGCGGCGAGGGCGGTGGCCTCCTCCTTGGAGAGGCGGCCGCCCTCGGCGTACGCCGCCGCGTAGGCGGCGTCCCCGAGGACACCGCGGGTCAGTTCCTCCGCCGCCGCGTGGTTGTCCCGCTCCAGCAGCGTCGGTACGTGCCCCTCCGGAAGCAGCGCCTGCCCGGCACCCAGCAGCCGGGCCGCGGCGGACGCCCCGCCCTCCCCGCCGAGCCCGGCCAGCGCCCGCGCCACCAGGGCCAGGCAGAGCACGTTCATCTCGGGTGCCACCATCTGGGCCAGGCGGTCGTCGGCCTGCGCCAGCGCCTTCCGGCCGCGGTCCAGGGCGTCCGCGTACCGCCCCTCCTGGTTGTCCAGCCAGGCCAGACCGCCCAGGACGAACGCCTCGAAGACCCCCATGGACGCCGCGCTGAACTCGGCCTCCAGCACGCCGAGCTGCTCACGGGCCTCGACGGTACGGCCGGAGATGCCCAGCCACACGGCGAGGAAGAACCGGGCGAACGCCGTCGCCTCGTGCCCCGCGTGCCGTCCCTCCAGGAGGACGTCCCTCAGGATCGCCTCGCCCTGCGCACCGTGGCCCAGCTCGACCAGAGCGGAGGCGTAGCGGGTGCGGAGCACGAGCACCTGGGCGTGGGCGCCGATCTTCTCGGCGTAACCGATCGCGGCCTGGTAGTCCGCGGCCGCCCGGGTGTGGTCACCCGTCTTCTCGTGGGCCTCGCCGCGCGAGGAGAGCGCCTCCGCCGCGCCCCAGTCGTCGCCGAGACGGCCGAAGATCTCCAGGCTCTCGTCGGCGTCCCGGTAGGCGTCGCGCGCCCAGTCGGGCCGGTTGGCCAGCACGTTGGCGCGCGTCTGGAGCGCTATGGCCAGCTCCCAGTCGTGCCCCAGCTCCCGTGCGGCGCGGACCGTCTCGTCCACCACCCCGCGCAGGTCCGAGGCGTTCCCGGTGAGGACGACGGCGAAGAGCCAGAGCGAGCCCGGGCTGCGGCAGGTCTGCGGCTGGCCTGCCCGGTAGGTCGCGGCGACGGCCCGCAGGCGCGCCATGCCGGCCTCGTCGGCCCAGACGTCCATCGCGTTGTCCATGCTGGCCATCTCGACCAGCGCCACCTGGCGCCGCGCCTCCTGGAGCAGTTCGGGGCGCATCGGCGGCGGGGCGTCGGTGCAGCGTTCGGCGAGCGCGGGCGCCGGGGCCACCGGTCCGGCGAACGGGTCGGGACCGAGCGCGGAGGCGGCCGCGGCCCAGTGCAGTGCGTCACCGCGCAGGTCACGCATCTGCCAGTACCAGGCGAGCGAGAGCACCATGCTGAGCGACTCCTGCTCGTCGCGGGCGGCGACGGCGCGCCGCAGGGCCGTGCGCAGGTTCTCGTACTCCCGCCGGAGCAGTTCGAGGGCGGCGAGCTGTCCGGCGCCCCGGAGTCCGGGGTCGGCGGTACGGACCAGCTCCCGGTAGAACGTGAGGTGGCGCCGCTCGACGGCGTCCCGCTCCCCTGCCTCGTCGAGCCGTTCGGCGGCGTACTCCCCGACGGTCTCCAGGAGGCGGTAGCGCATCCGGCCGTCCCCGGCGGGGGCGGCGACGACGAGGGACTTGTCGACGAGCGAACCGAGCACCCCGGCGACGCCGTACGCGTCCTGCGGCCGCTCCGCGCAGACCGCCTCGGCCGCGGTGAGGGTGCAGCCGCCGGCGAAGACGGACAGCCGGCGCAGGACGGCGCGTTCGCCGTCGTCCAGGAGGTCCCAGGACCAGTCGACGACCGCCCGCAGGGTCTGCTGGCGCGGGAGCACGGTGCGGCTCCCGCTCGACAGCAGGCGGAAGCGGTCGTCGAGGCGGTCGGCGATCTGCCGCGGGGTCAGCATGCGCAGCCGGGCGGCGGCGAGTTCGATCGCGAGCGGAAGCCCGTCGAGCCGCCGGCAGATCTCGGCGCAGGCCGCCGCCGTCCGCTCGTCCGCGTCGACCCGGAAGCCGGACAGCGCGGCGGCCCCGCGGTCGGCGAGCAGGCGCAGGGCCATCGGGTCGGGCAGCGGGTCGACCGCCCGGACGAACTCGCCGGGCACGCCCAGGGGTTCGCGGCTGGTCGCGAGGACGGTGAGCCCGGGGCAGCGGGCCAGCAGGTGGTCGGCGAGGGCGGCCGCCGCGTCGATCAGATGCTCGCAGTTGTCCAGGAGCAGCAGCATCCGGCGCCCGGCGCAGTGTTCGGTGAGCCGGGCGAGCGGTTCACCGGCGCTCCGCTCCGCCGCCCTGAGCCCTTCGGCGCCGGCGCCCCGCAGCACGGTCTCGCGGGCGCCGAGCGCACCGAGCACGGCCTCGGGCACCGCTTCGGGGTCGTCGACCGGAGCGAGCTCGGCCAGCCACACACCGTCCGGCCAGGAGGAGGCGACCGCCTCCGCGGCCTCCTGGGACAGCCGGGTCTTGCCCGCGCCGCCGGGTCCCAGGAGGGTGACCAGCCGGGCCCGGGTCAGGTCCTCGCCGAGGCCGGCGATGTCCGCCTCACGGCCCACGAAGCTCGTGAGCCTGGCGCGCAGGTTCCCCTGCGGGGCGGGAAGGGGTGCGGGAGCGGGAGCGGGCGGGTCCTGGTGCAGGAGTCCCTCGTACAGGGCGCGCAGGGCGGGGCCCGGGTCGGTGCCCAGCCGGTCGGCGAGCAGGGTGCGGACCTCGTCGTACGCCGCCAGTGCCTGCGCGGTGCGGCCGGCGTCCCGCAGCGCCCTGACGCGCAGCGCCTGGAGGGGTTCGTCCAGCGGGTGGTCCGCGCAGAGCCCGGCCAGTTCGGGCAGGGCGTCGTCGGCGCGGCCCTGGGCGAGGACGGCCTCGGCGCGGGTCCGGCGCGCGCCCAGGCGCCCGGCCTCCCAGCGGGCCGCCGCCACGTCGCGGTCCGGCAGGTCGGCGAGGGCCGGCCCCCGCCACAGGGCGAGGGCGTCGTCGAGGACCGCGACGGCCTTGACCGCGTCGCCCTCCTCCAGCGCCCGCGCGCCCTCCTTCGCGAGCCGTTCGAAGCGGTGCAGGTCCACGGCGTCCGGACCGGCCGCGAGCCGGTAACCGCCCGGGGCCGACTCGACCTCGTCCCGGCCCAGGGCGCGCCTGAGGCGGCCCACGAGGGCCTGGAGCGCGGCCGGGGCGTCGGCGGGCGGGTCGGCGCCCCACACCTCGTCGACGAGGACGGCGGCCGTGACGGTGCGGCCGGGGTGCAGGGCGAGCACGGTGAGCAGGGCGCGCAGCCGTGCCCCGCCGAGGGCGACGGCCGTGCCGTCGGCGCGCAGCGCGCGGGTGGTACCGAGAATGCCGTAATGCACGGGCCCATTGTCCGTGACGGCTCCGCCCTCCGTGGAACCACCACCCTCCCGTGAGACGTTCGCGGCGTGTCACCCGTACGCTCGGGGGCCCAGCAGCCGTCAAGCCCTCAGGAGTCCCGCCGATGACCACCGCGTTCCGCCGCCCCAGTGACCGGCGGGTCAGCCCGATCTTCCTCGGGATCGTCGCCGTCATGGCCGTCTCGGGCTGGGCGGTGTGGACGGACTTCGCGGAGCAGACCGGTTTCGCGGTCTTCCTCTTCGTCACGGCCGCCTGGATCGTCTCGCTCTGCCTCCACGAGTACGCGCACGCGCGCACCGCGCTGCACAGCGGCGACATCTCGATCGGGGCGAAGGGGTATCTGACGCTCAACCCGCTCAAGTACACCCACGCCCTGCTGAGCATCGTGCTGCCCGTGCTGTTCGTGATCATGGGCGGGATCGGCCTGCCGGGCGGGGCGGTCTACATCGAGCGGGGCCGCATCAGCGGACGCTGGAAGCACAGCTTGATCTCGGCGGCCGGTCCCCTGACCAACGTGCTGTTCGCCGTCGTGTGCACCGCGCCGTTCTGGCTGGGCGCCCTGGACGGCGTCCCGCTGACGTTCCGGCTGGCGCTGGCGTTCCTCGCGCTGCTCCAGGTGACCGCGGCGATCCTGAACTTCCTGCCGGTCCCCGGGCTCGACGGCTACGGCGTGATCGAGCCCTGGCTGTCGTACCGGATCCGGCGCCAGGTGGAGCCGTTCGCGCCCTTCGGGCTGATCGCGGTCTTCGCGCTGCTGTGGGTCCCGGAGGTCAACGGGGTCTTCTTCGACGCGGTGCACGGGCTGCTGAGGGGCCTGGGCGTCAGCGAGGTCGAGACGTACTGCGGGCTCGACACCTACCGCTTCTGGCAGGAGTGGTTCGGTGACCAGGACCCCGGCTGCGCGATGATCCGTTAGCGCGTGGCGGGCTCGGTGCGGGACTCCGCGCGGTGCCTGCGCAGGTAGAACCACGCCATGTTCGAGGAGAGGCCGGCGAGCAGCACCCAGACGATCCCGAGGAGGCTGCCCTCGACGAAGGACACCACGGCCGCGGCGACGGCGAGGACGCAGACGATGCTGGCGTAGAGGGCGAGGCGGGGCATGAGGGCTGGTGCTCCTGTCCGGGGATGGTGCGCGGTCCCGTCCAGTGTCCCTCATGCCCGTTCCGGCTCCGGGCACGGGCTCACACGTCGGTGGTGCGCAGCCCCGCGTGTGCCTTGTAGCGGCGGTTGACGGAGATCAGGTTCGCCACCAGCGACTCGACCTGGTGCGCGTTGCGCAGCCGGCCGGCGAACACGCCCCGCATGCCGGGGATGCGGCCCGCCAGCGCCTGCACCGTGTCGGTGTCGGCGCGCGCCTCGCCCAGGACCAGCACGTCGGTGTCGATCTCCTCGATCGCCGCGTCCTGGAGGAGTACGGCCGACAGGTGGTGGAAGGCGGCCGTGACCCGCGAGTCCGGCAGCAGGGCGGCCGCCTGCTCGGCGGCGCTGCCCTCCTCGGGCTTCAGGGCGTAGGCGCCCTTCTTGTCGAAGCCGAGCGGGTTGACGCAGTCGACGACGAGCTTCCCGGCGAGCTCCTCGCGCAGGGAGCCGAGCGTCTTGGCGTGGCCGTCCCACGGCACGGCGACGATCACGATGTCGCTGCGGCGCGCGCACTCCGCGTTGTCCGCGCCCTGGACGCCGTGGCCCAGCTCGGCGGCGGCGGCCTCGGCGCGGTCGGCGGCGCGGGAGCCGATGACGACCTTCTGCCCGGCCCGGGCGAAACGGTAGGCGAGGCCGCGGCCCTGGGGCCCGGTGCCGCCGAGTACGCCGACGGTCAGACCGGACACGTCGGGCAGGTCCCAGGGGTCCTTGGCGGGGGGCTTGGGGGCGCTTCCACTGTCATGGGTAGTCATGGCGCCGACCCTACTGCGCGCCGGTGAGGGGAACCCGGCGCCGCCGTCGCTCCGCGAGGTCCGTCACGACGACGAGGGTGATCCCGGCGAGCACCGCCCCCGGTCCCGCCAGGAGCCTGACCGGGTACCAGTCGCCCTCGAAGGCCCCGGACAGCTGGAAGGAGGCCGACGACACGGCCGACACCCACAGGAGGAGGCCCCCGGCGCCGCGCGCCCGCACCATGCGCGGCGTGGCCCGGCGGCGCAGCCAGGCGGGGGCCCAGCCGCGCAGGAAGGCGATCGACGGCGGCAGGACGAGGAGCGTCCAGCCGGTCATCCAGGCCCAGTTGAAGATCTGTCCGGCGCTCATGGCGTCATCGTGCCAGGCCCCGGGGGGACTCGTCGGTGTCAGGTTCCGGCAGTCCCCTTCCGGGTGGACTGCCGCGTTCGGGCAGTCCCGGGCGGGTGACCGGGGGCATGATGCCGGGTCATGGATGCTGTGCGTGTCGCGCTGCTGCGCGAAGTACTGGCCGGGACCGAGTGGCCCGCGGCGGCCCGGGGTTTCGCCCGGACCCTGCGGTCGTCGGTCGTCCCGCAGGGCGGCGGGCTGCTGCTCGTGGGGACGGAGGTGTACGAGCCGTGGCACATGGCCGCGCACCTGGTGGACGAGTCCACCTGGTCGGGTCTGCCGCAGCTGCGGCCCACGCTCGTGCGCCACCGGGTGGAGTCCGACGACCCGGTGCACCTGGCCGTCGGCCTGGGCCGGATCGAGGCGGCCGGGCGGGGCGAGACGCTGCTCGTGGTGGCACCCGGGCAGGCGGACCACGGCCTGCTGGAACGCGTCCACGACGCGCGGCGCGCGGGGGCGACGGTGCTCACGCTGGACGGCGGCGACCCGGAGGTCCGGGGCCTCGCCCACGAGGCGCTCACGGTCTCCGCCGCCGACGAGGTCGACCTGGACACGGTCCAGCACCTGGTCAGCGCGGCGGCGGGCGAGAACGGCGCCCCCTCGCCCCGGGGCCGGCGTACCTTCCGCGACCGCCTCTCCCGCCTGGCCGACCAGCTGACGGCCCCGCCGCCGGCCCGGTGGTGACGGGCCCCGCACCGAACGGCTGCGGATCCCGGTCCCTCTGCGGGGGCGCGGGCCCCGCCCGGCCCCGGCCCGTGTCCGGGCACCCGGCGTCCCGTACGCCCCCCGCCGGCGTGGTGTCCTACTCCGGTGTCCCGTCCGGCCTGTCCGGGCGGTCGTGCCACTTCGGGTCGGTCTCCCACTCGAGGTTCCGCTCACGCGCCGTGTCCATCGCGTGCCGCGCCTCCTCCGGGGTGGTGTAGGGGCCGAACCGGTCCTTGGCGGGGCACTCGGGGCCCTCCTCGACCTTCTTGTGCTCCAGGCAGTAGTACCACTCGCCCGGTTTGCCGGCCGTACGCTTCTTGAACAGAGCCATCGCGGGATCCTTTCCTCGCTGCCATGGTGCCCCGGGAGCGCTGGTTAGACTCGCTGGCATGTCTGGCCAGTCGCTTCTCGTACCAGGGGAGATCACTCCCGTCCGCTCCGTCCCCGGAAGGATCCGGCGCCCCGAGTACGTGGGGAAGCCCGCCCCGGCGCCGTACACCGGGCCGGAGGTCCAGGACTCCGGCACCCTGGAGCGCATGCGGGTCGCGGGCCGTATCGCGGCGCAGGCGATGGAGGAAGCCGCCAAGCACATCGCCCCGGGCGTCACCACCGACGAACTCGACCGGGTCGCCCACGAGTTCATGGTGGACCACGGCGCCTATCCGTCGACCCTCGGCTACCGGGGCTTCCCGAAGTCGCTCTGCACCTCGCTGAACGAGGTCATCTGCCACGGCATCCCCGACTCCACCGTGCTGCGGGACGGGGACATCGTGAACCTCGACGTCACCGCGTACATCGACGGCGTGCACGGCGACAACAACGCCACCTACCTCTGCGGCGACGTCGACGAGGAGTCCCGGCTCCTGGTCGAGCGCACCCGGGAGTCGCTGAACCGGGCGATCAAGGCGGTGCGGCCCGGACGGCAGATCAACGTGATCGGGCGCGTCATCGAGTCGTACGCGAAGCGGTTCGGCTACGGGGTGGTGCGGGACTTCACCGGGCACGGGATCAATTCCTCGTTCCACTCCGGCCTGATCGTCCCGCACTACGACAGCCCGCAGGCGACGACCGTGATGCGGCCCGGGATGACGTTCACCATCGAGCCGATGCTGACGCTCGGCAGCCACGACTACGACCTGTGGGACGACGGCTGGACCGTGGTGACGAAGGACCGGAGGCGGACCGCGCAGTTCGAGCACACACTGGTGGTCACCGAGACCGGCGCGGAGATCCTGACGCTTCCGTAGGGCGGTGTTTTTACCGACAGAGGGTCGGGAACCTGTTGACTTAGGTAAGCCTAAGTAGGAGGATCAGCATATCGGCGCGCGGCGGCGTGTACAGCTGTTGCCGGTATATGCATTTTTGTCCGGACTTCCCGTCCCCCTGGTCCCCGGAGGCCCGCCTTGGACTCGACCGCCACCACCACGCCCTTCTCGACCCTCATCCGCACCGCCTCGCACGAGCAGCACACGGAGGCGGAGTCCTCGACCTTCATGAGCGACATGCTCGGCGGACGGCTCGGCGTGGACGCCTACACGCGCTACACCGAGCAGCTGTGGTTCGTCTACCGGGCGCTGGAGGACGGCGCGCCGGCTCTGCGCGAGGACCCGGTCGCCGGGCCCTTCATCCAGCAGGAGCTGATGCGGACGGCCGAGCTGGAGCGCGATCTCGCCCATCTGCGGGGCGAGGGATGGCGCGAAGGGCTGGAGCCGCTGCCCGCCACCGCCGCGTACGCCGCCCGGGTGGCCGAGTGCGCCCGCGAGTGGCCCGCCGGATACGTCGCGCACCACTACACCCGCTACCTCGGCGACCTCTCGGGGGGCCAGATCATCCGCGGTACGGCGGAGAAGACCTGGGGCTTCGAGCGCAAGGGCGACGGGGTGCGGTTCTACGTGTTCGAGCAGATCCCGAACCCGGCCGCCTTCAAGCGGGAGTACCGGGAGCTGCTGGACGCGGTGAACGCCGACGACCTGGAGAAGCAGCGCGTCATCGACGAGTGCAAGCGCGCCTTCGCGCTGAACACCGCCGTCTTCCACGGGCTCGGCGAGGTCTTCCCGCTCAGCGCGTAGCGCCTTGCGCCACGAGGACACCGGTCACGACGTGACCACCAGAAGGACGCGGCCCCCTACCTCCGTCGTGCCGTCCGGCGCGGGCGCGGCGAGGATCTGGGAGCCGCGTCCTTGTCTGATGTTGAGGGCCCGGCCCAGCTCGGCGCTGAGCAGCACGGCCGCCGACCCCGTCGCCTCGTCCTCCCCTGAGCCGCCGCCGGGCCCGTCGGGGCGCCGCGGGAAGGACCGCGCCCGTACGCGGCCCGCGGCCTCGTCCTCCCAGGCCCAGACGTAGAGCGGCCCCTCACCGGGCGGCGGCCCCGTCAGCGCCTCGACCTCCGCGGCCGACGCGTACCGCTCCAGCCTCCTGGGCGGCCCCCACTCCGGGCGGGCCTCGATCCAGGTGAACTCCCCGTCCTGGCGGGCCGTCACCTCCCCGACGGGCGGTTCGAGCACCTCCAGGTCGAGGAGCCACGCGGCGCCGACGAGCGGGTGCCCGGCGAACGGCAGCCGCTCTCCGGGCGTACGGATGTCGACCGCGCCGCGCTCCGGGTCGTCGACGAACACCGTCCGGCCGAAGCCGAGTCCGCGTGCGAGCGCCTGCCGTGACGCGTCGTCGGGGTGCCCGCGCCCGTCGCGTACGACGCCGAGCGGGTTGCCGTGGCGGCCGGCCGGGCCGCAGAACACGCGCAGTACGTCGATGCCGTCGGGTACGTCGTAGTCGTTCACACGCGCATTCAAGCACCGTGCGCGGCACCCGTACGCCGTCGGCCGCACCGGCACGGGTGCCGGTGCGGCCGTCGGGGCCCGGGGGACGGGGATCAGGCGGTGCGGCGGCGGCGCGCGGCGATCACCACGCCGGCGCCCGCGGCGACGACGACACCGGAGGCGGCGATCAGCGCGCCCGCCGGGATGTCCGCGCCGGTGGAGGCGAGGGAGCTGGAGCCGCCCACGGTGCCGCCGCCACCGACCGTGCCGCCGGCCGGGGAACCGCCGTCGCCCGAGCCGCCCGTCCCGGCGCTGCCGCCCGAACCGCCGGTGCCGCCCGGGAGTTCGGCGTCCTCGTCGAGGGCCACGGAGACGGTCAGGGCGTCGAGCTGGGTGCCCTTGGCGTACATGCCCCCGAACGCCTCGGTGCCGCCGGCGGTCAGCGTGGCGGGAACGCCGGAGAGCGTCACCACACCGTTCTTCGCGGCGAGTCCGCCGCCGGGGAGCTTCAGGTCGGCGACGGCGAGACCGGTGCGGGTGGTGACCTTCTTCGTCTCGCGGTCCTTGCTGGAGACGTCGGCGACCAGGGTGCCGGTGCCGCCCTTCACCTGGATCCTCAGCGCGCTGAGGGAGAGGTCCAGGGTGTAGGCGCCGTCCTCCTTGTGGCCCAGGAAGCGCACCGCGCCGTCGAACCGGGCGTCCAGCGTCTGCTCGTCGGCGTCGAAGCCGCCCGTCGCGTCGGGGAAGCGGTAGCCGGCGCCCGAGGCGGTGGCGCCGCCGGTCGTCTCGATCCTGCCGTTCGCTATCGGGCCGGTGACGTACGAGCGGAAGGACTCCTTGACGCCCCAGTCCAGCGTGCCGTCGACGATCTCGCCCCGCTCGGCCGCCGGGGCGGTGGCCGACGCGGACGGGGCCGGGGTGGTGGGCCCGTCCGTGGGAGCGGTCGTGGGCTGCCCGGTGGGCTCCTGGCTCGGCTCCTTCGTCGGCTCCCCGGTGGGCTCCTTCGTCGGTTCCTCCGTGGGCTCCTGGGTCGGCTCCTTCGTCGGTTCCCCGGTCGGGGGCGTCGTGACCGCCTTGACCGACAGGGTGGCCGGGTCGAGGGCCGCGCCCTCCGCGTACATGCCGTTGAAGGCGGCCGAGCCCGCCTTCGTCAGCTTCGAGGGGATGTCCTTGAAGACCATCGCGCCGCCCTCGCCCTGGCCGGGCCGGACCGCCGAGAGGTCGAGCTCGGCGAGCGCGACGTCGTCCTGGGTGCCCTCCGGGGTCTTCAGGTCGGCGGTGACGGCGCCGGTCGTACCGCTGGTCGAGACCTTCACGTCGGAGATGGTGATGTCGAGGACACCGCCGTGGGCGTTGAAGTTGACGCTGCCGTCGAAGGCGGTGTCGGTCCCGTGGGTGGTGGTGTCGTACGTGCCCTTGCCGTTGCCGAAGGTGAAGATCCCGTTGCCGGCGGCCTGCGTGGCGCCGTCCTTGACGGTGATCGTGCCGGCACCGCCGATGTATCTGCGGAAGGACTCCTTGAAGCCCCAGTCGAGCGTGCCGTCCGTCAGTTCCATGACGGAGGCGGGCGCGGCGGCCGGGGCCGCGTTGCCCGCCGCGAGGGCGGGGAGGGCGAAGGCCGTGCCGAGGACGGCCGCGGTGGCGACGGCCGAGGCGAGGACGATGGGGCGGCGCGTGGCTGCCATGACAGTGACTCCTGGGTAAGTGGTGGGAGAGGTGGGTCAGGTGTTCCGGGCCGCACGGCGGCGACGGGCCGCGTACAGCACGGCGGCGACGGCCGCGGTCAGCACGGCCCCGCCCCCGACGGCGAGAGAGGTACGGGAGCCGGACTCCGCCGCCACCGGCTGGGCGGCGGGCGTGGCCGGCCCGGTCGCGGGAGCCGCGGACGGTTCCGCCTCGCTGCCCAGGTCGGGCAGCGCGGGCAGTTCGGCCTTGGCGTCGACGGCGACGGCGAGGGAGACCGGGTCCATTTCGGTGCCGGCCTTGTAGAGCGGGCCGAAGGCCTTGGCGCCCTCGGCGGTGAGGGTCGCCGGCGCCTCGGTGAGGACGGCGAGACCGTCCTCGGGAGCGAGGTCCCCGGCGGCGAAGGTGACGAGCGGGACGGCCCTGTCGGTGGAGGTGCCGCTGGTGACGTCGGCCAGCAGGGTCCCCCTGCCCGAGGCGACCCGGGCGGAGAACGCGGCGAGCCGCAGGTCCAGGCCGTCCGCGGCGGTGAAGCGGACGCTTCCCGCGAAGGAGGCGTCCAGCTCCTTCTTCCCGGGGTCGTACGTGCCCTCGCCCTTCGGGAAGCGGAAGACCGCACCGCCGTCCTGGGCTCCGTCGGCGAGGGTCCAGCGGCCCTTGCCGACGGAGCCGGTGACGTACTCGCGGAAGGTGCGGCGTACGCCCCAGTCCACGGCGGCGTCCTCGAAGCGGCCCGCGGTCTCCTTCTTCTTCGCGGCGGAGGGCGAGGGGGACGGGGACGCCGGGGGGGCGGACGTCTTCGCGGCGGCCGGCGCCTTCGTGTCGACGGAGAGGCTGACCGGGTCCAGCGGGGTCCCGGCCGCGTAGTAGCCGGCGAAGGCACTCGCGCCCTGGGAGGTGAGCGTCGCCGGGACGTTCCGCAGGGCGATGGGGGTGGATCCGCCCCGCATGTCGATCCCGGACAGACCGAGGGTGGCCAGCGGCACCTGCGCGGAGGTGGTGACGCGGCCGCTGCCCCGCTCCTTGCTGACCATGTCGGCGAAGAGGGTTCCGCCACCGCCGGAGATCCGGACCGTGGGCCTGCTGATGGTGAGGTCGAGTTCGTTGCCTCCGCCGGCCTGCCGGTGGCCCGTGAAGTGGATCCCGCCGGAGAACCCGGCCCGGAACGCGCCGCTCTCCGGGTCGTAGGAGCCGGTGGCGGAGTGGAAGCGGAACTGGCTTCCGCCGACCGTCGCGGCTCCGCCGGTCAGGCTCCAACTCCCCTGTGCGATGGGCCCGGTGACGTAGCTCTGGAACGAGGACTTGATGCCCCAGTCCAGTCGGCCGCCCTGCACCGCACGGCTCGCCGCCTGTGCGGCGGTGGCCGGGAGCAGCGCTCCGATCAGCACCGCGAGGAGCGCGACGGCGGGCACGCGGACGGACAGGGACGGCGGCATGGGAACCCCCCAGGGCTAGAAAGTGAGGTAAGGCTAACCTAATATCTCTTCCGTGTGTGTCGGAACCCCCTCCGCCACTTCAGTTCCGTGACAGCCCAGGACGGTGCACCCGTGCGTCTGCCCCAGTACTCCGCCGCGGCGGGCCGAGGAGCCGCCCGACGGCGCACCGGCCTGTTCGCGGCCCTGACCGCCATGGCCCTCGCGGCCGCACTGACCGGGTGCGGCACGGGAACACCCGCCGCGCACACGGCCTCGGGGGCGGGTGCCGCCGCGGACGCCGACGCGGTCGAGCCCCTGGCCGGTACGCCCGAGCCCCGACTGCCCGTCACCGTGCGTTCGGCGGACGGCGAGGACGTCACCGTCACCTCGGCGGACCGGATCGTCCCGCTCACCGGATCGCTCAGCGAGATCGTGTTCACCCTCGGGTTCGGCGGACAGGTCGTGGCCCGCGACATCACCGCCACCTTCGAACAGGCCGAGAAGCTGCCGGTGGTGACGCGTGCTCATGACGTCTCGGCCGAGAGCGTGCTGTCCCTGCGGCCGACGGTCGTCCTCGCGGACACCACGACGGGCCCCGCCGAGGCCATCGACCAGATCCGTGACGCGGGGATCGCCCTCGTCGTCGTCGAACCGGCCCGGGAACTCGCCGACGTGGGACGCCGGATCGGTACCGTGGCGGCGGCCCTGGGCGTGACGTCGGCTGGCGACGAGCTCCAGGCGCGCACCGAGTCGCGCATCGCCGCCGTGCGGAAGACGATTCCCACCCGTGGTGAGGGCGACGCGCCACGGGTCGCCTTCCTCTACCTGCGCGGGTCGGCCTCCGTCTATCTGCTGGGCGGCCGGGAGTCGGGCGCGAGCTCCCTGCTCGAAGCGGCCGGCGCGGTCGACGCGGGCAAGGCCTCCGGGCTGAAGAAGGACTTCACCGCCATCACCAGCGAGGCACTGGCCGAGGCGGCACCGGACGCGATCCTCGTCATGACCAAGGGGCTCGAATCCGTGGGCGGCGTCGACGGCCTGGTCAAGATCCCCGGCGTCGGGGAGACACCCGCCGGGATGGACCGCCGGATCGTCTCCGTCGACGACGGCGTCCTGCTGAACTACGGCCCGCGCACCGACCGCGTGCTGGCCGAACTGGTGGAGCAGCTCTACCCGGACGCCGGGACGGGCCGGTGACCGCCACCTCGTACGACGGGCCCGCCACGAAGGCCCCGAAGGCTCCCGCCCGGCGCGGCAGGACCTTCGTGCTCACCGTCTCGCTCGCCGTCGCGCTGCTCGTGGGCTGCCTGCTCTCCGCCGGCCTCGGCGCGTACCACATCCCGATCGGCGACGTCCTCTCGTCCGTCCAGCACCGGGCCGGCCTCGGCGGGCAGGCGCTGGACCGGGTCGGCGAGAGCGTCCTGTGGAACGTACGGCTGCCGAGGGTGGTCCTCGCGCTGCTCGTCGGGTCCTCGCTCGGCTGCGCGGGCGCCTTGATGCAGGGGGTGTTCGGCAATCCGCTGGCCGAGCCCGGTGTCATCGGGATCTCCTCGGGCGCCGCCGTCGGCGCGGTCGCCTCGATCGCGCTCGGGCTGTCCTTCCTCGGCAACTGGACGATCACCGTCTGCGCCTTCGCCTCCGGTCTCGCCACGGTCCTGCTGGTGTACGTGCTCTCCCGTTCCGGAGGCCGGACCGAGGTCGTGACGCTGATCCTCACCGGTATCGCCGTGAACGCCTTCGCGGGCGCCCTGATCGGCCTGTTCATCTTCTTCGCCGACAACGCCCAGATCACCCAGATCACGTTCTGGCAGCTCGGTTCGCTGTCCCAGGCGACCTGGCCGAAGGTGCTCGCCGTGCTCCCGTGCGCGGTGCTGGGACTCCTCATCGCCCCGTTCCACGCCAGGAAGCTGGACCTGCTCGCGCTCGGCGAGCGGCCCGCCCGGCATCTGGGCGTCGATGTCGAGCGGCTGCGGATCACGCTCGTCCTCGTGGTGGCGCTGCTGACCGCCGCGGCGGTCGCCGTCGCCGGGATCATCTCCTTCGTGGGACTGCTCGTGCCGCATCTGCTGCGGATGGCGAACGGCCCCGGGCACCGCTTCCTGGTGCCCGGCAGCGCGCTCGGCGGTGCGCTCGTGCTGGTCGCGGGCGACCTCGCGGCACGCACCGTCGCCGATCCCGCCGAGCTCCCGCTCGGCGTGCTGACCGCTCTCCTCGGCAGCCCGTTCTTCTTCTGGCTGCTGCGCAGGACCCGTCGTAGGCAAGGTGGTTGGGCATGAACCCGTTCAAGGCACTGCTGGCTCCCCGGGTGCGGGAGCTGCCCTCCCCCGTCCCCGTCGGCTCCGCCGCGGCCGAGGTGGCCGGGGTGGGCGTACGGCTGGGCGGACGGCAGGTCCTCGGCCCGGTGGACCTGACCGTGCGGGCGGGCGAGGTGCTGGCACTCGTCGGGCCGAACGGGGCGGGGAAGTCGACGCTGCTGGCGGTGCTGGCCGCGGACCTGCCGGTGGACAGCGGTGAGGTGCGCATCGACGGCCGGGCCGCCACCGGCCGGCCGGCCGCCGAACTGGCCCTGCGCCGGGCCGTTCTGCCGCAGTCCGCCGCGCTCGCCTTCCCCTTCCCGGTCGAGGAGGTCGTGCGGATGGGGCGGGCGCCCTGGGCGGGGACGGCGTACGAGGACGAGGACGACGCCGTGGTCGCCGCCGCGATGGCCGCGACGGAGGTCACCGGGTTCGCCGCGCGCCCGTTCTCCCGGCTGTCGGGCGGCGAGCGCGCCCGGGTCGCCCTGGCCCGGGTGCTGGCGCAGCGCGCCCCGCTGCTGCTGCTGGACGAGCCGACGGCCGCGCTGGACCTGCGCCACCAGGAACTGGTGCTGCGGATCTGCCGCGAGCGGGCCGCGGCCGGGGACGCGGTGGTCGTGGTGCTGCACGACCTGGGCCTCGCGGCGGCGTACGCGGACCGGGCCGTGGTGCTGCACGGCGGCCGGGTCGCGGCGGCCGGGCCGCCCGGCGAGGTGTTCACGGACGCGCTCCTCGGCGAGGTGTACCAGCAGCCCGTCGAGGTCTTCCCGCACCCCCGGACCGGGGTGCCGCTCGTCGTACCGAAAAGGCTTGCTTGACCCGCGTTTGACCATCCTGTGGGTTTCCCATGAGGGCGCCGTGACCGGCCCGTTTCCGGTCCCGTCCGGTGAGACCTGAATCACAGCGGGGGCGGGTGGCGGCCAGGTAAGGCTCGGTTAAGTTAGGCACGCCTCACCCAGTGTTCGTCCGCACCGTCCCCGCTCTTTCACCCTCGTGGAGCCCGCATGCGAGCCGTTCGTTCCTCCGTCGTCACCGCTGTCGCAGCGGTGGCCGCACTGACCGCCGTCACGGGCTGCGCCGAGAAGAGCGACGGCAAGGGCTCCGGCGCCGTCGAGGTCGTCGCCAAGGACGACGCCTGCGAGGTGTCGTCGAAGAAGGTCCCGGCCGGGCACCTCGAACTCGCCGTGGAGAACAAGGGATCCAAGGTCACCGAGGTCTACGTCCTCTTCCCCGACGACCGGATCGTCACCGAGCGCGAGAACATCGGGCCGGGCACCCGGGCGAAGATCACGGCCGAGATCAAGGCCGGTACGTACGAGATCGCCTGCAAGCCCGGCATGAAGGGCAAGGGCATCCGGCAGACGCTCGAGGTCACCGGCGGGAGCGCCGCCGCGCGCAGCCCCGAGATGGACCGGGCCGTCGCCGGCTACCGCACCTACGTGCAGGCGCAGGCCGACGAGACGCTGCCCAGGGTGAAGGTCTTCACGGACGCCGTCGCCGCGGGAGACGTCGAGGCGGCGAAGAAGGCGTACGCGCCCTCCCGGATCGGCTGGGAGCGCACCGAGCCGGTCGCCGAGTCCTTCGGCGACATCGACCCGAAGGTCGACGTCCGCGAGGACGGCCTGGAGGACGGGCAGAAGTGGACCGGCTGGCACCGCCTGGAGAAGGCGCTGTGGCAGGACGGGAAGCTGGGCGCCGAGGAGAAGGCGCTCGCCGCCACGCTCCGCACGGACCTGGTGGACTGGCAGAAGCGGGTCGGCCGGGCCGACATCACCCCGACCTCGATGGCCAACGGCGCCAAGGAACTCCTCGACGAGGTCGCCACCGGCAAGGTCACGGGTGAGGAGGAGCGCTACAGCCACACCGACCTCGTCGACTTCAAGGCGAACGTCGAGGGCGCGGAGCACTCCTACGCACTCCTGAAGCCGATCGCGTCGGGGAACGACGCCGCGCTGACCGCCTCCCTGGACGAGCGGTTCGCGGCGCTGGACGCCCTGCTCGACAAGTACCGCGCGGACAAGGCCTCCTACGACTTCACCTCGTACGACACGGTGGGCGAGGCGGACCGCAAGGAGCTCTCCGACGCGGTCAACGCGCTGGCGGAGCCGCTGTCCCGGCTGGCCGCCGCGGTCACGAAGTAGCCGGGGGCACGGTCATGACGGAATCCGGGACCCGGGACGGGGGCGCCGCCCCCTCGCGCCGCGCGCTGCTCGGCTGGGGCGGTGCGGGGCTCGCGCTCGGCGCCGCGGCGGCCGGCGGCGCGGTCGCCGCGGTGCGCTCCGGCGACGGGGCGGACCCGGCCGCGGACAGCGGTGCCGCCGTGCCCTTCCACGGGGCGCACCAGGCGGGGATCGCCACCGCCGTCCAGGACAGACTGCACTTCGCCGCGTTCGACGTGACGACGAAGGACCGGGCCGCGCTGGCCGCCCTCCTGGAGGAGTGGACCCGGGCCGCCGAGCGGATGACGGCCGGCCGGACCGTGGGCGAGGGGGCGTACGGAGGGGCCGAGGAGGCCCCGCCGGACGACACGGGCGAGGCGCTGGGCCTGCGGCCCTCCCGGCTGACGCTCACGCTCGGCTTCGGCCCGTCCCTGTTCGCGCGGGACCGCTTCGGCCTGGAGGACCGGCGGCCCGGAGCCCTGGTGGACCTGCCGAAGTTCCCCGGCGACAACCTGGACGCCGCCCGCAGCGGCGGGGACCTGTGCGTCCAGGCCTGCGCGGACGACCCGCAGGTCGCCGTGCACGCCATCCGGAACCTCGCCAGGATCGGGATGGGGCGCGCCGCCGTCCGCTGGTCGCAGCTCGGGTTCGGCAAGACGTCCTCGACGACGCCCGGTTCGCAGACCCCGCGCAACATGATGGGGTTCAAGGACGGCACCCGGAACATCTCGGGCACGGACGAGGCCGCACTGGAGAAGCACGTGTGGGCGGGCCGGTCGGACGGCTCCGCGTGGATGGCCGGGGGTTCGTACCTGGTGGCCCGGCGCATCCGCATGCACATCGAGACCTGGGACCGGGCTCCGCTGCGCGAGCAGGAGGACATCTTCGGCCGTGACAAGGGCGAGGGCGCGCCGGTGGGCAAGGCCGGGGAGCGCGACGAGCCGTTCCTGAAGGCGATGCTGCCGACCGCGCACGTGCGGCTGGCGCACCCCGACAGCAACGGCGGGGCGGCGATGCTGCGCAGGGGCTACTCCTTCACCGACGGTACGGACGGACTGGGCCGGCTCGACGCGGGGCTGTTCTTCCTGGCGTACCAGCGGGACGTGCGCACGGGGTTCATCCCGGTGCAGCGCCGGCTCGCGGCCTCGGACGCGCTCAACGCGTACATCCAGCACGTGGGTTCGGCCGTCTTCGCCGTACCGCCCGGCGTCCGTGACACGGACGACCGGTGGGGCCGCGCGCTGTTCTCCTGAGCCCGGCACGGCTCTCCCGACCGGTCGCGGCTCCCCCGGCCCGGCTGTTGTTCCCCTGACCCTCCCCGTGGAAGGACCGGCATGTTCGGCAACTATCTGATCGGCCTGCGCGAGGGGCTGGAGGCCGGCCTGGTCGTCTGCATCCTCGTCGCCTACCTGGTCAAGACCGGCCGCCGCGACGCGCTGCGCCCGGTGGCGGTCGGCATCGCCATCGCCTGCACCCTCTCGCTGGCCTTCGGCGCCGCGCTCGAATTCGGTTCCCAGGAGCTGACGTTCGAGGCGCAGGAGATGCTCGGCGGGTCGCTGTCGATCATCGCCGTGGGTCTCGTGACCTGGATGGTGTTCTGGATGCGGCGTACCGCGCGGCACCTGAGGAAGGAGCTGCACGGAAGGCTGGACTCGGCGCTCGCGATGGGCACCGGCGCCCTGGTGGCCACCGCCTTCCTGGCGGTCGGCCGTGAGGGCCTGGAGACCGCCCTGTTCGTGTGGGCGTCGGTGCGGGCCAGCGGTGAGGGGTCCTCGTCGCCGCTGATCGGGGTGCTGCTGGGCATCGCGACGGCGATCCTGCTGAGCTGGCTGTTCTACCGGGGTGCGCTGAGGATCAACCTGTCGAGGTTCTTCACCTGGACCGGCGGCATGCTCGTGGTGGTGGCGGCGGGCGTGCTGGCCTACGGGGTGCACGACCTCCAGGAGGCCCGCTTCCTGGGGGGCCTGGCGGACAAGGCGTTCGACGTCACGGCCGCGGTCCCGCCGGACAGCTGGTACGGCACCCTGCTCAAGGGCGTCTTCAACTTCCAGGCCGACCCGACGGTCCTTCAGGTCACGGTGTGGGCGCTGTATCTCATCCCCACGCTCGCGCTGTTCCTCGCCCCGGTAGGGTTCAGGCGGTCAGTGCGGACGACGGATCAGAAGGCGCAGAAGGCAACGGATGACAAGGCTGGGTCGACTGGCGGCGGGTCTCGCGACGACGACGGTACTGGTCGTGACGGCGAGCGGCTGCGTGACGGTACACGGTGAACTGGAAGTCGTGCCGGGCGCGACGGAGTCCGAGGCCGCCCAGGCCCTGAAGGACTTCACCGTCGCCTACAACAAGGCGGACAAGGCGTACGATCCGGCGCTCGACGAGGACCGGGTGACCGGATCACTCGGCGCGATCAACCAGGCGGGCCTGGCCGCGCGGCGCAAGACCAGTCCGGGGGGCAACCCGCGGCACCAGCCGCTGGAGCTGACCGACGCCTCCTACGCCATCCCCAAAAAGGCGGGCTGGCCGCGCTGGTTCCTCGCCGACACCGACTCCAACCGCGACAAGGACGGCGGGAAGCAGGACACCCGCTGGCTGCTCGCGTTCGTCCGCACCGGACCGGAGGCGCCGTGGAAGGTGTCCTACCTGGCGGTGGTCTCCCCGTCCGAGATCCCCGAGTTCCGCAAGGACGCCGACGGCTGGGCGCGGCCCGTGCCCTCCGAGGACACGGACGCCACGCTGGCCACCCCTCCGGTGGAGCTGAGCAGCGCCTACACGAACTACCTCGGCGAAGGCACACCCGACGTGTTCGCCCCCGGCTCGATGACCTCGGGCTGGCGGGACGCGCGGAAGAACACCCGCAGGGCGGGCTTCTCCTACCAGTACGTCGACCAGGCGCTGGATTCCGGGACGTTCGCACCGCTGGGCCTGGCGACCGAGGACGGCGGGGCGCTGGTCTTCTTCAGCAGCAAGCACTTCGAACGCCAGACGGCGGCGCAGGGACTGCGGCCGACGGTCACGGCGGACGTGCAGGCGCTGCTGACGGGCGAGGTGAAGAGCACCCTGACCAAGGAGCGGGTCTCCAGCCAGCTCGTCCACATACCGAAGAAGGGCACGGACGGCAAGGTGCGCGTACTGAACCGGCTGCCCGGCCTGGTCGCGGCGCAGGGCTCCTGACCGCACGGGGCGGCGCCCGCGAGGGGGGCGCCCGCCCGGCGGTCCCCGGGCCGGGGACCGCTCAGCGGCTGAGGGGCCAGGCCACCGAGTCGTGGTCGAGGTCGCTCTCGTCGGCCGTGTCCGCGTACTGCGCGCAGGCGTCGGTGAGCGTCTCCAGCAGGGTCAGCGGGTCGGGCAGCGGGTTCTCCGGTCCGCGGATCCAGTGGACGTCCAGCTCACCGGGGAGGCGGGCCGGCGGGAGGAGGACGTAGCTCCCCCGGCAGTGCCAGCGGAGCCCGGGATGTTCGTCCATGGTCTCCGGATGGCAGTCCAGCTCGCACGGCCACCACTCGTCCTCGTCGTCGGGGGTGCCGCGGGTGGCGGTGAAGAACAGCATGCGGTCGGTGCCGGACCGGGCCACCGGGCCGACGTCGACGCCCGCCTCGACGAGCCGCTCCAGGGCGGCGTGCCCGGCGCTCACGGGGACGTCCAGGACGTCGTGGACGATGCCGGTCGCGGTGATGAAGTTGGCCAGCGGCTGGCCGTCCGCCCAGCGCTCGATCTGCGCGCGGTCCGTCGTGGACTGGGTCTGCCAGGCGAACGAGACGGGGTGCCGCGCGGGGGTGGGGCATCCGATGCGTTCGCACGAACATCGGTATCCGATCGGGTACGCGGCCGGTGACACCGGCATTCCTGCCTCGGCGACGGCCAGGAGCAGCGCCAGCCGCGCCGCGTCGTCGGCCTCCGGCTGCGGTTTGGGCCGCCTGCGCAGCCACTGGGAAATCCTGCCCTCTGTGCCGCGGTAGCGGCCGGAATCGGCGCCCATCTATCCCCTCACCTCAGCGGTTGTCCCTCCATGGTCGCACCATCCTGCGCCTCCGGTGGCCGGAGTTCCCGAGCGGGGTGCCCGGAAGGTCACACGGAGGCCGTCACACCCGTACGGAATGTCACGGAATGCACCGGCGGGTTCACGGCCGGACGGAGAGCCCGCGCAGGGCGTGGTCGACGACGGCGTCCGCGTACGCGTGGGTGAGCGGCAGCGTCCTCAGCAGCCAGCGGTGGGTCAGCGGGCCGATCAGGAGCTCCAGCGCGAGGCGCGGATCGACGTCCGCGCGCACCTCGCCGGCCTCCTGGGCGGAGCGCAGGCGTGTGACGTACGCCCGGAGGTTGGGTTCGAGCAGATTTTCGACGAATTGGGCGCCGAGCACCGGATCGATGACACCCTCGGCGGTGAGGGCCCGGGTGGGCGCCTCGGTGGCGGGGTCGTTCAGTTCGTCGACCGTGGCCCGCAGGACCTGCTTGAGGTCGGCCGCCAGGTCGCCGGTGTCCGGGATCCCCTGCCCGTCGCCTCCTCCGGCCTCCGCCGCCTGCCGGGCGCCCCTGTCGAGGAACGCCTCCATGAGCACGGCCGCCTTCGACGGCCACCAGCGGTAGATCGTCTGCTTGCCGACCCCGGCGCGGGCGGCGATACCCTCGATCGTCGTCCTCGTGTAGCCCACCTCGCCCACGAGGGCGAGCGCGGCTTCGTGGATCGCGCGGCGGGAGCGGTCGCTGCGGCGGCTGGCGTCAGGGGCCTTCTGCGGTGGCATCGGGTCAGCCTAGAGGTTCACGGTCCGGTACGTATCGTCTTGCCGGGCCGCCTCACCCCTCCGGCCCGGCCCCGTGTGAACCACCCGAACGGATCACAGCGCGACGGCCCGGCTCGGCGCACCATGAACTCACGCACACACCCGTGCGCATCCCACCGTTCCGCGGCCCAGGCCGCCGTTCGCGAGGAGCCTGCATTGACCCGTGACGCCACCCCTCGTCGCTACCTGATGTGCGCCCCGGCCCACTTCGAGGTCACGTACTCCATCAACCCGTGGATGGACCCGTCGAAACCCGTGGACCTGCCCCTGGCCACCACCCAGTGGGAGGACCTGCGCGACCGCTACCGGGCCCTCGGCCACACCGTGGAGCTGCTCACCCCCCGCCCCGACCTGCCCGACATGGTGTTCGCCGCCAACGGGGCCACCGTCGTCGACGGCCGGGTGCTCGGCGCCCTGTTCGCCTACCGCGAGCGGTACGCCGAGGCGGAGGCCCACCGGGAGTGGTTCCGCGCCAACGGCTTCACCGAGATCCACGAGCCCGCCCATGTCAACGAGGGCGAGGGCGATTTCGCGGTGACCTCCTCGTACCTGCTCGCCGGGCGGGGCTTCCGGTCCAGTCCGCTCTCCCACGACGAGGCCCAGGAGTTCTTCGGGCGCCCGGTGATCGGCCTCGACCTGGTGGACCCGCGCTACTACCACCTGGACACGGCGCTCTGCGTCCTGGACGACGCGGCCGACGAGATCATGTACTACCCCGGGGCCTTCTCGCCGGGCAGCCGGTCCGTGCTGGCCCGGCTCTTCCCGGACGCGCTGCTGGCCGAGGAGGCGGACGCGGCCTCGCTGGGCCTCAACGCCGTCAGCGACGGGCGCCACGTGCTGCTCCCGCAGGCCGCGGTGGGACTCCTCGGCCCGCTGCGGGACCGGGGGTTCGAGCCGGTCCCGATGGATCTGGGCGAACTGCTCAAGGGCGGCGGCAGCGTGAAGTGCTGCACCCAGGAGCTGCGGGCCTGATCCGGGCGGCCTACGCCTCCCCCGGGGGCGGCCAGGCGTCGCCCCACGCGGTGTCCCGGGCGGCACGGTAGAGCGCGCCGTGCCGCTTGGTGACCGTGGCGCGGCTCAGCCCCTCCTCCTTCGTGCACAGCTCCAGCAGCACCTGCCCCTTGCGGATCTGCGGCTTGCGGATGACGCGGGCGGCGGCCGGGCCGGTGGGGAACCTGGTCGCCACGACGTAGCTGAACTTCTCGTCCTCGTGGCTGAGCGAGCCGCCCTTGACCTGGCGGTGCAGGGACGAGCGGCTGACCCGTGCCGAGAAGTGGCACCAGTCGGTGCCGCGCTCGATCGGGCAGACGTCGTCGTGCGGACAGGGTGCCGCGACACCGAACCCGGCGGCGATCAGCCGGTCCCGGGCCTCGATCACGCGGTCGTAGCCGTCCGGGGTGCCGGGCTCGACGACCACCACGGCCTGCGCCGCCGACGCCGCCGCGTCCACGACGACCGCCCGGTTCGCGGCCGTGAGCTCCTTCAGCACGTACGACACGGTCACCAGGTCGGCGGGGCCCGGGGCCGGTGACGTGCCGATCCGAGCCCGTTCCCAGGTGGCGGTCCGCAGCCCGGGGACGCCGGAGGCCTCGGCGAGTTCACGGCCGAGCGCGAGGGCGGGCTCCGACCAGTCCAGGACCGTCGTCCGCGTACCGTCCCAGGCCCCGGCCACCGCCCAGCTCGCCGCGCCCGTACCGCCCCCGATGTCGGTGTGGGTGGCGGGCACCCAGTCCGGTGCGGCCTCGCGGAGCGCGCCGAGGCAGGAGCGTACGGCCTCGAACGTGGCGGGCATCCGGTACGCGGCGTAGGCGGCGACGTCCGAGCGGTCCCGCAGGACGGGGGCGTCGGTGGGGGTGGTGCCGCGGTAGCTGGCGATCAGCCGGTCGACGGCCTGCGCGGCCTGCTTCGGGGGCAGCCCGTCGAGCAGCGCGGCCAGCGCCGCACGCAGGGCTTCCGCGGTGGGGAGGGTGGCGTTCACCGCCGAATTGTAGGCGCAGCGGCCCCCTCCCCCGCAGCCCGGCGGTCCGGCACGGAACCGGAACACAACGGCTACGGAACCGAACTCCCTTTCCCCACAAGCCCGTTGCTACGCTGACCGACGCCGCATCGGCGATCGCTCAGGGCTTGGCTCACCGGGGGGACCATGAGACAGAGGATCGTGCGCCTGGCCCTGGTGGGCGGGGTGCTCCTCCTCGCCCTGCTGCTCCTGACGGCGAGCTGCGGGGGCGGTACGGACGGCACCACCGGGGACGGCGGCGGGGCGCGCGAGCCCGCCGGGAGCGGTGCCCGCCCCCTGACGCGGCTGGACGTCCCCGCGGAGTACACCACCGCGCGCGGCTGGGAGGTCGTGGACGCGGGGCCGGGCTTCGCCGTCTCGCACCCGACGGGCCGGCTGGCCTACCTGGTGAGGGCACCCGGCAACCGCTACCGGCTGCGGACCCTCGACACGGAGACCGGCCGGGCCGCCTGGAGCGGCGAGGCCTGGCGGCCGCCGGACCCGCTGCGCTTCCCGAAGCTGCTCGCCGTCGCCAAGGACGACCGGCGGTTCTTCGTGACCTGGTCGTTCGGGAGGATCGGTGACGGGCTCACGCCCTCGGAGTCCTTCATCTCCCTGGACGTCTACGACGTGGCGGACGGCGCCCGCCGGCGCGTGGAGGTGCCGTGGGACGGCGCGCCGGTCGTCACGGCCACCGGTCCCGGCATCCTGATCAGCGACGGCCGGGCGGAGAGCGCGGTCGTGGACCCGGTCAGCGGCGAGGTGTCGGCGACCGCCGCCTCCGCGGTGACGTATCCGAAGGGCTGCGGGGCCTGCGCCCGGCTCACCGAGGTACGCGGCCAGACGGCGAAGGGGCTGCTGCTGAGCGGGGCGCGCGAGTTCTGGGTGGCGGGCGGCTGGTTCAGCAGGAGGACCGCGCCGAAGGGCGCGGACCCGGCGACCGGTGTGCCGACCTCCGTGGCGCCGGGCCTGATCCTGGCGAAGTGGAAGCTCGCCGAGGGGGCGGAGCGGGCCGCCACCCACCAGCTGTGGACGGTCCACGACGCGGCGAGCGGGAAGCCGCTCGTCTCGGTGGAGTGCCACCGGCCGGCCGTGGAGCCGGGCCGCTACCCGCAGGCCGTCGTGTCCGCCTCGGGCGGCTACCTGGTCGCGGGGAACCTGGCCTTCGACCTCGGGGCGAGGAAGGGGTTCTGCTTCGAGGACGAGGACGGGGCGGCACGGCTGACCCTGGCGTCGGTGACGGACGACGGCAGCGCCTACGGCGCGACGACCGTGCGTGACGCGGACGAGGCCCTGAAGGAGGGCGGGGGCGGTCCGGTGAGGGTGGGCGTCACGTCCGGGGACGTCGAGGCACTCCCGCCGAACACCCGGCTGCCGGAGGTGGAGGCCTCCGGCGTCGGCGTCTTCCGCTGGACGGACAGCGAGGACCGCCCGCACCTGCTGGGCTATCCGCGGGTGGGCTGAGCCGGAGCCGGCCGGGGCGCGCCCGGCCGGCCGCGCTCACTTCGCGAGCGGCTCCCGCACGGACCCCGTGCTCCTCCAGGGCCGGCAGAGCACCAGGAAGGCCACTGCCGCGGACAGCGCGCAGACGACCTGCACCACGGCCATCGGCACGGCGGTCCGTTCACCGGCGATCCCGACCAGCGGCGAGGCGATGGCGCCGATCAGGAACTGGGACGTCCCCAGCAGCGCGGAGGCGGAGCCCGCCGCGTGCCTGGTGCGCATCAGGGCCTGGGTGTTGGTGTTGGGCATCGCCAGGCCCATCGCGGACATGAGCACGAACAGCCCCGCGGCGACCGGCAGCAGACCCACCTCGCCGAAGACCCCGGACGTCATCAGCAGCAGCGCGACGGCCGCGACGGAGATGACGGCGAGGCCGAAACCGAGCGCCTTGTCCAGGCTGACCCTGCCGACGAGCAGCTTGCCGTTGATCTGGCCGACGGCGATCAGCCCGATGGAGTTGATGCCGAACAGCAGGCTGAAGGTCTGGGGCGAGGCCCCGTAGATCTCCTGGACGACGAATGGGGACGCGCTGACGTAGGCGAAGAGCGCGGCGAAGGCGAGGCTGCCCGCGACCATGTAGCCGGTGAACACCCGGTCGGCCAGCAGTCCGCGCATGGTGCGCAGCGCGTCGCCGACACCGCCGGTGTGGCGCCCCTCCGGCGGCAGCGTCTCGTGGAGCCACTTCCAGACGACGAGGGTGAGCAGTACGCCGACGAGGGTCAGGACGACGAAGATGCCGCGCCAGTCGGTGAACTGGAGCACCTGGCCGCCGATCACGGGCGCGATGACGGGCGCGACCCCCGAGATCAGCATCAGCGTGGAGAAGAACCGGGCCATCTCGTCGCCGTCGTAGAGGTCGCGGACGACCGCCCGGGAGATCACGATGCCCGCGGCGCCCGCCAGGCCCTGCAGGAGGCGGAAGCCGATGAGGAGTTCCGCGGTGGGGGCGACGGCGCAGATCGCGGTGGCGATCACGTAGACGACCATGCCCAGGAGCAGCGGTGTGCGCCGGCCCCAGCGGTCGCTCATGGGGCCGACGACGAGCTGGCCGAGCGCCATGCCGGTGAGGCAGGCCGTCAGGGTGAGCTGGACCGTCGCGGCGGGTGAGTGCAGCGCGTCGGTGACCTCCGGGAGGGCCGGGAGGTACATGTCCATGGAGAGCGGCGGCAGGGCGGTGAGTCCGCCCAGCACCAGGGTGACCAGGAGCCCGGCGCGCCGGGCGGTGGTCGTGGAGGCGGCCGGGATGGCCGGCGCGGTGGTCAGGGAAACGGCCGGGGCACCCACTGCGGTGGGGGTGGCGGTGGCCGGGGCGGCCTGTGCGGCGCCCTCGTCTCTCGTCGGTATGTGCTCGTGCTCTTGCTGGGCCCGGCTCGCGCCGCTGTCCGGCATCCTCGTCTCCGCTTCGTTGAATCCACATCTATGCTCTCAGGTCAGTCGTAGTGGTCGATACCTTTTTGTGCGGGAGCGAGCGGGCATGAGTGGCACGGTGCGTTGGGGTGTACTGGCGACGGGTGGCATAGCCGCCACGTTCACGGGCGACCTGCTCGCGATGAAGGACTCGGGGGCGGAGGTCGTGGCGGTCGCCTCCCGGACGGAGTCCTCGGCGCGTGCGTTCGCCGAGCGGTTCGGGATCGGGCGGGCGTACGGCAGTTGGGCGGAGCTCGTCGCCGACGACACCGTCGACGTCGTCTACGTCGCCACCCCGCACTCGGCGCACCGGGAGGCGGCCGGGCTCGCCCTGGAGGCCGGCAAGCACGTGCTCTGCGAGAAGGCGTTCACGCTCAACGAGCGTGAGGCGCGGGAGCTGGTGGATCTGGCCCGGGAGCGCGGGCTGTTCCTGATGGAAGCCATGTGGACGTACTGCAATCCGCTGATCCGCCGGATGACCGAGCTGGTGCGCGACGGGGCGATCGGCGAGATCCGCACGGTGCAGGCCGACTTCGGCTTCGCCGGAACCTTCGGGGCGGAGCACCGGCTGCGCGACCCCGCACTGGGCGGCGGCGCGCTGCTGGACCTCGGCGTCTACCCGGTGTCGTTCGCGCAGCTGCTGCTGGGTGAGCCGGACCGGGTGCAGGCGGACGCGCTGCTCTCGCCGGAGGGCGTGGACCTGAACACGGGGATGCTGCTGGGCTGGGAGTCCGGTGCCACGGCGCTGCTGAGCTGCTCGATCGTCGGCGGCCTGCCGACGACCGCGTCCGTGACGGGCACGGCGGGGCGCATCGACTTCCCGCAGGGCTTCTTCCACCCGGAGCACTTCGTCCTGCACCGGGACGGCCGGGAGCCCGAGAAGGTCGTCACGGGCCCGGGTCCGCAGGGTCTTTCGGGCATGCAGTACGAGGCGGCCGAGGTGACGCGCGCGCTGCTGGCGGGGGAGAAGGAGTCCCCGCTGGTGCCGCTGGAGGGTTCGCTGGCCGTGATGCGGACGCTCGACGCGGTACGTGAGCGTATCGGCGTCCGCTACCCGGCGGACGACCCCGCCTGAGCGCGGGCCGCCCGGCCGCCCGCGCTCCCGCCGGTCCGTCAGCCGGCCGGACCGGCGCAGGAGGAACCGCCCTGCGGCGGGCGGCCGATGGTCACGGCGCCCCGGAAGCCCTCCTCCGGGAAGACCGACATGGTGTCGAGCGACGGATCGGGGACCGGCAGCAGATGGGCGTCGACCCAGGTGTCCCCGGTGGGCGCGTTGGCCCACGGGTCGTCGATCACCAGCGCGCCGGGGACGGCGCCGTGGCAGAGCACCCAGTGCGGTACGTCGAAGCCCTGCATCGCGGCGAGCGAGACGAGCAGCAGCACGTGCTCCCGCCGGCCGATCGCGCCGCGGATCCCGGCCAGGGGGAGGCGGCGCGGGTCGACGGGGACGCCGGCCCGCGCGGCTTCGGTACGTGAGGCCCGCTGGAGCAGGGCACGCCACTCCTGCTCGTTCTCCGGGTAGTGGCCGAGCAGGACGGGCCGGTCCGTGTCGAGGTGGACGGTGACGGGGCACGACGGCCACGCCCGCCGCACGGCGAGGCCCAGTCCGACGGGCTCGCACGCGGGGAAGTTGGTCGCCTCGCGCCACAGTGTCAGCTCCGCCCGGCGGTCGAACGCCTCCGCCTCCAGCGTCCCCGCGTGCGCCTGCGCGACCAGGGCGGTGACGGCGCCGCAGGTGAAGTGCGTGGTCTGCCCGTAGTACGGGGGCTCGGTCCCCGCGGCGTACGGGGGCTCGGCCCCCGCGCCGTCGTCGTACAGCCAGCGGACGTACCCCGTGTCGGGCCCCGCGGCGTGCTCCGCCGGTGTGAGCGGGGGCCGCAGCGGGGTGAAGCCCGCCGCGGCGGCGGCCTCCGGGTCCGCCGTCCACCCCTCCCACTTGACCTGTGCGAGCCCCTGGCCGCGTGCGTGGCCGACGACGGCCCGGACGGCCGCCGGCACATCGCCGACGGCGTCGACGATCTTCAGGTAGGCGGTGCCCGGGCGTGCCGTCACGAGCGCGGCGGCCGCGTACGCGTCGCCGTCACCGGGGACCGCCACGAGGCGGGGGGCGTGGGCGGAACGGTCGACCGTGTGCCAGCGCTCCGGCACCTCGTGGTGCCCGAGGGCGGCCGGCGGTGTACCGGGCTCGAACGGCACGACGACGCTCTTCACGGGCGTTTCCCGCTGGGACGGCATTCAGGCTCTCCTGACGGATCGGAGGGGGAGGGACGGTGCACCGCCCGCGGGCCGGCGGTGGCGTGGGGGTGTCACGCGCGGGACTGCCGGAGCACCCAGATGAAGTACGGGGCACCGACCAGGGCGACCATGAGGCCCGCCGGCACCTGGGCGGGCGCGACGACGGTCCGGCCGAGGGCGTCGGCCACGCAGACCAGCAGTCCGCCGAGCAGCATCGCGACCGGGATCGCCCGGCCGTGCCGGGCACCCACCAGGGACCGGGCGAGGTGCGGGGCGACGAGCCCCACGAAGCCGACGACACCGACGGCGAGCACGCTGAGCGCCGCGAGTACGGCGGCGACCGTCAGTGCGGCGAAGCGGGTGCGCACCGGCCTGACGCCGACGATGCGCGGGGTGTCCTCGTCGACGGCGAGCAGGTCGAGCCGGTTGCGCATGGCCAGCAGCAGCGGCAGGGCGATCACCAGGGCCACCGCGACCGGTACGACGTCGGACAGGGTGCGCCCGTAGGTCGTGCCGGAGAGGAAGGTGAAGATCCGCGGCGTGTTCCACGGGTCGGCGCGCAGCAGCAGGAAGGTGGTGAGGGAGCTGAGGCCGTACCCGCACCCGATGCCGATCAGGACGAACCGGTCGGGGAGGAAGCCGCCGCGCCAGGACAGCACGGCGATCAGCGCGAAGGTGGCGAGCCCCGTCGCGACGGCCGCGACGATGAGCAGCGGCCGTCCGCCGGACAGTCCCGAGGTGACGACGGCCGCCGCACCCAGCCCGGCGCCCGCCGTGATGCCGAGCACCCCGGGCTCCGCGAGCGGGTTGCGCACCGCGCTCTGCACGACGCACCCGGCCAGACCCAGCGCGGCGCCGGCCAGGACGGCGGCGACCACGCGGGGGAAGCGGTCGTCGAGCGCCTGCCCGATCAGGTCGGGGGCCGCGCCCTGGACCCAGAGCACGAGGTCTCCCGTGCGCAGCCAGAGGCTTCCCGCCAGGACCCCCACGACGGCGGCCACGGCCAGGAGCACCACCGCGCCGAGCACCACGAGGAGGAACGCGCGGCGCGACCGTGCGGCGACCCGTGCGGGCGGGGGCCGGCGGAGCCGGCCGGTGTCGCGCAGGCGCAGCGCGAGGACCACGATGACGACGGAGCCGAGCAGTGCGGTCGGCACTCCGGTCGGGATGGAGGCGGCCCCGTCCGCGCCCTGCACCGCGCGCAGCGTGGCGTCCGCGAGCAGGATGAGCAGCGCGCCGAGCAGCCCGGCCGCGGGCACCAGGAGGAGGTGACGGCCCAGCGACCGGACACGGCCCGCGATCAGACGGGCCAGCACGGGGGCTCCGAGGCCGACGAAGGCGATCGGGCCGGCGAGCGTCACGGCGGTGCCGGTCAGGAGCACCGCGCAGACCACGGCGGTCACACGGGTGCTGCGGATCGGTACGCCGACGGTGGCCGCGGCGTCGTCACCGAGGTTCATCACGTCGAGCCGCCGGGACAGCGCCAGGGCGACGCACAGCACCAGGGCGACGAGGGGGAAGGCCCGCACCGAGGCGTCGATGTTCAGCTGTGCCAGCGAACCGCTCCCCCAGGCGTACAGGCCGGTGGTGCTCGTCTGGAACAGGATGAGGAGCATCGCGGTCGCCGCGTCCAGGGCCATCGCCGTCGCCGATCCGGCGAGGATGAGACGGGTGCCGGTGGTGCCGGCGGCCCGGCCCGCGAGGAGCAGCACGAGGGCGGCCGCGGCCAGGCCGCCCACGACGGCGACGGCGCCCGACGCCCACAGCGGGACGGCGAGGCCGAAGGCCGCGACGAGCGAGAGCGTGAAGTACGCCCCGGAGGTGACCGCGAGGGTGTCGGGGGAGGCGAGCGTGTTGTGCGTGACGGACTGCAGCAGCGCGCCGGCCACGCCGAGGGCGAAGCCCACCGCCACGCCCGCGAAGAGGCGCGGCAGGCGCGAGCCGGTGAGGATCTCACCGACCGGCGCCCCGCCGGTGCTCTCCGGGGCTCCGGTGAGGTGGCGCACCAGGTCCCCGACCCCGACGCCGGAGGTCCCCTGGGTCAGGTGCCACATGCCGACCAGCGTCGTCGCGACGAGGAGGACGGCCAGGACGGCCACTCCGGCGAGGCCGCCGCCGCGCTCGGAGCGCGGCGGCGTCTCCCCCCGGAGTGCCGTCGTCCGGGGGGTGCTCACGTCGTGCGGTGTGCTCACTTCTTGTCGAGTACGTCGACGTAGGCGTCGATCGCCTGGGCGCAGGAACGCGGACCGCCGGCGCCCCACACCCGTGCCGGGAAGGCGTGCGCGCGGCCTTCCTTCACGGCCGGGATGGTCTTCCAGAGCGGGTTCTTCTCCAGCGCGGCGACGTAGCCCCCGGCCCCTTCGTCGTTGGCGTAGAAGAGGTTGGCGTCACCGACCGAGGCGAGTCCCTCGACGTCCGTCTGCGCGAGACCGTAGGAGGGGTCGACGCCCCCGTCACCGTGGGCCTTGTTGACGTCGTCGGTCCACGCGGACTTGAGGCCGAGCTCCTCGCCTATCTCGGTGAACAGGGCGCCCTTGCTGTACGGACGGACCGTGAGGTTGCCTCCCTGGAGCCACCCGTCGAAGAAGAGGAAGTTCTTCGTCGGCAGGTCGGCGTCGCTGACCTGCTTCTTCGCCGTCGCGAGGTGGTCGTCGAACTCCTTGAGCACCTGGTCGGCCCGCTCGGTGCGTCCCGTCGCCTCGCCGATCATGCTGAACACCTTGCGCATGTTGCCGATCGGGTCCTTCGGGTCGGCACCCCGGGTGGCCATCACGGGCACGCCCCGCTTCTCCAGCTTCGCGATGGTCTCGTCGCCGGCGTCGAACGCCTCCACGACGATGAGGTCGGGCTTCGCCGCGTAGAGGGTGTCCAGGTCGGGCTCCTCACGGGTGCCGATGTCGGTCACCCCGCCGGGCAGCTTCTCCGCGCTGACCCAGGTGCTGTACCCCTTCGCGTCGGACACCGCGGTGGGGGTCACGCACAGGGTCAGGGCGTCCTCGACCTGCTGCCACTCCAGGACCGCGATCCGTTCGGCGGGCTTGTCCAGCTTCACCTGCCGGCCCACCCCGTCCGTGAAGGAGACCGGCTTCGTCGAGGTGGTGGTGGTGTCCTCGGCACAGCTCGCCGAGGTGGCCGCGGCGGCGGTCTTGGCGCCGGACGCGGGCTTCTCGACGGTGGTCGTGCCGCAGGCCGTCGCGGCGAGGACGATGAGCCCTGTGGAGGCCGACGCCGCCAGGCGATGGGCACGGTTCATGACATTTCCTCTTTCGTGGGATGTGTTGAGGCAGGGAGTGGTGCGGCGGGTGGGCCGCTTCAGTGGGAGTGGCGCCCGATCGGGTCGATGCGGAGCCGGCCCGTGCGGGGGTCGGTGGTGACCTCGACCCGGATGTCGTAGACCTCGCCGATGTTCCGGGCGGTGAGGACGTCGGCGGGCGCTCCGGCCGCGTGGACGCGGCCGGAGCTCATCAGGACCAGCGTGTCGGCGACGCGGGACGCCTGGTCGAGGTCGTGCAGCACGACGCCGACGGCGATGCCGTGCTCGTCGACGAGATCGCGCACCAGGTCGAGCGTCTCGATCTGGTAGCGCAGGTCCAGGTGGTTGGTCGGTTCGTCCAGGAGCACGACGCCGGTGTCCTGGGCCAGGCAGGCCGCGAGCCAGACGCGCTGCATCTCCCCGCCGGAGAGCTCTCCGACCGGCCGGCCTGCCATGTCCCGTACGCCGGTGACGCCCATGGCGTGGTCGATGGCGCTCCGGTCCCCGGCCGTCAGCCCGGCGAAGCCGCGCCGGTAGGGGTGGCGCCCGAACGCCACGACCTCCGTGACCGTCAGGCCCTGGGGTGCGGGCCTGGACTGCGAGAACAGCGTCACCTCGCGGGCGAACTGCCGGGCGCTGAGCAGGGCCGCGTCACGCTCGGACGGCCCGTCGGGGGCGCCGAGCGTCACCCGGCCGCCGTCCACCCGGTGCAGCCGGGACAGTGCGCGCAGCAGCGTGGACTTCCCGCTGCCGTTCGGCCCCACCAGGGCGGTCGCCCGGCCGGGTTCCAGGGCCAGCGAGACACCGTGGACGACCGGCGTGCCGTTGTAGCGCAGCACCAGGTCGTGCCCGTTGAGGGCGGCCACCGGAGCGGCGGGGACGGCCGCGGGGCGGTCGGCGCGCCGGGAGGGGCTTGTGAACATCGAGGGGTCCGGACGGTCGGAGGGGCAGGGCCGCGGCACCCTCCGTCCGGCTTTCACCGGCCGGGCAGCGGAGTCTCCCGCGCAGGGAGAACTCCCTGCGCGGCAAGCAAACTAAGGGTTGCCTAACTCCGAGAAGAGTATGTTCCGTTTACGTTGTCGGCAATCAGGAGTTTTGGACAGGCAATACGGGATTCCGGACATTCCCGGACGTGGTGTCGGCCACGTCGAAGAACGCGCCCGGCGTGGTGCCCATGACCCTCCGGAAGGAGGCGATGAAGGTGCTGGGCTGCGCGTAGCCGAGCACCTCGGAGACGGTCGTCACATCGAGGCCCTCGGCGAGGAGTGTCAGCGCCCGGTGCACGCGCAGCACCTGCCGCCACTGCGCGAAGGACAGCCCGGTCGCGTGGCGGAACGCGCGGGTGACCGTACGGTCGCTGATCCCCAGGTGCCGCGCCCACTCCTCCAGCGAGCGGTTGTCGGCCGGGTCGTCCAGCAGGGCTTCCGCGATCGCGTCGATGCGGGCGTCGCCGGGCAGTTGCAGCGCGAACAGGTGGTCCACCGGCTGGAGCACGTCGAACACGACGGACTCCGCCCGCGCCCTGGCCGCCGCGTCGAGGTCCGTGCGGGACAGGTGCGACAGCAGAGAGTCCAGCAGCGGCGTCATCACGATCGCCCTCGGCTCCCCGAAGGCGAACGGCGCGCGGTCGGGGGCGAAGAAGGCCTCGTGGAACCTCGCGCCCGCGGTCGCCCGGCCCCCGTGCACCACTCCGGCGGGCATCCACAGCCCGTGCCCCTCGGACACGGTGAAGACGCGGTCCTCCACCCGGGACGTCAGCGTGCCCCCGCGCACCCAGACGAGCTCGTGCAGGGCGTGGGCGTGCGGCACCCACTCGGTGGGGACGCGGGGTATCCGCAGCCCGGCGGTGATGGCGTACGGCGCTGTCTCCTGCTCCGGGGACGGCGCGACCCTGCGCACCTCGGTACCGGCCTCGCGGCGCCACATACCGGGGCTCACATCGCTGAGGGACGGCCGGACCATGCGGACGAGTCTATCCGGGGGGCGCGCCGGCGCCGGAGGCCCCTGACCGGCGCCGGACCGGTGGGAGCGCGCGGTACGGGTCCCCGGCCGCCGCGGAGATCCGGCGGCGGGGGCCGCGCGGGGCGGGCCGCCGGGGAGGTTCCGGAGGCCCCTGAGCTCCGCCGGGGCTCCGGCAGCGGAGGCCCCGCGGGGCGGCCGCGCGAACCGGCGCCGGGGCGGGCTC